>CAMWVP010000021.1 GCA_947177735.1 uncultured Clostridia bacterium
GGGAGTATCCCGCCGTATATGATTCGGTTTATATTGAAAGTGCCGCGGCTTTATCCAAATCGGGATCGGTCGTCACGCTTGCGTTCGATATTGATTTTGACACAGCGGTTTTGGGTGAGCTCCCCGAGCCGGTTATCCCCGATAAGCTTTTTGTCAAAAAAAGTGACGTCCGCGAACCTGAGCGAAAAAAGATCGCCGTTGACGAGGCGGTGTGGGAGTATTGGAACGAAACGGGATTTGCGGCGATCCGTGAGCTTGAGGAACATAAAAATATTTTTTCGGGAGTTGACGGAGATGACCATATTGTCCCAAAATCACATTACGAATTGAAGTTCGTGTGTCCGTCCGATATTTCGCCCGTGCAAATTGGAGCGGCACAGCGTTTGTGCGTAAGAGCAAGGATAAAAAGAATGAAAAACGCGTATGCGCTTCCGTCGGAGATTTATCTCCCGCGACTTGAAAATATCCGTGTTTCCTATAAATATGACAGACCGATCTCGGTTTCCGATGTCGTTATCGCAAACAACTGCGAAAAAAGCTCTGTTCTGCGCGTTTATCCGTTTGTTAAGCTGCCGAAGTCCGCGCTTTATATAGGGTTTGACGCTCCGGTGCGTAATTTTACGCTCCTGGTATGTCCAAATCGGCTCGGTCATGCCGAATGGAGCGTATTCTCCGAGAACGGATGGGAGAGAGTAATTCCGCAAACCGACCTTACGGGATTTTTCGGTTTTGAACTGCGGACTACGCCTATGCAGCGCGCGATATTCGGAAGAACGGCATATTGGATCAAAGCCGAGCTATCTCCGAACGAGAATATCGCGCTGAGCGGTCTGCTTTTAAACTGCGTACCCATCACGCAGCGGGAGGAAATAGAAAGCTTTTGCTCCGACAGCGTCATCGAAAGAATAAATCTTGACCGTAAAAACATACTCGGATTGCAGGTCCATATAAATACCGCCAAGAAAAACCAAGAGGAAAAATGGGAGCCTCTGCACGACAACTGGACGCTTGATAAAGCGGAGGGTATTGTTCGCTTTTCTCCCGCACTGACGTTGCCCGCGAACAGCCGCACGGTCAGGCTGAATTACCGCTGCGGAGGAGGTACGGCAGGGAATCTTCCCGCATGGCAGGAGTTCGTTCCCTCGCTCACGGACGGTTCGATCCTCGGCGCTGTAAATCCATTTCCGCTAACAGGCGGCTGCGACAGCGAGGACGTGTCTCATACGGAAGCGCGGCTCGCCGGAGAGCTCAGACACCGAAACCGCCCCGTAACAAAAAGAGATATTGAAGAACTTCTGATCGGCGGCGATATCGTATCGGCGCGTGTATCCGCCGATCGCGGCGGAGGGCTGGTTGTTGAGATCACGCCGTCGGGCGGTATAAGTGCCGAAGATATTCGAAAAAAGGTTTATTCCAAATTGTCGGATATGCTGCCGATCGGCACAGGCGCGGTACAAATTAAGGTTATTTACGAAGACGGGTGATTATTATGCCGGAGCTTGAAAATTTAGACGACGTGAGCTTTTCCGAGCTTATGAACAGATCCGTTTCCGAGATTCCTCAATTATGCCACGAGTGGACGGACTTCAATGCTCACGACCCGGGGATCACTTTTCTGGAAATGCTTATGTGGTTGACGGAAATGCAGCGGTATTACCTTTCACGTATCACCGAAAGACATCTGGAGAGTTATCTGAGGCTTATCGGAACGACGGTGAGAGCGGCTGAGCCCGCGGTTATTTTAGCTCGTTTTTTTTCGGAGGAAACCGCTTCGGTAACAAAAAAAACCGTTTTTTATATCGGAGATATTCCCTATAGACCTATCGGCGATATGATCACAGCTGCCGATAAGCCCGAAGTAACCCTTTGCGAAAACGGCGGCGTTCTTATCAGGCAAGACCTTACGCCGTTTAAAGGCGGTATTCTCCCTCTTTATTTTTCGCCCGACGACGAAAAAGGAACAAATCTCATGAGAGACGACTTTTATTCGCGGGCGAAGATAAAGGCACGTCTGATCACAAAAAATGCGGAAGCAGAATGTCCCGTAAAGGACGGCACTTACGGATTATATCAGAGCGGTTTCATCAATATAAGTCTGCCCGAGGAATTTGATGAAAGCACGGCGTTTTTGAGATTGGAGATTATTTCGGACGATTATTTCAAATTGCCTCCGACGAGCTGCTTCAATTCCGATATACGCGAGCTCATTCAGCTGGATAAAAGAGGAAATACCTTGGGCGCGGACGGCAGAGTGAAAGAAAATGTTTCTTTTTCGGCGGATATAGGAGGACAAAAGGTCAGTGCCGCGGTGTACAAGGAGATCGTGATCGGACGAAACGCCGAAACACCGCAGGATTCTTTCGGGCGATTCAGATCGGAGCAGAAGCGTCTTCCGAGAGCCGCAGACAAGGAGGACTATATACGGCTCGCGATGGAAACGCCCGGACTTCGCGCGGAGGTCGTCAACGTTTTCTCGAAAGAAGCGGGAAAGGTCTCGGTATGCGTAAAAACCGCCGCCGGCGACTTACGCGAAAATGAAATAAAAAACCTGAGAAAAGTGCTGTTTGAGGCAAAGCCCGTGGGAACGGAAATAGAAATACTATCGCCGATCATTTTTTCCGCGAGACTCGTTATCGGCGCGAAAACGGACGGCTGGGCGGGCGGCAGGAAGCTCATGGAGCATATCGGAAGTGTTTTTGAGCCGCTCGAAAAAAGCATGGGCGCACCGATAAATATGCCCGAGCTTTATAAGCAGATCGGTTCGTCGCCTGTCGTCTCGGAAATAAGAAGTATGATTTTACGTTTGGGAAAAGGCATTGAACTTACCGAAAACGATACGCTGAAGCTCCCGGAGGACGGCTTGCTTTCGCTTGACGAAATAATGATCCAATAAAACAAACGAGGTAAGATATGGATAAGATCAACCCGCTCGAATACCTGCCAGAGCTTTATCTGAAAGCGGGCAGCTTTACCGAAAGATTTCTGTCGATTTTCACGGCTATTTACCGTGAGCTTGAGGAGAAGATCGACCGGAGCGCCGAGCTGTACGATCCCGAAACATGTCCGGAGGAGTTTGTCGAATGGCTGGGGGAATGGATATCCGCCGAAAATATGCTGCTTTTTCCGGACAACAAAAAAAGAGAGCTTTTGTCGGCGATACCGCGCCTGAGCACGTATCGAGGCACGATCCGCGGATTGAGGGAGCTGTTGGAGCTCTACTGCCAATCAAAGGTGTTTGTTGTTGAGTGTTATCATGTAAGGCGATATTTTTCCTCCTGCAAAGACCTTGCGCGCTTATACTCGGGCGGACGGTTTACCGTGTGGATAATATGTTCTCCCACAAAAAGCAAAGCCGACGTGTTGGAGGAGATCGTCAGTACACAGCTGCCCGCCAATATCACCGCTCAAATAAAGCTTTTGGCGAATATAACGGAGCTTAATAATTACTGCTATCTGGGTGTAAATTCCGTGCTTGCGGGTACGCGCCGCGGAGCTTTGGACGGCAAATGCGCTTTGAATTATGTTCATTTAGGGGGCGACAGACAATGATCACAGATGAATTGAGGGCGCTTGAACGCAACAGATTTTTCTACGGAAAGCTGCTTACGGCGGAGGATTTTATTGTCGAGCAGAATTACTTCAACACAAAAATGAGACTGCTGAACAGTCTGCTTTTCGGCAGCGGAGTTATTGCGGGCTTGAACGTGATCAAGACCGACGAACGAAGCGTGGCGATAAACAGCGGGATAGCTCTTGATCACGCGGGACGTGAGATCATCGTTCCAGAGCCCATGATCGTTAAAATAAACGAGCTTGACGGCTATGACGGGTTTATACGCGAAAACGCCGATTATACGTGCGCGTATTTGTGTATCGAATATAATGAAACGCGGACGCAGCCGATCCATTCTATAGCCCGAAGCGCTCTTGACGACGAAAATGAAGGTCCCGAGTATAACAGGATCACCGAAGGCTTTTCGCTGTACATAACCGCCAAGGCGCCGGAGGGAAATCCGTGCGAGAGCGAAGATCGGGCTCTTGTCCGCAAAGCCGTTGTTTCGGACGTGATCGACGTATCCGTTGTTTTTCCTAGAGTTGTGCGCGCGGGCGAGGAATTTGTATTTGAAACAAATATCGATAAAGGAAATGCCGACAATGAGATCGAGCTTGAATTTGATCTGAAACTCGAGGCGCTGACAGCGGCGGATGGCTCCGATACAGTCCATATAACGTATAAAAGTCAGACAGCCGATCTCGAAAAAGAGACAGTCCGTACAATGCTGAGATCAAGCTTGTCGTTTGCCGACAAGGGAATAATAAGGATCGAAAATGTAAAAGCCATCTGCAATAAAGCCCGGCTTTCGGCGGCCGCCGTTTACGCTGAGACCGATATCGTCGCGGACAGCAGCCTCGCCGTCATAAACAGTCTCAACAGCCGAAATGAGAAACGCCGTTTCGGGCTGTATCTCGCAAGACTTGAGCTTTATGTTTCACCGCAGTATTTTATATTGGAGTCGGTAAAAAATCTGCCGTTTTCACAGATCATACCTTCCGTTCCCAACCTGCGTGCATTTCAGATGCGCTCGGAATTTGCGCGGGCACACCGTTCGGAGAGTGTTGAAAAAGCCGTGCAGCCGTCTGCACAGCCGCTTGTTAATTCGGGATATATCGGTGTTGAGATACCCGAAAAGGCGAAAAAGGGAATGATTTTCCGAAGCGCCGAAATACCGCACGGTCTGGGCACGGGGATTGTTTTTATCAACGTCGGGATCTCGGACGGCAGCGGCATAGTCTTTGAAAGCTCTTCGGTCGTGAACAGGGATTTCAGCTATGGAGCAAGCGTAGACAAGGACACGGGAACGTTTTCCGTATCGGTGAGATTAAACCGTGATCACGAAAAAGACACGCTGAATTTTTGCTGGCTTGCGTCAAGGCTTCCCGAAAAGACCGTATGCAGAAAGCTGGAGATATACCCGAGCGTGCATTATGCGGGACGGTACGAAACCGTGCAGTTTACCGTTAGCCACCCCGATGGCGGAATATGGCGTAACGGAGAGCTCGAATGGAGCGTCACTCCCGATGACGGCGGGCTTATTACTCAATCGGGAACGTTCACGGCTTTTGATAAGGCGGGCTTTTATGAGATAAGCGTGAGATGTCCGGCGGAGCCCGGCTTGACCGCTTCGGCGTTTCTGGTAGTTAAGTGATGAAGTTGAAGGAATACGAGGTCTTATATGTCGAGCAAGCGGAAAATACGGTGTACGTATGCCGAAAGCCGTCGGAAACCGGGCTTTACCGCGTTATTGAAACAGCGGACAGGACGCGGATAGCGAAATATATAAGATATTTTGCCGCGTGCAATCCGAGAGAGTTCTATGAGGATTTCTGCCTGAATGAAAAATACTACGCCGTTTTCTTCGCTCCCGACGGTATCCCTCTTAAAGCCTCGGGAGAAACGCTTACGGCGCAAAAAGCCGCAAGAGCGCTTGCAATGCAGAATCCTCCGCTTGAAATAGCGGTGAATATCCTTTCGCGGGATCATATTTTTATATGCGGAGACGAGCTCGAGTTTGCTTACGATCTTCCCGAAACCGACATAAAAATTACACGGGATTATTTCTTCGGGCGGCTTGCCGATTTTATGAATTCGTTCTTGGAAACAGGCGCGGATCGGAATGTCGAAAAGTGGCTTACCGACCTTCGCGGCGGGAGATTTGATGATCTGTTGACGGCTTACAGATGTATGCCGAGTGCGGGGGAAGAAACGGAAATTTCGGATAAGGAGCGTTTCAAAAAAATCAAGGCTGCCTTACCAAAGATTGCAGCTGTGATCGCGGCGGCGGCAATAATAACGGCGGCAGCTCTTGCGCTTGACCAAAGCGGCGAGGAGCCCGAATACAGCCGTATAGATTCGCTCGGCACGATCGACTTAACAAAACAGTAATGGAGACATGATCATGTACGAAAATTTTTTTGACGCGCTGATCGTTTACATAAACAAGAAAAAAATACTTTTTATCATTGCACTGATCGCGGCGGCAGCGGCGGCGTTTTACTTCTGGGTTCTTCCGAAGATAACGGAGGGGCAGCCTGTAAAGGCGGCTGTTAATTCGCCGGAGATGGCTCAGCTAAACGGTAAAGCCGTTCTCACCTATAACGGCTCCGACAGCGTACTGTACAAGGGAGATATGCTGAACGGTCATGCAGAGGGCTTTGGAACGCTTTATGAAAAAAACGGCGCGCTTGTCTACGAGGGCGGCTTTTCAAATGATATGTACTGCGGACAGGGAAAGCTCTATTCCGAGGACGGCGCGCTTGTTTACAGCGGCGAATTTAAAGACAATCTGTTTCACGGGCAGGGAATACGCTATAACGCTTCGGGAGAGCCCGAATATAAGGGCGGTTTTGAGGACGGTGCGTACAGCGGATACGGTGAACTGCACTCTGCCGGAATGATCTACGAGGGGCAGTTCAATGACGGACTTTTGAATGGAGAGGGAACGTTGCGCAGCGGCGGCGCTCTTCTTTACAAGGGCGGATTTCGGGATAACCTTTTTCACGGAGCGGGCGTACTGTATGACGATAACGGCGAAACGGTTTATCGCGGAAGCTTTGAGAACGGTCAGTACAGCGGAGACGGCGAATTGTACAGCGGCGGACGGCTTATCTACCGAGGTTGTTTTTTGCGCAATCTGTACAACGGCGAGGGCGAGGCGTATTCGGATGATCGGTTGTTTTACAGGGGCAGCTTTATAATTGGCGAAAGAACGGGAGAGGGCACCGAGTATAACGATAACGGTGATGTACGATACTCGGGAGCCTTTGAAAACGGTATATACAACGGCGAGGGCTCCTTGTACGTATTGGGCGCTCTGTTCTATAAAGGCGAATTTCAAAACGGGAAGCGCACGGGTCAAGGCAAGGAATATGACTTTGAAGGTCATCTGATCTACGAGGGAGGTTTTCTGAACGGACTTTACGACGGTACGGGAACTCTTTACGACAGAAAAACCGGCGTACAGATTTTTTCGGGAAATTTCCGCGATGGGAAAGCGCTGGAGGAAGAGCCGAAAAAGCCGTATGTTACCGTCGTTCCGGAGCCGGAAAAGACGACAGACCTACCCGCTCCGTCGAAGCCAGACATAGAACAGACCGGGAAAACGGAGGGTGAGTGAAAATGGGATTGCTTGTATGCGGGGGCGCGGTCTTGCAGTGCAGCTTCGGTATGGCTCCGACGCCTATGACGGTGCTTCCGAAATCGCGTGTCACAAACGCTATGCCCGCCGCGAATATTATGGACAATGTTCCTTTTGTGAATATTCTTCCGTTTGCCATGTGCAGCTCTATGTCAAATCCCGCGGTCGCGGCGGCTACCGCAGCCGCGCTCGGAGCGCTTACCCCTATGCCGTGTACGCCGGTTACGACCGCGCCATGGGCGCCCGGAAGCCCCACTGTTCTTATCGGCGGACAGCCCGCGCTTAATGATTCGTCGCAGCTTATATGCTCATTCGGCGGCTGTATTCAGATAAAAGCGGCGGGACAGTTTCAGATTTCGGTTCCTTAAAGGAGATTTTTATGTTGAAGCGATTTGCGGCAGCCTTAACAGCAACGGTGGTCTTTCCGTTGTTTTATTTGCTTTTTATCGGACGAAACGACACGTTCACATACTCCGACAGTATTACGGACGAACGCGGATACAGCTATACCCTGCTTTACGATCTTGATGAAATAATGCTTTTAAAATCCGACGGCAACGGAGAAATTCAGGGAAAATGGATGACTTACCGCACCAACGGATATAATTACATCAGCGCCGAAGCGATGAAAGCTTTCGGAGGTGAGTTTTACTGCGTGCTTACCGAGATAAACTCAAAGGACTTTACGATATGCCGCAGAAGCTGGGTCAAGATTGATTTCGGAAGCGGGTATGCAGAAGTCATTTATCAAAAGGAATACGGCAATATTCAGAACGCATACAACACGACGCTTGCGGTTT
This sequence comes from uncultured Clostridia bacterium, assembly GCA_947177735.1. Taxonomy (GTDB): domain Bacteria; phylum Bacillota; class Clostridia; order Oscillospirales; family Ruminococcaceae; genus CAG-115. The sequence goes on from CAMWVP010000021.1 coordinate 7,997, forward strand.
CCGACGGCAAAATGTTTACCGTTACGTCACTTATCGAGGGGATCATGGTTACCGACGTATACGGCAAAACCGAATATATGATCACGCCCCGTACAGACGCGGTCGTGAATTACGCGGCGGCGCTTCCCGACGGAAAAATCGTTTATTCGGATATCCTTAACAGAATTTATGTTACAGACGAAAACGGAAAATCTCGGCGAATATACGAAGCAGACGCGGCGGGGAGCTTTTACGGATTATCCGTAAATGATGACGGTTTTTGCCAAATCTATGATACGGATACAGACGAATATCTTATAAGTACGGACAACGCCGGCTCGGGCGAGCTCATTTTCAAGTCCGCAAAGCCGTCCGAAGCTCCCGTTGAAATACCCGAATACCATAATACTTTTGACGGCGGTTTTTTCGCGTACTGCGCTGCGGGAGCCGCCGCGGGGATCATCGTCTTCGCGCTTATGTCGCTGAGGCGTTTTCCCGTTCTGCTCAAAATCGGAGTGATACTTATTCTGTGTCTCGGGGTAGGGGGAGCTTCCCTGTATGCGCTGATAAACTCCATCATGGAGAGGCTTCATCTCGAGAGAAGCCTTGAAAGAGCCTGTATGTCGGCAAAGATCATCGAGGCGGAGATCGACCTTGAGCAGTTTGAGGAGATAGATTGGTGCGCTCCCGAAAAGAGCGGCTACTTTTCCGTGCTTGCCGATCTTATGGAGTTCGATGGCGAAAGCGACCGCATAATGACAACAAATGACGGCTCTTATATGACCTTCGGCGACAAGAATTACTGTTGGATTTATCCGGTCGTCGGCGGAGAAATAAGGTCCGGCATATGCGATCAATTTCCCGTAAACCTGCCATTTGAAAAGGTCGTGGCGGAAAATCTGATAAGCGAATACAAAAAGGTAGCGCAAGGCAAGATCAGCGCTGCCGCCTGCGGAATTTCCGATGACAGCCTTGAGTGGGTTATCGCCGTTTCTCCGCTGAAAAACTCTGAGGGAGAAGTCATAGCGCTTATCGAAACAGGAATATCAAAGCTTAATTACATGACCTCCTCTAAACGGAATTCATCGGATATATTGCGGATCGTCGTTATTTTTGAAGTGATCACCGGCGCGCTGATCCTCGCTGCGGCAGGCATTGCGCTGCTGCCGCTTAAAAGGCTGCATAAAGCGGTTGAGGCAACGGGAAACGGAGATTACGGAGTATCGGTAGAGGTAAAGGGGCGCGATGAAATATCGGGCATTGCGGAAGCGTTTAACGTGATGTCGAGACAGATATATGACCACACTCAAAATCTCGGCAGATTAAACGAAGCATATCTCAGGTTTTTACCCTCGGGGATCATTTCCACCATAGGAAAACCATCGGTGCTCTCGGTTTCGAGAGGCGATTACAGCAGCATAAGCGGCTATATTCTGCATATACGGCTGATAAATTTTTCCGAGCAGACCGCGGAGCTGCCAAACGATGATGTTTTTGAGCTTATAAACAATATAAGCCGTGAAATAATGGAGAACATTATCGGCAAAAACGGAGTTATAGAAAGCTATAATCAAGAGGAATATATCTGTATTTTCGGCGAAGCCGACTTCGCATACAAGGCAGCCATAGACCTTATACAGCAGCTTAGAATACATTATCCGCGGCTTAAAGCGTCCTTTGTGATCGTAAAAGACAGCGTGCTGCTGGGGATAGTGGGACACGAAAAAAGGCTCGGAACAATTATGCTGTCGCACGGCATCGGGTTATCAAAAAAGCTAGGACACATCGCTTCATCATGTGAAGTAAATCTGATCGTCACATCCGACGTTTCCCTTTCCGTTCCGTGTCCGCAAAGGCTTCTCGGGAAAATCGACTTCGACAGGTACGAGTATACCTTTTTTGACTGCTTTGGCGGCGACGAGATCTCGGTGTATCTAAGCAAGCTGGAAGGCTGTGCGCAATTCGAGGAAATAGTCGTACAGTTCTGCGAAAGTCAATGGAACAAGTGCCGTCGTTCCGTCTTGTCTTATCTTGAAAAGAATAAAAACGATCGCGCGGCGATAAGGTATCTGTTTCTTTGCGAAAACAACATCAAAAATTCCGGAGAGAACTCGCGCATTATGCTTACATCGTTATGTTAAGAGGTTAATTGATAGCTCTTTATGTAGGAATTGATATCCGCTCCGCTTTCAACGTATTTCAAAAGTATTTCGGCACAGGCGCGGCTGTCGCTTGCGGCGTGATGATGGTTCAGATCAATGCCGTAATACTCGCACATTACATTAAGCTTGTGGCTCATTTTGGGCAGAAGCTTTCTGCCGACCTGCACCGTACAGATATATTTTGCACTCGGTTTCCATAAAATGCCGTAATCACGCAGACAGCATTTCAGTACGCTCATGTCGAACACGGCGTTGTGTGCAACGAGTATGCCGCCGCTCATGGTCGATTCGATCTTCCGCCATAATTCCGGAAATGTCGGTGAGCCTTTTACGCTTTTCTCGCTGATACCGGTCAATTGAATATTGAAATAGTCAAAATGTGTTTCGGGATCAACAAGTGAATAGAACTCGTCGGTAATCCCGCCGTTTTTAATCACGGTTATCCCTATAGCACTCATTCGGTTGCTTGCGCGGTTGGGTGTTTCTACGTCAAAAACAACATAATCGGACATATCATTTTCCTTTCAACGAATTGCTCGGGCTGCTCGGAACACATCTTGTTTTTTATTTGCCGTACATACTGTATGCTTGACATATGTTTCCACATATAGTATAATATAACTGTCGATAAATGTCAAGAGAGCGGGAGTGTTTTCAATGGAAATAAAGAGATTTACGGTGAAAGAAAAAGAGGTCACATTTTATCCTGCCGAAAACGGTGATCGTCCGCTCGTTGTTCTCAATACCTATACCGGCGACGGAGGTTTGGTTATGCGGACACTTCGCGATATGAATTGCGAGGACTTCAATCTGCTGGCAATAGGTAATCTGAACTGGGATCATGATATGACGCCATGGTTCTGTCCTCCGCTGTCAAAAAACTCTCCCCCATGTACAGGAGGAGCCGACGAATATCTGGGTCTGCTCCTTTCAAAAATACTCCCAAAAGCGATGGAGATTGTCAATGGCACGCCCACTCATATCGGAATTGCGGGCTATTCTCTCGCGGGTCTTTTTTCGCTGTATGCTATGTATAAGTGTAATGTGTTCGAGCGAGCGGCAAGTATGTCGGGTTCGCTGTGGTATCCGAAATTTAAGGAGTTTGTGCTTAAAAATCCTATGGAGCATATGCCCGACAAGTTATATCTTTCTCTGGGTGACAGGGAAGATAAAACACGGCATCCGCTTCTGAAAACGGTGCGGGACAACACCGAAGCTATTGCTGAACATTACAGGCGGCTCGACATAAATACAGCTTTTGAAATAAACGACGGCAATCATTTCAAGGACGAAACACTACGCTCAGCCAAAGGTATTATGGCAATAATTTGAAACAAAGGGACATTATTGGACACACCGAGGAGCGGCGGCTCCTCGGTTTTTTGTTGTTCGAGAATACGGCAAAAGATACCTTTCGATCAGTTTTTTATGTCAATTAAGTGATTTTTCTGTCAATTAAGTGATTTATCTGGAAAAAACGCGGCGAAAATGCTATAATAAAAATAATTATTTTATTCAGGGAAGGTGTATTTTTATGACAAAACAAACCGATTTCTTTGTGCAAAACGACGCTAAGGTGAACAAGCGCATGACCAAGGTACTGCTGTGGATGACTTTGGTTTTCCCGGCGCTTTTCGGATTGACGGCGGCGGGAATATTCTGGATAGATTACGGAGACCTGACGCGGCTTTCCTGTATCGGAGTTTTCTGCACGGTAGGACCGTTTATTTTGCAGAAGCTCGGCGTTCCCGTAAAGGTGATGAAATATGTCGGCGTGCTTGCGGTAGGCTTTATTGTAATGCTGTTGGGCATGAATTCCTCTGTAGGTATCTATATGACTTACAGTATCGCTCTTCTTTTCAGTTGTATGTATTACGACAAGAGGTTTACGATATCCATAGCGGTAATAACATACATTATGTGCGCGATATCAACGTGGTTCAGAGTTGAGGACGCGATTGAAAACGGCAATGCGGCGCCGAATCTGCAATACATTCCGTATATGCTGGGCTTTACCATAGAGTTTATACTTATGGGCAGTGTGTTTATCAGCGTCGCGAGCGGCTCTCATAAGCTGCTTGAAAACCTCCGCGGCAGCGAGCGCGTCAACGAGCTTATGGGAAAATGCGGAAGCGTTTCCGAAAGCCTTGTCGGCATGATGAAATCTCTCGCGGAGGATATGGCGGAATCCGGCAGAGCCACCGACGCTATCGTGACGTCTGCGAAGGAAACTCTCGACAACTGTGCTCAAAGTATGAAGCATGTAAATTCAATGCAGGATACGATAAATGAAATGGTTGAAGCGACTGTACTTATCGATAACAAAACCGGTGAAATGCTCGACATTTCGGACGATATATGTAAACGAATGGAGAGCTATGTCGAACAGATGAACAGCGCTGTCGACAGTATGCGCGAGATCGAAAGATCGGCGGATATGACGAACGAATCGATACAAAGCCTTGAGAAGGTGATCGGCGACATAACGGCATTTGTTAAGGAAATAACAAACATTGCCGAGCAAACCAATATTCTGGCAATAAACGCGTCCATTGAGTCCTCGCGGGCAGGCGAATACGGCAAAGGATTCTCGGTCGTCGCGGGTGAGATACGCGTTCTTGCTGAGCGCTCCAAAGCGTCGAGCGATTCCGTTTCCAAGACTGTTGAAAGAGTGCTGAAGATGTTGAACGAGGTAAAAAAATCAAACGAGCAGAATCTGAGCTCCGTCGACAGCGGCATATCCGGAATATCCGCGGCGAGGGAAGCGGCGGCAGAGCTTGGGCAGCTTCAGGCGGATTCACGTAGCAAAACGGAGCAGATAGCCGAAAGCGGCAAGCAGACAGGCGAACGCAGCCGCCGGGCTCACGAAATGGCGCAGCAAATGGAAGAGCTGGTGCAGGTCACTTACACGGAGGCAAATGCTATTGTCGAGGAAACGAGCGGTCAGAAGAAGATAACCGCCGAGACAGCCAAAACGTTCGGCAGCGTAAAGAATATGGCGGACGAGCTGTACGGCTTAAGCAAAATGTAATAGATTTTCGATCCTAAACGAAAGCCGCTCGGCAGTCGGGCAATACCGCTTAAAGATCACTTCAGGCGTTCGAGGTGAAATGTGTCATGTCAAATAAGTGATTTTTCCGTCAATTAAGTGATTTTTATTGAAAATCGGGCGGTTTCCTGTTATACTTAAAATGCGGAGGAGCGGGATCTTGAACTAAAAGGAAACCTCATTTCTTTAGACAGCATTCCCCGTTCCGAAGCAAAATACCCTAGTCCCGGCATATGCCGGGGCGTTTGGGTGTTGCCCTAAATAATGAGTAAAGAAAGCGTTACTATAAACAAAGTATTGAATAAAGATAATTTCGGCGGTCGTGTTTTGATGTGCCGAATGTAAAATAATACAAGGTGAAAAGATAATGGACAAGAAGATTTTATTGGTGGACGATGCCGCTTTTATGAGAATGCTTATCAAGAATACGCTGACCAAAAACGGTTATACCAATATTCTTGAGGCGGCGGACGGCGCGATCGCCTGCGAGGTATACGCGTCGGAAAAGCCCGATTTGGTAATAATGGATATCACCATGCCGAATAAAATGGGGATCGACGCGCTTAAGGACATCAAGAAGAACGACCCTGCGGCTAAGGTGGTCATGTGTTCGGCAATGGGTCAGGAGTTAATAGTTGTCGACGCCATCAGGCTTGGCGCTTTGGACTTCATAGTAAAGCCCTTTAAGGCGGACAGAATTCTCCAAACCGTAAAAAAGTTTCTCGGCTGATCTTAGTCGGAGATTGATATAACCGGTATACGGGAGGGCGGCAATCACCACGCGCGGTGAATTGCCGCATTTCTGTTTTGACGGATAACGGTCACTCCTCGAATATTCTGACAATAACACCGTTTTCCACACACTCCACAGTCGACGATAGTTTTGCGGTTTCAAGAAACGCAAGCTCGCGGCTGTCGGTGATCACAGTCGGAGCACAGCTGTCAAGCGACGTTCCGACATTCTCGATAAACAGCCTGCACCGTGCGCCCGCGCAGTCCGTACCCTCAAGCAAATACCGCGCGGAAAGGGAGAATTTGCTGTCTTTGGATATCTGGGTATCGGTGCCGTTAAATATCGTTCTCCCCGTAAAATAGTCTCCGACCGCCTCGGCGGAAAACGGTATCATAACCGCTTTTGTATGGATTCCATCAACGCCCTGCGCCGGGTATGTCGTTACATTCACGGTAAGTATAAGCCGTTTACTCATTGCGCTGCTCCTTTCTGTACTGCCCCGCGCTCATTCCCATACGCTTCGCAAATTGCCTCATAAAATGCGCCGCGCCGTTGTACCCGCATTCCACGGCTATTTGTTGGATCGACAGCGTGGTATTGCAGAGCAGATATTTCGCCCTGTCTATCCTGAAGCCGATCAGTTCTTCATTGAACGCTCTTCCGAAATACTTCTTGTACAACCGCTGAAAGTGGCTGCCGCTCAGCCCTATTTTCGCGGCAGCGGAGGAAACGCTCCATTTGCTCTGAGGGGAGTAGCGCATTTCTTTGCGCAGATCGGAAAAAATGCCGAAATACGTTTCGCCGCCTTTTCGGGCGGCTTTTTCCGTAAGCGTCTCGTACATCGCGTTCAGCTTTTCGTCGGGAGCGCCGTCCATTTCGGCGCAGCTCACTTGAAGCTCGTTTTCGGCGATATAAATGCCGAAAGCCGACAGCGAACGGCAGATATATCGTGCGATATCCTCGGCGCTCTCGTCGCGGAGTATCACCCCGAATACCGTTGTGCCGAGATACGTTGCCGTCCTGTCGCTGCCCTCCGAGCGAAGCACCGCCGAAACTATCGGCACAAAATACCGCATTTCGCCGTATTTCTTCGGAAAGGAGATAAGCGCCGCGCTGTCTCTCTCCCGCAGCTTGGAAACGAAGCCTTTCCTGCTCATCAGACCCGTGCGGATATCGGTCATCTCCTTTGCCACCAGCTTTTGCCAGATGTATTCGGTGTTGCTTTTCTTTATGACGATATCAAGCCCGTTCGCGACCGCGTCACACCAGCCGACGTAATGCTCGTCCACGGCGAACTGCTCCGCGCTATCGTAGGAGGTCGCGATGTACCCCGTTATTCTGTCAAAGTAATGAAGCGAGCCGAATACCCAGAACTGCGGCTCGTGTGGAAGATTCAATTGCGGCAGCAGCGTTTTCAGTGGAAACGATATCTCTCCCGGCTGATTTTCGGAGTATATGAGCTGCATTGTCTCGGAAAATCCGCTTTTTCGGCAGTCGGGATACTCCACGCGCCAGTCGTCGCAAAGGCAGACGTTCACTGTTTTGCAGTCCGACAGCATATACCGCAGATTATCCAGCACCGCTGCAAATTTCGGTATCGACTCGCAATCGGACATTTTCGCGATATAATTTGAAAACATAAATGATTTTCGGTCAAGCTGCTTTCGCAGCGTTTTCCCGGCATAATCCAGAAGCGTTTCCTTGTCGGCTGCTTCGTTGCCGCAGCCGCAGCTCCCGCTTGTCCTTATCGCCGGAGTGCCGCAGTCGATGTCGATATTTATGCCGATCCGCCCGCAAATCTCCTTCACGGCGAGCATTCCCAGACATCTGTCGCCGCCGCAGACTGTGGTTATCGCGGGCGAGGTGAGCAGGGTGTACAGACTGCCGTCATAGCCGGTTATCCGAATATCCTCGGGTACGCGCAGACCGTGCGCCTGAAGCCGCTGACAGAGTGCTACCGCCATAATATCGTTAGCGCATACGATTGCCTGCGGACGCCGTATATCTCCGTTGAATATTTTGTCGGCGAGCGCAGCGGGAGAACATCTCCAAAAGTCGCCGTAAATTATCTCGGCATTAAGTCCGTGCGCGTTCATTGCAAGCGCGTAACCCTCGGCTCGCTCTTCGGCTTCTCTGTTGCCCTCGGGACCTGTAAGGCAAACGATATCCGTGCAGCCGTGAACGGATATAAGGTGTTCGGTGATATCGCGTAAACAGCCGCGCTCGTCAAGGTATACTCCCTTTATTTTATCGTATTCCTCCTCGATCGCAACGCAGGGCAGGGTGCTGTTTTGTATTTTTTCGACAAGCCATGATCTCAACTCCGTATCGCGAATGCGGTTGGCAGCCAGAATTATCCCGTCGATATCCGCCTCAAACGGCAGCTCGTAGATGTTGTTTTCGCCGCGCGTATAGCTATCCGCGCTGTCGGAGGAAACGCTTGTAAACACCAGCGTATCGAGTCCGGCAAGCCGCGCCGCGTTCTGCACCCCCGTAAGGAACTCCTTGTCCAACGGGTCATAGACTGCCGGTATCAGTACGGCAATTCTTCCGTTTGCCATAATCATCACCTCAATACAATAATATCATTTTCCCGGCGTAATGTCAATAGCTGTGATATGAAAAGCTATTATTTTTTTAGAAAAACAACGGTTTATTGAGAAAATAGATACGATATGCAATGTTTATGATATAATATACGATTGCTATTTTCGAGTTATTCGAGCTATAATCTATACGGGAGGGGATTTAAATGAAAAAAAGAATTTTATACGCCGTTCTTGCGGCGCTGCTTTTGACCGGTTGTTCTAACGGAGGATCGGGCGACACTCACGAGGACTCGCAAAGCACGGACGACGGTTCCGCTCTCGGTTCGATAACGGTTCCTTCCGAAACGGAGACACAAGAGTCCTCCGAGCCGGATCCCGAACCCGAAAACAAAAGAATATATCCCGACAACGCCTATAAACCTCTTGATCGTTCGCTGTTCACAGACGACATCGAGGAGAGCGGAACGGTCGTTAAATTCAACTATGATACCGTGGATAATGTCGGCGGAGGAGATACCGTTTATCAAAAATACGCGCTGGTGTATCTTCCCGCAGGTTATGATGAAAACGATACCGAGACTCGCTACAACGTGATGTATCTTATGCATGGTGGCAGCGATTCACCGGCATGGTTTCTGACCGGGGAGGGAAAGGCGAGCCCCCTGTCGCGTCTGCTAGACCATCTGATAGCCTCCGGGGAAATGGAACCGCTGATACTCTGCGCGGTGTCCTATTACACGGAATACCGTTCGGACGACACACAGAACTGCATTAATTTTCATCATGAGCTTATGAACGACATTATACCCGTGTTTGAGAGTAAATTTCATACCTACGCCGAGGACGTTACTCCCGAAGGTATTGCCGCTTCAAGGCTGCACAGAGCGTTTGGCGGCTTCTCCATGGGAGCTGTTACGACATGGGCGACGTTTGAAAACCGACTTGATTCCATCGCGTATTATATGCCGATAAGCGGAGATTGCTGGGCGCTTGGCGGAACGGCGGGCGGCAGCAAACCCATGCTTACGGCGGAGCATTTGGCGGACGCCATAACGAAAAGCGGATTTACCGCCGAGGATTTTTACATCTACACGGGCTGCGGCGAAAACGATATGGCAAGACCTAATCTGGAGCCGCAGGCGGAGGCAATGAAACAGCTTTCCGACACCTTTATTTACTGTGACAATTTCTCGGACGGCAACTTCTACTTTTGCCTGCACGAGGGCGGCGGTCACGACCGAGGCACCGTGCTTAATGTAATGTATAACGGACTTCCGAAGATGTTCGGATAACGAAAAGGAGCACTTAATGAAACGGTTGATATTATTTTTCTGCGCGGTCGCGGTGGCTGCCGCGGCGATTTCGGGGTGCGGCAAAAGCGACCCCGCGTCCGATAATTCGTCGGACAGTCCGGTAATTACCGACGACTCGGACAGCAGCGTGGTATCAAGCTCGGATACCGAAAGCGCAGTCGATCCGGAGGAGGTGTACGATAGCCGCTATCATCTCTCCAATCCCAACGCCGATATCAACGCGCGCAAGCTGTATGATTACATTAATGACAACTACGGCAAGGTGATGATGACCTGTCAGCAGGAGTCCACATGGATGGGTTCGCCCGAATACGAAATGGACTACATTTTCGAGACAACGGGAAAATATCCCGCTATGCGCGGACTGGACTTTATGAACAGCGACTTTGACGGCGTGGTTCAGCGCTCCAAGGAATGGCATGAAAGGGGCGGTATCGTCACGATATGCTGGCATACGGGAGTGAACGGGCTCGGTTATCAGGAAGCACTCGACGATACTCCGGATTTCACTCGGCTGCTTACCGAGGGCACCGATGAATACAATGCCATGATCGAAAATTGGGACAAGGGCGCGAAAGCGCTTCAAGAGCTGCGCGACGCGGGTATTCCCGTGCTGTGGAGACCGTTCCACGAGTTCGACGGGCAGTGGTTCTGGTGGGGCAAGGGCGGCGCGGACAATTTTATCAAGCTCTGGCAGATGATGTACGACCGCTACACCAACGAATTCGAGTTGAACAATCTCATATGGGTGCTGGGCTATTCGGGCGAGGTAAAGGATGGCTGGTACCCCGGAGACGATTATTGTGATATCATCGGCTCGGACACCTACGATGGTTCCACCCACGCTGCCGGCTGGAAGAAACTGAATGCAATGGATACGGGCAAGCCTCTCGCGTTCCACGAATGCGGAAATATGCGACGTATTGAGATTTTTGAATCGGACGGCGCTATGTGGTCGTGGTTCATGATATGGCACACCACTCATATTATGGGCAACCATCCGAAAATGCTTGAACTTGTGTACAACCATGAAAAAGCGATAACACTTGACGAACTGCCCAATATTTACGCATAAAGCCCGATTTATTTGATATGTAAAAGATCGTAGTTTTCCTTGCGCCCTTTATATATTGTTCGCGAGTCAAATTCATTGTGAATAACAGATAAATTTAAGATTGCTCCTCTGGTGTATCAAGGATGTATTGCCTTTGGCATAGGAATGAGTATGTGTATGGTGTGGGAGGATGAGATATTTTTTATTGGTATAATAGTCGGTGTTGTCGGTATGATCTGCATAATATGCGCGTATCCTCCGTATTCGTCGATCACCAAGGTTCGTAGAGAAAAGCTCGCCGCCGAAATCATCAGGTTGTCGAACGAGCTGATGAAATAGCAGTAAAAACAGCGGTACCATTTGTACCGCTGTCAGTTTTATTATAATTTTCGATATGAAACAGTCAGCAATGGAACTTATCCTCGGACTTGGGTTGTCTTTTATCTTGAGCGCATTGAGCTCAAGAGTACCGATGTGCATAAATCCTTACTCCGACCGATTCATTCGTTAATGTATGTCAATTAAGTGATTTTTCCGTCATTTAAGTGCAGGTCATTGAAAATCGGGCAGCAATATGTTATACTGAAAAAGCGGAAGAGAGCGGTTGTGCCAATACGTCCTACCCTAGCGTAAAGGCCGCTGCGATCCGAAGCAAGCTTTGGGTCTCGGCATACGCCGGGACCCTTGTTTTTATTTTGTTAATCGAAGTGTTGCTCCGAATGATCTGTCGACCGTCATTTTCTCAGAACAGCCGCGCCGCGTTCGCGATAATGGCGCAGAATATGATGCCGCACACGGTCGGGATAACAAACGCGAGCGATGCCCAACGCCAGCCGCCCGCTTCCTTTTTTATCGTCAACAGCGACGTCGAGCACGGAAAGTGCATAAGCGCAAATACAATAACGCAAACTGCCGTCACAGGCGTCCAGCCGTTCGCAGTGAACAGCTCCAACATTTGTGCGGGAGCGATTTCGGCGAGACTGCCCTGCTGCATATACGTCATCACAATGAGCGGTATCACTATCTCGTTTGCGGGCAGCCCCAGCAGAAACGCCGTCACGATAACGCCGTCCATTCCGATAAACTGTCCGAACGGGTCAAGAAATCCCGTTACAATGGAGAGAAGAGTGCTGCCGCCGACGGTGGTGTTGGCGAGCAGCCAGATAGCCAAGCCCGCGGGAGCAGCTACAGCAGCAGCCCTTCCGAGCACGAATACCGTCCTGTCAAGCAGCGAACGCACCAGTATTTTCCCGAACTGCGGCCTGCGGAACGGCGGCAGCTCCAGCGTGAACGAGGACGGTTCGCCGCGCAATATCGTAGCCGAAAGAAGCTTGGACGTCAGAAACGTCATTCCTATGCCGAGCAGTATCACGCACGTCAGCGCCGCTGCCGACACGATACTCCCCGCAAAGCCCGCGGCTCCGCTCACAAAGAACAGCGATATCACGGTTATCATCATAGGGAAACGTCCGTTGCACGGTACAAAAACGTTTGTCAGCATCGCAATAAGGCGCTCGCGCTTGCTGTCGATTATGCGGCAGCCCACGATCCCCGCGGCGTTGCAGCCGAATCCCATACACATGGACACTGCGAATTTGTAACCGCACCGTAAAATAAAAGCGTTACACACGCCACTCTATCTTTATCTCTCCACTCGTCCTAACGGTGATTTTCCGTATTACCGATGAGACGTACATTCTCCCCGCGGCAACCTCGGATGAACCGAGAAATTCCCCGTATCGCGCGATGTTTTCCGTCCACTCTGATCGCTTGTCAACACGGTTCCTTGGAAGCTCGTCAAGCTGCTTTTCAAGGAGCGCACGCTCTGCCTCCAACTCACGAAGCCTGCCCGTTACGCTCTCAAGCGGTATCTCTGCCGCCTGATACAAGTCGATCAGTCTGTCTGAGCTTGCTTTTATCTCGGTTAGCTTTTTTTCTGTCACGGTTCGGCGGTTGTCCTCGGGGTTTTCGGCAATGTTCCCAAGTAACGCGAACGGGTCAAGCGATGCCTTGGATATCTCACCGATGATGAATTTGTCAAATTCTCCGATCTTTAAATTCGGGTTTTTGCAGTCGGGGTCGATTATGTATTTCTTGTCGGACTTGGCTCGGGAATAGCACTTATAATAGCCGTGATTGGCATGGTAACGCGCGCCGCAGCTGCCGCAGTACACCAGCCCCGACAACAGGAACCCCGCGCGGAACGGCGTTTTCCGACCATCTGCGGCGCTCCGCGAGCTTAACAGTGTCTGCACCTCACAGAACAGCTCCTCATTAATAATCGGCGTATGCTCGCCATTATACTCAATGCCGTTGAACTTCACCATACCGACGTAAATGCTGTTCCTGAGGACGTTGTAAACGAGCGTGTGGTTCGTCCAGCCGCCGTATTTCTCGTGCATTGACCGCTGTATAGAGTGAACGCTTTCGCCGCTTTTGAAGCGCTCGTATACCTCCCGCACCTGCATAGCGCCGAATTCGTTCACGACAAGATGACCGCCGACATAATCATAGCCCGTAGGAGCATTTCCGCCGCCGTGGAACAATCCGCTTTTTGCGCGCCCTATCCTGCCCATTGTGAAGCGCTCGGTAATCTGATCCTTTTCAAGCTGCGCGAACACCGACAATATGCCGATCATTGCCTTGCCGAACGGCGTGCCCGTGTCGAAATTCTCGCACACCGATACGAAGTTCACACCGTGCCTGTTGAACACGTCCTCGATAAGGTACAGTGTGTCCTTTTGCGAGCGCGACAATCTGTCCAGCTTATACACGACTACCGTGCCGAAGCGTCCGTGCTCGACGTCGCCGAGAAGCGACCGCAGCGCGGGGCGTTCAAGCGTTCCTCCCGAGAAGCCCGGGTCTATAAACATCACGGGCTTGCTCCAGCCCTTAGCCTTGCAGAACGCTTCCAGACGCTCGCGCTGCTCGTCTATCGAATAGTTCTCGATCTGGTTCTCCGTCGATACACGGCAGTAGCAGGCTACCGTCCGCGAGAGAGCTTGGTCTTTTGGCATTTGGGCGCTCCTTTCATAGCGTTGCAATGATGTGCATTACCTTTCCGACGCTTCCGTGTACGCAATATAAAACGATCATATTATAACTTTCCCTGTATCAGCTATTGTACTATGGAAACACCGAATATATGGCTTTTTCCCCGCCTCCGGCGGGGAAAAAGCCGATAAAAAACGTGCCCCGCAAAATAAAAAACGGATAAACTCAGCGTTTCCCTATATTTTTATTATCGATTATAAAGCGATATACCCGGCAACACAAACGGCGGATGGACTGCCGACAAGTGTACAACCACCGCAAGCATACAATGGAACGAGGAGGTGGTACTATGCCGATGAGAGAGATCACGCTGGACGACGGTACGGTATGCAGACGAATGATAACCAACGTCCACCCCGACGGCACGGAGTTCCTGCCCGAGGAGTTCACGATCACGGGGCGAAACGAGCCGGAGCGCCGCATACTCGATCTTGCGCGCGGTATCATCAAGAGCGGAATTGAGCGTGAGGCTCGTGAAAAAGCCGCAAAGTGAAGATCACATAACGTTCCCGATCAGCAAAGGGTTTGCAAGGAAATAATCCATAAACTCAAAGCCGATAGCGGACAACACCGACGGGACAACAAAAACGGCAGAGGAAAAGATCACGGAGGCGGCGTAGCCCTTGACGCGGCAGGAAATAAAGAACGTCGCCGCCGATACGATCAGCATTCCGATGATCCGCCGGATCTCTGTCAGGATAACGTACAGCACGATCGGCATTGAAATGGAGGAGAGATGCTCCATACTGCACGCGGGTGCCGTAAAAAGCTCCGTTCCCCACGCGTTCAGTATGCTGCAAATGCGGCTGCCGTCGAATATCGCGAGTATCAGAAGCGAGCAGACCGCCATAGCGAGCATTTTCCGAATAAACGTCTGCGCTTTGCCGTAGGGAGAGGAGCGCAGCAGCATGATCGCTCCCGAACGCTGCTCCGCGCTGTATGAATACGCCGCCGCAAATATCAGGAAAAGCGTTTTCACCGCTGCAGCCAGTCTGTCGTAAACGCGGACGATCTCGTCGCCGGTAAGCATTCTGTAACCCATATCCCCGACAAAATAACCGCCGTTTTCCTTTAAATATTCCGCGTGTCGGCTGAGTCTTTCCAGTGCCTTGCGTTTCAGCTCGCCCTGTTCGGTGAAGTCAAAATAAGCTGCCTCAAGCTCGCTGTTGACGTATTCGGATTTTTCGTCCGTGTACTCGCCCTTGATCTCCGAAATATGAGAATAGTAGATATAATCGGAAACATCCTTGTAGTACGGCTTTACGGGCTTTTGCAATGCTATAACGGCGACTGCCGCCGCAATAAGTATAAGAACCGCTTTTCCGCCGACAAAGCTCTTGTACAGCTCGTGCGCGGCAAGGCTCGTGTTTCTGCCGGAAAGCAGCCCCTTTTTGACAGAGCGCTTTCGCTCAAACACCTTTCCCGAAAACGCCGCGATACCCGCCGCGCCGCAAGCCGCCGCAAATATAAGCGACGCGAAAACAGCGGCGGCAGCGCCGTTTATCGGGAGCCCGAAAAGGTTTATGTTGAGGTATTTACCGATAAGCACCGCGGAATCGGCAGTCGCAGTAAGGTTTATCTGGCGCAGCGGCGCGAATATGCTCGTCGGCGAAACAGCGTAATAAAGCGCCGTTTCGCCCGCGGCAAGCGCAAGTATAAGCACATATCCCGCCGCGCTTCCTACGGGCAGCGCCGAAAACATATACACCGCCGCCGAAAAAGCCGTGCAGAACAGCAGCTTTATAAGCATAAATCCGATCAGAAACATACCGACGCTTATCGGTTTGCCGCACGAAAAAAATCCGTACACCGACTGTATGCCGCGGTCAATATCTCCGAGCCCGTATAAAGCCGCCCCTGCCGCGATACCGCTGCCGTAAAGAACGAACGCCGCCGCCGACGCCGAAACGATCAGCGCCGGGAGCTTTGCCGCGCCTAACCTCACACGTCCGTTTGCTGTCGCGCGGAGAAGCGAAAAATACCCCTGTTCGCGCTCCGATGTTATCAGCTTCACCGCGAAAAGCAGAATAAGCAGTATCATCAGAATATCCGAAGCTCCGAAGCGCACCGCCATAAGCACGCCCTTCGATCTGTCGGACTTGACGTTCTCCGTGCCGAGCCTTGAAAATTCCTCCTGCGTTTTGATTATGTTGCGGTAATTAAAGCTGTTTTCGACGGAAAAAAAAGAGAGCGTTTTCATATTCTCCGCCGCGTCGTCTACGCTTCTCAGATAGTCGGGATAACCGTCCGCCTGTCTGATCTCCGCGAGAACGTCCCTAAAAAGCTGCTGCTCCGCGTAGAAGCTATCGGCGAACTCCGTTTTGACCGCGCCTGAATATCCCATGTCGAACATATCCGCGATACGTGATTCGATAAATACCGCACGTTCGCCCTCGGGAAGATCGTTCAGACTGTTCCAGAGCGCGTTGTACGCGGCGGGAGGATAATCCGAATATTCGGGAATAATAAGCAGCACAGTATTTATTACTACCGCCGCCGCGATCATCAGAAGTATCCGTCCGCTGCCGAGCAGCTTTCTCAGCTCCGCTAAAAAAATACTCATACTATTGATCCTCAATTAAATATTGCCATTTTTTAAACTTATTTTCGGTGTTTTCCCCGCCGGAGGCGGGGAAAACACCGAAAATCTCGTAAAAGTTTAATAGGAACATCAATATTCTCCGAAATGATAAAGATACAAGTCCTCCAGGGTAGGTGAAACGGCGCGGTGTTCCGCTTCGGGAGCGTCGTCACATATAACGCGGACGCACAGCCGCTCTCCCTCGTGAGTAATATTGGCGATCAGCGCGTTTTTTTGCAGCTCGGGAAGCCTGTCCTGTTCGATGATGACCTCGAAAACCTTTCCCGAAACTCCCCCGCAAAGCTCCGTTGGTGCGCCGCTGCCGACGATCTCGCCGTCCTTCAGCAGCAGAACTTCTTTCGCGATAAACTCGATATCGGGAACGACGTGCGTCGCGATTATCACTATCTTATCGAACGCGGTTTCGGCGATGAGATTGCGCAGCCGTATGCGTTCTTTGGGGTCAAGCCCTGCTGTCGGCTCGTCGAGAATAACGATCTTAGGGTCGCCGAGAAGCGCCTGCGCCAGTAGCGCGCGCTGCCGCATACCTCCCGAAAAGCCGCCGAGCTTTGAGCGCGAATGCTCCGAAAGATTGACGCGTTCTATAAGGTCTTCGATCTGCGGCGCGGCTTCCTTTTTGGATATCCCTTTCAGCGCCGCCATATAGTACAGAAACCTTGTCAGCGTAAAATCGGGATAAAGCGCCTGCTGCTGCGGCATAAAGCCCAGCAGCTTTCTGTATTCCCTGCCGGATTCGGCGGCGTTTTTCCCGTCGGCAAGAACCTCTCCGCTTGTGGGCGCAAGGTTCTGCGTGATGATGTTCATAAGCGTGGATTTGCCCGCGCCGTTGGGTCCGAGCAAGCCGTATATCCCGTCGGTAAATTCGTAATTGAATTTATTCAGCGCGGTCTTTCCCTTGACGTAGCGCTTGGTAAGATCATTGATTTGAAGCAGCATTGCTCTCCTCCAGCCGTTGATTCACGCGTTCAACATAATCGTCTATCCCCGCGTCTTTAAGCTCGGCGTTTATCTCGGCAAGCGTTTTGTCGAAATCCTCCGCCTTGCAGAGCTTGTCAAACGAGCTTTTGCACAGCCCGCTTACCTCTTTGAATTCGTCGATATCGGTATATTTCAGTTGAAATCCCGCGAAAGGGGAGAGCTTTATGTCACCGACGTCAACGGGTTCATTGTCGCGCGGAAGTCCTATCGCGTCTCTTTCGCTTTCCGAAAGCAGCCCGCTGAGCTCCTTGTCGCGGTGCAGTCTTTTCAGCAGCTCCATTGCCTCGTCGGGATGAGCGGAGCCTACGGGTATCCCGGTGGAATCGATAAGTCTGTTTTCCATATAGTACGGCTTTGAGAGAGCAAGCACTTGATGATCCTTTCCGAGACGACGGTCAAGCGTTTCTTCATAAAACCTCCCGCCGCAGACGGATACCGCAAAATCCTTAACGCTCTGCTCGCCGTTGCTCCAATCGGAAAAGTCTATCTCGTAATTCATATAGCCTTTAAGATAAAGACTGTTAAGCGTCCGCGCGTATTCGATGACCTCTTCGGTCTCGTAAGGATTCATTGCCGTCATCGTTTTATCCGATAAGTACAAGCCGCCCATTTCGGACGCGGGCGCGTAATCCGTAAAGTCCAGGAAGTCCAACTGAAATTCCAGATACGTCAGCCTTTCTTCGGCGGAAACACCGCTTAAAATATCTTCAAGCTCGGCGAACGTGCAGCCGAAATTTTCAAGCTTGTCGGCGGAAATATATTTCGTGTTGAAATGAAAGCACAGTCCGAGGTCTTTATCAAAACCGAAGCTGAGCGCGGGAACGGTGTAATGCTTGCCGTTCACCTTTGCGGCGTCCCAGCAGATGTCGGGTATATCCGTAAACGCCGCCTTGTCCTCCGCGCTCAGCTCGCGGAAGTAGCCGCTCTCGATAAAGATGTTTACCGCGCCTATCTTATGGACCCAATCGCCGCCGTAGGTTAAAATGTCAAGACTGCCGTTCTCATTTTCATAATCCTCAACGAGCTTGGAAAAGGTCATATCCGTATCAAAATCCTTATCCAGCTCCACAAACTCAATGCGCAATCCGTCGGCGGCGAGCCGTTCGTTCAATTTATCAAGCGACTCCTTTTCATGTGAGAAGCCGTCTACTCCCCATTTTATGACCGTTACGTCGGACGGCAGCGCGGTCTGCTCCTCGGCGCTCGAGCTTTCGTTATCCGAAACCTCCGAAATATGCGATGTGTTTGAGCTTTCGGAGCCGAGAAAGTCCAGTATATCCGAGCTTTGCGAATTTCCCGAAACAGCGCAGCCGCTCATCAAAAGTGTTGCTGCGGCAAGCGCTAACCTCTTTTTCATTGCAGTTCCACCTCCTTTATCATCATGATATTTTCAAATTTTCCGGCATAGAAATCATCTCTGTCAACATAACCGTGCCTAAGATTGCGGTCGCCGGGCAGGGAATCCGGATTAACCCATGTGGTATTGCCTATCGTTCTCGCGGATTGGGGAAAAATGCGCGGATAACCGGTATATCCGGGTATCTGCGTGAGCTCGCCCGTTTCAAAATTGTACCGCGTCCAGAACTTCGAGTCGGTATTTTCGGCGAACAGCGCGTCTTTTCCGTCAGAGGTATAACCGCCGTTATAATGATCGGCGATAGCTTTGAATGTGTCCGTTTCGGGGTCGTACAGGCATATCTTGTCGCTTTTCCCATCGTCCGCCATTATCTTGTCGAGCGAAAAATGAATATAGCTGTCGGGAAACGGCCATATGTCCTCGTAAAACTTTTCCTCGCCCGTAGACAGATCGCGGATGTAAAATCCTCCGCACCGCGGCGGTGCGGTCTCGGGAGTAAGCATTTCTCCGGTGGGCGGCACGTCGTGATATTTATAGCTGTAATACACAACATTTTCGTATACCGTTCCTCTGCCGATACCGTCGTATTCCTCGCGGTATATAAGCGTTTCGATCTCTCCCGTGAGGATATCTATCCACTGCATATAAAATCTGTATTTATCAAGGTATACAAACTCGAACTCTCCCGTATTCTCATTCTTTACGAGATCGAAGTTTTGATAATATGTGAGAAGTACGTGCCCGTCAAGATATTTTACGTCGTTTATAAACGGTATATATGTATCCTCTATTGAAGCGACTATGCGCCTGTTTTTGCCGTCTATATCGCTTTCGATAAAGTCCAGCGAGCCTATCGTGTCGTCGGTCGGCATCATTATCGAGATATAGTACAGCTTATCCCCGATGCGGTTGTAGCCGTATCTGCTGTGGGTGTTGCTGCCGGCAAGCGCTCCGCAGTCGGGAGACAGCTTGGAACTATGGGTACATTCGGGCATTCCGCACATAACAGCCGAACGATCCTTCTCTTTGGAATAGTAGCACAAAACGCTTTCGCCGTCCATGTTTTGGGTTTCGTAAAAAATACCGTCCTCAAACCATGTCGTTCCCCATACGATTATACAGTCCGCAGCTTTAATGTCGCTCCCCGTCTTTCGTCTCAGACCCTTTAAAGCGCCCGCGCCAACTGCCGCACCTATCATCGCCAGGATAATTACCAACGCGGCGATAAGTATTCTTTTCTTCAAGGGGACACGGCTCTGTTCGATACGATAATCCATCATCAGCGAATAGTTCGGATACAATATCTTTTTCATAGCCTTGCTGTGGGCGTGTGAAAAACGGTGTTCGGGGAGAACGTCAAACTCGGCATAGTCCAACCGATAAACCTCCAGCATTACTTCCTCTAAGCTATTCATGGCTTCTCCTCTCCAGAAACTCCTTTATCATGCTCCTTGCCCTTGACAGGCGCTTCCGCGCGGCTTCCTCCGAGATGTCCAGAAGTCTTGCGATCTCGGCGCCGCTCGCCTTGTGAACCGTTTTCAAAAACAGCGCATCCTTTATGCCGTCGGGCATGGAACGGATAAATACTATCAGCGCCTGCGCGTTTTCGTTGTCGATAACGATATCCTCCAGCGATATTTCCGTCGCCGTTTCGCTTTCATAGTCGTCAAGGTTTTCAATCGGCTTGTTGATTTTTTCCCTGAGCATATCATACGAAATGTTCCTGACGATAACGTCCGCGTATGACTGCCTTTTTTCGAGCGGAACGCCAAAGAAGTTTTCGGGCTTGTCCGCGATCCGCAAAAACGTTTCCTGAACCGCGTCCTCGGCGGAGGCGCTGTCGTGTAATTTTGAATAGGCGATAGCGTAAAGCCGTTTTCTGCTTTTATTGTAGAATCCGGCAAGCTCGTTGCGCTGCTCGTCCGTTTCGAGGATAGCAAGCGAAGCAGATATCATAACGTTTCCCTCCCGATAACAGAGTTGTAGATTATCCCGTGCGCTCCGATAACGCTAAGATGCATTGGATCATCTTCTTTCAAATTTATTTGAGATTTTGTTCCTCAATTTATATGTCTGTACAATTATCCGATTTGTGACTTTATTTTTTTGATTTATTTAAACTTCGGTACATTTAACTAAATTTGTATTTTATATTTTAGCCAAAATGCCTAATTTTTTTAGCGTGCCGAGCGAACGACAATAATTCATAAACCGCTCATTCCGTAACGCGGGATCGGTCTGTATTCGGGCAGTCATCGGCAAGATTCCCGGAGCCTCCGGTTGTTCATTTTATCCTTGTTAAGAGAAATTCGTTATGTCAATTAAGTGTTTCTTCCATCATTTAAGTGATTTTTATTGACAATTCGTGGGTCTTTTGCTATAACTAAAGCGCGACAAGGAATGTTTTCAGACAGTCACAGACAAACGACTGAATATGCAAAAACTCCCATTGCTGGTATGATAGCTTGCCGCTTCCTCGGTTTTGTTGTCATTCAACAGTGACGAAAGAGTGGAAAGATGTCCGTCCATGTCGTGGCGCAGCGAGCGTATCTCGTTCTCCTTAGTAAGCTTTGCTTCATAAAACTGTTTCTGAGCCGCCATAGCCTGATCAAGCGATTTAAGACGTTCATTCTGTAACGCAAGGTCAGTCTGTATTCGTACAGTACGTCTGATGAGCGAATAAAAGCTGATAAGCGCAGCAAGTATAAATAACACCATTCCAAGAGGACTTATTAAATTCAATAAATAACTTTGAATCGAGAAAAGCAGATTATCATATATATTTGCGGCATGATACCCATTTTCGTTTTCCTCGCGTATACGAACGGCAGCTAAATTCCGTGCGCTTAATGTTCGTTTTGAGTTTGTCAAGAGAAATTTACAGCGTTGATCTATGTCAATTAAGTGATTTTTCTGTCAATTAAGTGATTTGCATTGACAACTATTTTCCGATTTGATAAAATGTTAATAAAACAGAAAGGGGGCGGCGGCTATGCTTACAATGCGCAATATATATAGGCTTAGTAGGCATTGCTGCGCCCAAAACGAATAAACGAATATGCCCTGTAACTCCGGCGTTTGTCGGGGTACAGGGCTTTTTGTTTTCGTAATTTATATAAGGAGATGATTTTGTGAAGAAAATTTTTAAGAGAGTGGCGGCGGCGGTCACGGCGCTCTCGGTAATGGCGGCGGCTGTCGTGTTTGACGTGCCGGAGAGGATTATGGCGCTTGCGGCGGCTGAAACGAGAGCGGAAACGCAGAATTGTAGCGGCAATCATTCGGGTTGGACGGCTACAAGTGACCTCTCTAGTATAAGTAGCGGCAAGTATTATCTCAATAGTGATGTCACCCTCAGCGCACAAATAAAGATCGGCAGTGGTGTTGATGTTACAATTTGTTTGAATGGGTATACAATTGACGCACAAAAAAATTCACGTATATTTAATATAGGTGGCGGCTCGCTCACTCTTTGCGATTGCAGTAGTGGGAAAACAGGCAAATTGACCGGCGGTAATGTTTCGGGCATCGGCGGTACGGTTTATGTGGGGGACAGTGGAAGTTTCACTATGCACGGCGGCACGATTTCGGGCAACACGGTAAGCACCGGCGGCGGCGGTGTATATGTGGACGGTTCAAGCTCAAAATTCACAATGATTGGCGGCACGATTTCGGACAACACGGCAGGCACCAACGGCGGCGGTGTATATGTGATTGACAGCGGCACATTCACAATGAACGGTGGCAGTATTGATAATAACGAGGCAAAAGACGGCGGCGGTGTATATGTGACTGGCGGCACATTTGAAATGAACAGCGACAGCAAGATTTCGGGCAACACGGCAAGCGCCAACGGCGGCGGTGTATATGTGACCAGTTCCAACGCAAAATTCACAATGAGCGGCGGCACTATTTCGGGCAACACGGCAACCACCGACGGCGGCGGTGTATATAACAACGCCACATTTACAATGACCGGCGGCACGATTGGTGGCACAAACACGGCAAAAAACGGCGGCGGTGTATTCAACGTGTCCAACCTCAAATGGGACAGTAGCAGTGGTGGTTATATACAAACGGGCGGCTTTTTTGAAATGAGCGGCGGCACGATTTCGGGCAACACGGCAACCACCAGCGGCGGCGGTGTATACAGCACCGGCGCATTTACAATGAGCGGCGACAGCACGATTTCAGGCAACAAGTCAACCACCTACGGCGGCGGTGTATATGTGACTGGCGGCAACAAAATGACCCGCGTCTCTCTTTAGCGCAACTGAGGCAAAACCAGCAGCGGCTGGGGACGTTGTCGGAGGAGGGCGAAAGATGA
>CAMWVP010000022.1 GCA_947177735.1 uncultured Clostridia bacterium
TGAAAGCACCGATCACGGGGCGCGTCGGCAGCGACTGAACGAACCGCGCTATTCCCAGATAGCTCGGGCGGAAGTCCTGCCCCCACTGCGATACGCAGTGCGCCTCGTCAACGGCAACGAGCGGTATCGTCAGCCGTTCGCACAGCCGCGCAAATCCCTCGGTCTCCAGCCTTTCGGGAGCGACGTAAAGGAGCTTGTACTCCCCCGCGGCAGCGCGCATAAAGACCTCGCGGGAGCTTGCGCTGTCGAGAGAGCTGTTGATACAGGCGGCGCTGATACCGTTCTGGACGAGCGCGTCGACCTGATCGCGCATAAGCGAGATAAGCGGCGAGATCACGATAACGGTGCCGTCTAAGAGTATCGCGGGTATCTGGAAGCAAACCGACTTCCCCGCGCCTGTCGGCATCACTCCGAGCACGTCCCGACCGCCGAGAATGTTGTCTATAAGCGCGTCCTGTCCGTTTCGGAACGCGCTGTGACCGAAATATTTCCGCAGAGCCTCTGATTTTGTCATTCTATCACCTTACAAAAGAACAGGGGCAAACGCCCCCGAAATATTATCCGCAATCCCAATTGTACAGAACGTTGCTGAAATCGCGCCTTGCCAAGTCCTCGGGCGTGATGAAGAAATTCGCAACGCCCGCGTCGCCCCAGCAGACCATATTTTCCCAGCCCTCGCCGCCGTTTTCACTGTCCGACTGAAACAGTAGAATCGTGTGCCCCGAAAGACCGTCCTTATAGCCGCGCGGGTCCTCTTGTTCAAAGTGCGGATAACCACCCATGCGCGTGCCGACCGTGGCGCGTGTTTGATAAAGCGCCTCGGAAAGGGGTCTGTCAGCATCGTACATATCATAGAAGGACTTTAATTCGCCGTTGAAAAGCTCGTTATACGCCTTGTAAACATAGTTCACAAATCGGAAATCATACTCCGTTGCCGGCATTTTCTCCGGCTCTTCGGCAGTCAGCAGAAACTCGCCAGTAAACGCAATATCGGGAGCGTCCTCGTCATACTCAAAATCGGGCATATCCTCGGCGGAATACAGCCCGTCATTGATAACGTTTTCATGATATATCACGCGGAAAGCGTTCTGATCGCAGTTGTCTTTCCAACTCATTCCGTAGTCGCCGCTGCCGTCGCCGCCCGCGAAGAACTGCAATATCCCCTCGGTCGGGAATCCCGCAATTTTCGGCAATGTACCGAAATTCAACTGCGCAAGGAAGTACAGCGGTTTCCCCGCGTGTTCGCCCTCGCGGACAGTCGGGTACTCCATTCCTTTCGGGAAATACGGCACGCCGCCCATTTTACTGTCGAATACGGTGGTCTTGCCGCGCGAGAGCTTCAGCCGCACCGTTTCAACGGGCGGTATCTTCTCGTCGATCTTGGCGAGGACTCTGTCGAGCTTTTCTTGTGTTTCGGGTGAAATGTCCATAGTTCCCCCTGTTACCGCGTACCGAAAAGCCTGTCGCCGCCGTCTCCGATACCGGGGATAATGTACAAGTCCTCGTTAAGCCCATCGTCGATTGCGCCGCAGATGATCTCCACCTCGGGGTGCGCCTCGTGGAGCGCCTTGATACCCTCGGGGCAGGTCAGCACGCACATAAACTTGATGTTCTTCGCGCCCGCGTTCTTGACGATATCCACGGTCTTGACCGCCGAAACGCCCGTCGCCAGCATAAGGTCGAGGATAATGACCTCGCGGTTCGAGATATCGAACGGCAGCTTGCAGTAATAATCCGCGGCGGTGTTGCCGTTGAGCTTGTCGCGGTAAATACCCACATGACCAACCTTAGCGGTAGGAACGAGCGCCAACGCGCCGTCGACCATTCCCAGACCCGCGCGCATTATCGGCACGAACGCCAGCTTGCGCCCGCTGATTATCTTCGAGTTCGCCAGCTCGCCGAGCGGAGTCTGTATCTGCACGTCCTTGAGCGGCAGGTCGCGCGTCGCCTCGTAGCACATAAACATGGATATCTCGTGGACAAGCTCGCGGAAATCCTTTGCGCCCGTATTCTTATCGCGTATCAGCGATACCTTATGCTGCACCAGCGGGTGATCGCAGACGATAACATTGTCAAATTTTGCCATTTATTTACCCTCCAGCTTCATAATTTTGTCGACGCGGACGGCGTGCCGCCCGCCCTCAAACTCGGTACTCAAAAACACGTCGGCAATATTGCACGCCAGACCGCCGCCGACAACGCGACCGCCCATACACAGCACGTTCGCGTCGTTATGCAGTCTCGTGAACTTCGCCATATACTCGTCCGTGCAGAGCGCGGCGCGTATACCCTTGATCTTGTTGGCGCTCATGGATATCCCGATACCCGTTCCGCAGATAAGTATCGCCTTTTCACATTCGCCGCCGGTAATTTTTGCGCAGACCTTTTCGGCGATATCGGGGTAATCCACCGTTTCGCCGTCACAGCCGCAGTCGACAAGCTCAACGCCCCGTTCCGTGAGATGCTTCATCAACTCGCATTTCAGCGCGTAGCCGCCGTGATCGCAACCAATAGCTATCATAATCTCAACCTCTCTTTATGTTTAACTTAAGAAATCGCCGATTCAATTTCAAGATTTATTCTGCGCGGTTTCCCCGCCTTCGGCGGGGAAACCGCCGTTAAATCGGTGGTTCCTTAATTATACACCATTTTCCCGCGCGGGTCAATAGCATATGGAAATTTTGCCCGCCGTATATTATCCCTTTGAAACAAAATGCTTTATCGGCTCATTGAGATGATATATTTCCTCTTTCAGAAATTCGGGATATATGGTTACCCTTTGAATTTCCTCAACTGGCATCCACCCGATAACCACATCGCAATTATCTTTCTGTGAAACAAACTCCCCGTTTTCGGGAATTTCAAGCTCGTCACAGAGTTCTATCAGATAATAGAACGCTATGTTATGTGCCTGCTTTCCGTTCCACACCCAAAAGCATTCCTCGCTCCACAACAGACGTTCGCATTTTATTCTGACGCCCATTTCCTCCATTGTTTCACGAATCAAAGCTTCCTCCAGCGTTTCTCCGATTTTTAAATGACCGCCCGGCAATGCGTATTCGGTTCCGTTTCTGTCTCTTTGCACAAGGATTTTGTTATCCTTTACCAATACGGCAGCGGTTCTGACATCACAGATATATTCGCCGATCGAAAACAACCAATCTTTATCCAAAGCGTTCTCCCCCTCAAATCAGATTTCGCTGTTATAATACCGCGTGATAAGCTCCGTCATATTTACGGCGACCTTTCTGTCATAACGCATTTCCTCATGCTCCCAGATGTAAATCGCGTTCTCATCGGGAGCTCCGTCCGCGCCGACATAGTAACAATAATAATCGCCGCAGCCGTTCCCCGCGAAGAAGATAAGTCTGTCCACGCCCTCAACGCCCTCTTCCTCGTAGAACGAGAGCATTTCCTTGGTCATCCGAATTTGGTCGATTATCTCCTCCGCCGAAAAAAGCAGCCACTTATCGCCGTTCAGTTCCCGAAGCAGCGCCCTCAATTCTTTCGGCAGCGGATAGCCGAACGCCTTTTCGATGCGGTCTATCTCGCTCTCGGGGCAAGGCGGCTGTATCTTTACATACTCATTTCCCTGCGATACCTCTAAGATCAATTCTTTGTACATATTGTCTCCTTATCTCCGCGGTTTCCGAGCAAACGCGTTATTCTATATTGAGACCCACCAGCATACCCCGTATTTGTCAATTACCGTGCCGCAGCATTTACTCCACGGCAATTCGTGAATTTCTTCGACTATCACGCCGCCCTCGCTCAGCACGTCAAACGCTTTTTTGACCGCTTCCTCGCCGCCCAATTCAAACGCGTTGAATGTCATCGTCTGCCATTTCAAACGGTGGATAACGCTTACATCATACGGTTCCGGCGCCTCCGCTACGGCAAGTATCCCCTCACCGTTTACCGACAGCTCACAATGCTCATAAGCGGTTTTGTCGGCGTTCTTGATCTCAAATGTCACCTCTGCCCCGAAGGCTCTGCAATATGTTTCGACCGCCTCGAGACTGTTCATGACATATACCTGTGTATAGCACTTCATATGCGCTCTCCTCCTAAATCCGAATTTATATTTGTGAACAACATCATCACAACATTACCTATTTATAACATTCCAACAAGCATTAAGCATTGCAAAGGTCACATCGCACTTTACGGATGCTTTCTTTTTCCAGTTTGGCTCTCTGCCTTGGATATGCCTGAAACCTTTCAGCGCTGCATCGGGTATCATATCCATGAAGGAATCTTCATCTAAAAGCTGCGCCAAAAGCTCATAGGTCTGTGTGCTTTGACGAACCCAATCGGGTGTGCCGGTGACCGCTCTGAGCCAGAATCCGAACTGACAATTGTAAGAGCTTTCCAGAATCGCACGAAATCCATTTTTGTCGATAGGCTTGAGCGCTTGCCAGTTATAGTTAAACGGTCCGATAACACCGCTCCCGAATTCCTTCGGCTTGCGGTATGTGATATACTCGTCAAAATCCTTCATTAGCTCGTAACAATGCTTTACAGCGGCTTTTGCGGTCTCAAAATTGTTTCCGACACGCCAGCCCTGTGTCGCATTTAACAGACTTATGTGATTTGCTCCGGGAAATCTTGCATTTGGCTTATAACAGCGATAGTTTTTCATTCTTACCGAAAAATCATCGGGAGAAGTATAATCAAATACCGCAAAAAGGTGCTCCTGTGCCAAAGCTATCTGCTCTGCCATTATTGGATAATCCTCCGAGTATCCTACCCATGACAGTATCTGAGCGATTATCGCATGATCTCCGCCTCGCCCCTCAGCGTCAAGAGCCGCTCCGCCAATAAACCGGTTTTTGTGCTGTGATGCGATCTCGGGGGTGGTCAATGCCGTTATCGCTTTTTGGATATAATGTGAATCCGGTTCAAAACCTAATTGAAGTAAACCGCCGATATGACTGTCCATATCATCACATCCGTGTATGCCTTTGGCAAACCACCCGTCGGGGTGCTGTGCCGCAAGCAGTTTCTGTACGTTAGACTGATGTAATATTTCCGACTGCAAATCTTTCATGATAGGTTCATCTATCGGCATTTTCAGCATATCTCTATTAACAAGATAACGAATGCTCGGACAGGCATTTTCGAGTAAAAAATCAATGTGTTTTTGTAAATTATATACCATAAGGCCCCCCGACTCGGTTAAATAATAATTTCCGTTTTTTCACACGGCAAAACCCTATGATTCCGCGATGCCGCAAATGACCTCGTTGAACCTTTTCGCAAACAGCGGCGGAATATTATGCGCGGCTTTCTCCCATATCTCGTATTTACAATGAGGATTCATCTCCGACATTTTCTTCACGCTGTCCGTGACCTCGCGCTGCTCCTTTCCGCCCGCCAACGCGATGATCGGCACTGAGACGTTGGCAAATGACGGAACGCTCGAAAACGATATTCCGTTATCGACCGAGTTCCGAATCGTTTCGAGCTTGACGTTCTGCATATGCTCCACAAATTCCTTGCGCTGCTTGGACGGCAGACCGTTCATCATTCCGATAATATTGCAAAGCCATTTTTTCTTGAATGAATAAAACTGCTTTTCGTTCATCTGCATTATTTTACCGATATCCGAATTGTCCTTATCGAGCCACGGGCTGACGATCACGGCGGCGTAAAATAATTCCTCATGCTCGGACACCAGCTTGAACGCCAGCTGCGCACCCAGAGAAAAGCCGACCAGCAACACCCTTTTGCCGAGCTCCTTTATGTAATCCGCAAGCTCTTTGACGCAGGTCTCCGTCTCGAACGTTCTGCCCGCTTCCTCGCCGAAGCCCATGATGTGCGGAACGATAATGCGGTATCTGTCGGCGAGAACGTACTGCCGTCCGTAGCAATGAACAAAATTCGCCCCGTGGAGCATTACGATGATACTCTCGTTTTCTTTGCCGTATTCCTCAATTTTCATTGGATTCCTCCGGTATTTACGATTCATCGGGCGCTTGACCGACATGAGCAAGCCATTTGCAGTCGGTTATCTCCATATCGGCAAACACCGACTTAAAGGAGGAATCCTCCGCGCTGCAAGCATAGATACCGAACGAAACGGTCTCCGCGGCGTTAAACAAATGACAGATACGCATTTGCTTGAAGTTCACGCCGTCCGTTGAATTTTCAACGCAGAAATCATTTTCTCTGCGGCTGAGACGGTACCACATGGACTTTATCGACGCGTCCACGTCAGTTGACGACCAATCCGAATATCCGTTGTTGGTGACTACCGCGCCCAGACGCTGTATCTTTTCGTTTTCGTATTCCACCGAGGCTTTCAGCCAGTTATCGCTGTCCAGATACACCACGACACCGCACTGATCGTAACGATGCTTGCTCTCGAACTCCGTTTTAACGACAAAGGAGAAAAATTTCTCGTCGGTCTCCATTTGCAGTACGGGAGCGTTATCGTTACGGAAATGGTAATATGTTCTCTGCCACAGATCGGTGTGCGGCTCGGTGATTATCTCTATCCTGCCCTCGGTCACGGAGTAATTTTCGGGCGCTCTTGTCCACTTCAAAAGGCTTGTATCCCACTTCATATCTTATCCTCCCTGTAAATTTAATGAAATACAGAATAAATCGCTTTCCTTATTTTAAAAGCTCTGTTTATGCGGTTTTCCCCGCCTCCGGCAGGGAAAACCGCAATCAAACCGGCGTATTTGCTTTATCCCTCGCAAGCCGTTCGCGCTCCGCCTGCGGTAACCTTAAATAGCTCGGCATAAGCGCCGCAGGCGCGATATCGGGCTTGTTCTCGGCGGCAAGGCATACTCCGCTGCCGCGCTGAAACCGTAAGGCTATCGGCGCTAACTCGTACTTACCGTCGGTGAACTCATGCATTAGCTCCGCGCCGTCGCCCGCGAGAATGATCCTCCCGTCAAGCGCAGACAGCTCCTCCGTAAGCGCCGCCGCGGATATCGCCCTGTCCTCGCAGACGCGCGTTATTACGCCGTTCTCCGAGCGGAACAGCGCGTTATACACCTGCTTGCACCGCGCGTCCATACACGCGCAGATTATCCCGTCGATCCGCACAAAATTGTACGCGATAGCCTCCAACGTCGACACGGGAACGCACGGTAAGTCCGCGCCACAGCACATTCCCTTGACGCACGAAATGCCGATACGCAGCCCCGTAAACGACCCGGGACCCGTCGTCACGGCTATCCTGTCGACCTCGGAAAGCGTTATTTTCGCGCTGTCGAGCATTGACTTGACCATTGGGAGCAGCGTTTCGGAGTGCGTGTGGCGCGTGTTCAGAAACTGCTCGGCGACTATTTTGCCGTCCTCGTACAGCGCGCAGCCCGCCGTTATCGCGGACGAATCTATTCCAAGTATCATATTTTCACCGCCAATCAAGTTTGTGCATTTTCTCCGAAGCGCTCACCCGTAACGGTGATTTTCCGCCCGTTCTCGGAGAGCTTGTCGATACGTATTTTCACGACGTTTTCCAGTTCGTCCTCCAAGCCCTCGACGTTCTCGCTCCACTCGGCGGCGATTATTCCGCCCCTGTCGAGGTAGTCGAAGAACCCGACCGCGTACAGGTCGTCATAGCCCGAAATGCGGTACAGATCGAAATGGAAGATCGACACGCGACCCGTGTACTCGTGGACGAGCGCAAAGGTCGGGCTCGTGACCTCGCTGTCCGTGCCGAAGTACTCCGCCAAGCCCTTTGTGAACGCGGTCTTGCCCGCGCCCATTTCGCCCTCGTACAGTATCACGTCGCCGCGATTAAGGCGCTTTGCGATCTCGGCGGCGGCTGCGCGGGTCTCCTCCTCGCCGTTCGTTATGAACTCGACTGTTCCCATCAGAACAGACCCGTAATTACGCCGCTGCCGTCAACGTCGATATTCTCCGCTGCGGGAACTTTCGGCAGACCCGGCATGGTCATGATGTCGCCGGTGTACGCGACAACAAAGCCCGCGCCCGCACTCGCGCGAACGTCGCTCACGGTTATGGTGAAGTTCTCGGGCTTGCCGAGCTTCGCGGGGTCGTCGGACAGCGAATACTGCGTTTTCGCGACGCAAACGGGAACTCTGTCAAGTCCGAGTTCCTCTATCTCCTTGATTGCCTTGTCCGCCTTGGCGGTGTAGACTACGCCGTCCGCGCAGTATATTTCCTTGGCAATAATTGCCAGCTTTTCCTTGATCGTCAGCTTCTCATCGTACAGCGGCTTGAAATCAGTCTGACAGCCCGCGCAGCGGTCGATAGTCGCGCAGACCTTCTCCGCGAGGTCAACGCCGCCCTCGCCGCCCTTTGCGAACACGTCCGAGAACGCGACTTCAACGCCCTTGTTCTCGCAGTATTCGCGGACGATAGCGATCTCCGCGTCGGTATCGGTGCCGAAATGGTTGATCGCGACAACGACGGGCACGCCGAATTTATGCATATTCTCGATGTGTACGCCGAGGTTCACGATACCCTTTTTCAGCGCCTCGACGTTCTCATTGACAAGCTCGGGCTTGGGAACGCCGCCGTTGTACTTCAGCGCTCTGATAGTCGCCACGAGCACCACGCAGTCGGGCTTCAACCCCGCAAAGCGGCACTTGATGTCGAAGAACTTCTCCGCGCCGAGATCGCTGCCGAAGCCCGCCTCGGTTATCGTGTAGTCGGAGAGCTTCATCGCGAGCTTTGTCGCGCGCACCGAGTTGCAGCCGTGCGCTATATTCGCGAACGGACCGCCGTGGATTATCGCGGGATTATTCTCGAGGGTCTGCACGAGGTTCGGGTTTATCGCGTCCTTGAGCAGCGCCGTCATAGCGCCCACCGCCTTGAGGTCGCGCGCGAACACGGGCTTGTTGTCGTTCGTGAACGCAACGAGGATATTGCCGAGCCTGCGCTTGAGGTCGTCGAGGTCGCTCGCAAGGCAGAGTATCGCCATTATTTCGCTCGCGACGGTGATCTGGAAGCTGTCCTCGCGCGGAACGCCGTCCATCTTGCCGCCCAGACCGATAACGCAGTTGCGGAGCGCGCGGTCGTTCATATCAAGGCAGCGCTTGAACAGTATACGCTTAACGTTGATGTTGAGCGAATTGCCCTGCTGGAGATGATTATCAAGCATTGCCGCGAGCAGATTGTTAGCCGCGGTTATCGCGTGCATATCGCCCGTGAAGTGCAGATTGATGTCCTCCATAGGAACGACCTGCGAATATCCGCCGCCCGCAGCTCCGCCCTTAACGCCGAACACCGGACCCAGCGACGGCTCACGCAGCGCCAGACACGCCTTTTTTCCTATGCGGTTCATGCCCTCGCAAAGACCTACCGAGGTGGTGGTCTTACCCTCGCCCGCAGGGGTGGGGTTTATCGCGGTCACGAGGATCAGCTTGCCGTCCGCGTTGTCTGCCGTCCTGTCGAACAGCTTCTGCGAGAGCTTTGCCTTGTAGTGACCGTAAGGCTCGATTTCGTCCTCGGTCACGCCGAGCTTCTGCGCGATCTCACCGATTTTCAGCATTTTCGCCTGCTGTGCAATTTCAATATCACTAAGCATTTTGTCCTCCTTAATTTAAAAAGCAACATTTAGGTTCAAAAAATGGGTTTCCAAAGGGGCTAGCCCCTTTGGCGGAGTGCAGAGGCAGAGCCTCTGCCGGGTTCGGGCAAAGCCCGGAACGCTGTGCGAAGCACAGCAGTTGCGCGGAGCGCAACGCGGCACGGAGTGCCGCACCGCCGCGAAGCGGCGAAAGAAAAAGCGCTAAAAGGGTTTGGGGAAAAACAAGGACACCAGTGCCACGTTTTCCCCAAATCTGTGATTTTGCCAACAGGCAAAATCACAGATCAATCGCTTTTTTCTGCCGGTGGCAGAAAAAAGCGATCTGCGCCCTCAAAAACACAGCTACTTACAATCAACAACCGCTTTTATCCAACCGCAGACCCCGTTCGGCAGCCGCGGATCGTAGGGCGTTCCGTCATCGTACATCAGATTCGCCTGAACCTGATTTATCATGCAGTGCTGCCCCATTTCCCAGCCGTAAAACAGCGAGGCAACGCCGCCGTCGCCGTTCTTGACCCACTCGGGGAAGAAGCACGTAAATCCAAGCTCCTCCATTTTCGGGATCCTCGGCGCGATATCCTTGTCGAAATCCAGCGTTTCGTCGTGCCTGCCGAGCGTGAAGTACACCGCGATCCTGTGCCGCGCGATATTCTCCAGCTGCTCGTCCGTCGGAATATAGCTCGTCGAGATCGGTATGATACCGCCGAACATCTCGGGGAACTCCTCCGCCATTTTCCAGGTCATCCAGCCGCCGAGCGAGCCGCCCATAGCGAACACCTTTCCGGCATTACCGCCTGTTGCCCTCGGTTGCGCAGCATCCTGCTGCGCTTTTGGGGCAACTGCGGCAGCATCCGTGCCGCCGCCCTCACGAACCCGCTCCACAATGCCCTTTAACGGCTCGAAGTACTTCTCCGAGAACGTTTCGGCGAGCTTGCCGTTATCGTCCATTTTCTCGTTAGCCAGCGGCACTACAATGTATGCTCCGCCTGTTGCCCTCGGCTGCGCAACATCCTGTTGCGCTTTTGGGGCAACTGCGGCAACGTCCGTGTTGCCGCCCATTGCCGCCTGATACTCGGGCGACGCGAACAACTCTCCGCCGCAATTACAAATACAGAACGTCCCATTCAGCCCGTTTGTCGCTCC
Source organism: uncultured Clostridia bacterium (assembly GCA_947177735.1). Taxonomy (GTDB): domain Bacteria; phylum Bacillota; class Clostridia; order Oscillospirales; family Ruminococcaceae; genus CAG-115. The sequence goes on from CAMWVP010000022.1 coordinate 10,655, forward strand.
GTGAAGCCATAACAGCACGGGGTACTTTCCCGACGGGTCAGCGCCCTGCTTTACGGGATCGTAGACATAGTAGGTTATTGCGCCGGTCTCCTCGCACGGAAACGTGAACTTGTCGAATAAATCGAAATACTTTCCGCCCACATAGCTTGGCAGATAGCTTATAAACTCGCCCTCGGGGAGCAGCTTCGCCCACTCGGGGGTGGGGTGATTTTCGCTCATAATGTCCCCTTTCAAATCAGCTTTATCTGGTCGATATCGTCGTCGGAGACTATCCCGGCAGCCGGTACGGTCTTTATCCTGAACCGCTCGATATCCTCAATATCGACGTTCTGCGCAAGCTGCACGGAAGCCAGCTCCGCCTTTGTCAGGCGCATTACCTGAACTCCCTGAGTATCGCGCGCGGATTTCGCGAGGACGAGCGCGGTGTTGAACATTATCACCTTGCCCGCGGTGGACTTCAGAATAAAGTCCGCGTCGCCGTTGATAACGAACATTCCCACCATCTCGGAAAGCTCCGAATACGCGTTCTGGAGCTTCTTGCGCTTGGTCTTGGTCTCGTAGGACGAAAGCGGTATCTTCGCGCACTTGCCGTTCTTGAAGAAAATGATCAGGGTTTCCGTGAACTTCTCCGTCACCGCCATAAATACAGGCAGCTCCCCGTCGTCCATTCCGAGCTTTGCGGGAACGAAATCGCCCATTACGCTCGCCTTTATCTCGGGGAAATCCGCGCAGCGCGACTTGTAACACTGGAATTTGTTGGTAAAGAACAGCAGCTCCGAATTGCTCGACACCTCCGCCGAGAATATGATCTCGTCCTGCTCTTTGAGCTTCTGTTCGTTCGACATTCTCAGCGACTTCGGCGTTATCTGCTTGAAGTAGCCCTCGCGCGTGAAGAACACGTTTACGGGATAGCCCTCGGGCTGCTCCTCCTCGATCTCCACGTCCTCCGCGACATCGTACAGGAACATAGTGCGGCGCGGCTGAGCGTACTTCTCGCTGACCTCTTTCAGCTCCGAGATTATCACCTTGTCGATCTTCTTCGGGCTGTTCAGAATCTCTTCCATTTCGGCGATGTCGGCGGTGAGCCGATCGGTCTCCTCGGTGCGTTTGAGGATATACTCGCGGTTGATGTGGCGGAGCTTTATCTCGGCGACGTATTCCGCCTGCGGCTCGTCAATCCCGAATCCGATCATAAGGTTCGGAACGACCTCCGCCTCCTCCTCGGTCTCGCGGATAAGCTGTATCGCGTAGTCGATATCGAGCAGTATCTTCTTCAAGCCGAGCAGCAGGTGCAGCTTCTCCTTTTTCTTGTTGAGGTCGAAGTAAATGCGGCGCTTTACGCACTGTCTGCGGAACTCCGTCCACTCGCTGAGTATCTCGTAAACGCCCATTACGCGCGGCGTTCCCGCGATAAGCACGTTGAAGTTGCAGTTGAAATTATCCTGTAACGGCGTGAGCTTGTACAGCTTCTGCATTACGTTGTCGGGGTCGTAGCCCTTTTTCAGGTCGAACGCCAGCCGCAAGCCGCTCAGATCGGTCTCGTCGCGGACGTCCGAAATTTCGCGTATCTTGCCGTCCTTGACAAGCTCGACTACCTTGTCGATTATCGCCTCAACGGTGGTCGTGGGCGGTATCTGCGTTACCTCGATACAGCGCGCGTCCTTGTCGAAGCTGTACTTCGCGCGAACCTTGACCGCGCCCAGACCCGTTCTGTATATCTTCTCCATCTCCGCTTCGTCGTAGACGATATAACCGCCGCCCGGGAAGTCGGGACCTTTGAGCGTTGAAAGCGCGTTGTGGTCGGGGTTCTTAATAAGCGATATCGCAGTCTCGCAGACCTCGGACAGATTGAAAGAGCAGATATTGCTCGCCATTGATACGGCAAGCCCGAAATTCGAGTTGACGAGCACGGACGGGAACCGCACCGGGAACAGCGTAGGCTCGAGCATCTCGTTGTCGTAGTTCGGCACCATATCGACCGCGTCCTTGTCGATATCCGCGAACAGCTCCGCGCTTATGCCCTCGAGCTTAGCCTCGGTGTAACGCGCGGCGGCATACGCCATATCGCGCGAATACGCCTTTCCGAAGTTGCCCTTGCTGTCGACGTACGGGTGCAGAAGCGCCTCGTTTCCGCGCGCAAGGCGCACCATGGTCTCATAGATAGCCGCGTCGCCGTGGGGGTTGAGCTTCATCGTCTGCCCGACGATATTCGCGGACTTGGTTCGCCCGCCGTTCAGCAAGCCCATTTTGTACATGGTGTATAACAGCTTCCTGTGCGAGGGCTTGAAGCCGTCTATCTCGGGGAGCGCTCTCGACACGATAACGCTCATCGCGTAGGGCATATAGTTCTCCTCGAGCGTGGTGACGATATCGGTCTCGACGACCTTACCCGAGCCTTCTATATAAGCGGAGCCGGTTTTCGGCTCGCTCTTTTTTGGTGTTTTCTTCTTCAATTTTTACTCCTTATCTAAAGCTACGCAATTTCGGCAAAATTTAAAAAGCCAAGCCACACTAAACAGTGAGACAACGCGCGGCATTTTGCACGTCATAACCAAAATCCACACTACCAAGACGAGCCACGCGCGGCTTTTTGCGGTGTTTTGCGAAGCAAAACCGAATTGCCATTAGGGCAATTCGAGCAAAAAACGCTGAGAGTTTCGACGAAGTCGAAACTTAGAACGCTGAGAGTTTCGACGAAGTCGAAACTTATTACATTATGTCGGCAGCATCCAAATACTTGCTCCCGTTCTCGCGGATAAACTCCTTGCGCCCGTCGAGGTCGTTGCCGAGCAGCACGTCGAACATAGTGCGCGTGCGCTCCGCGTCGGTGGGCGTTACCTTGATAAGGCGGCGCGTGTCGGGGTTCATGGTGGTGAGCGACATCATATCGGGGTCGTTCTCGCCGAGACCCTTTGAGCGCTGAATGGTGTACTTCTTCTCGCCTATCATATCGAGTATGCGCGTTTTTTCGGGCTCGGTGTACGCGAAATAGGTCTTGTCCTTGGTGTTGATCTCGTACAATGGCGACTCCGCGATATAAACATATCCGCGCTCTATCAGCGTGGGGCAGAGCTGCTGTATCATCGTCAGAATGAGCGTGCGTATCTGGAAGCCGTCGTAGTCGGCATCGGTGCAGATAACCACCTTATTCCAGCGCAGATTATCGAGGTTGAACGAATTGAGGTTCTTGTTCGCCTTGGATTTGACCTCGACCCCGCACCCGAGCACCTTTATTAGATTGGTGATTATCTCGCTCTTGAATATCTTGTCGTAGCTCGCTTTCAGACAGTTGAGAATCTTACCGCGCACGGGAATGACCGCCTGGAACTCCGCGTCGCGCGCTAATTTTACCGAACCGAGCGCGGAATCGCCCTCCACGATATACACCTCGCGGCGCGAAACGTCCTTGCTGCGGCAGTCGACGAACTTGTCTATGCGGTTTGTGAGGTCGATCTTCGCGGTGAGGTTGGCGATAGAGGACGAGCGCACCTTTTCTGCGTTCTCGCGCGAACGCTTGTTTACGAGAACGCGCTCGGCGATCTTTACCGCCTCGTCGGGATTCTCGAGGAAATACACCTCGAGCTGGTGCTTGAGCCAGTCGATCATCGCGTCCTTGATAAACGCGTTCGTGACCGCCTTTTTCGTCTGGTTGGCGTAGCTTGCCTGAGTGGAAAAGTTAGACGATATAAATATTAAACAATCGGCGACGTCATCCCATTTAATGGCTTTCTCGCCCTTGTTGTACTTGTTGTTGTTTTTCAGATACGCGTCTATCTGCGAAAGGAACGCGCGCTTCATCGCGTCGTCGGGAGAGCCGCCGTGCTCCAGCCACGAGGAGTTGTGGTAATGCTCGACAAAGTGCATTTCCTTGCTGAACGTGAACGCTACGTTCATTTTCAGCTTGTACTCCTCCTTGTCCTCGCGATCCTTGCCCTGGCGCTGGGTGCTCCAGTACTGCGGCGTGGTGAGGGCGCTCTCCCCCGCGACCTCTTTCAGATAGTCGAAAATGCCGTCCTCGTAGCAGAGTATCTTCTCGTCGACGCTGCCGTCTCCGACGCCGGCGTCCTCGCTCTCGATACGGCGCACAAACTCGATACCGCCGTTTACGACCGCCTGTCTGCGGAGCATATCGTCAAGATACTCGCCGCCTACGTCGATATCCGTGAACACCTCCAGATCGGGCTTCCAATGTATCTTAGTGCCCGTTTCCGTGCACTTTGACTTGATGAAGCCCTTTTCGTTGCCGGTGACGTTGAAGCCCTTTTCAAACCTCAGCGAGTACTTCCACGTTCCGTTGCAGCTCTCGACCTCCATATATTCGGAGGCGAACTGCGTCGCGCACAAGCCCAGACCGTTCAGTCCGAGCGCGAACGAGTAGTTCTCACCGCTGTTGTTGTCGTACTTTCCGCCCGCGTACAGCGTACAGAACGCAAGCTCCCAATTGTACTTGTCCTCGGTCTTGTTGAAGTCGATCGGGATACCGCGACCGAAGTCCTCCACGGTTATCGACTTGTCCGCGTGGAGCGTGATGTTAATGCGCTTTCCGAAGCCCTCGCGCGCCTCGTCTATCGAGTTCGAGATTATCTCGAAAACCGAGTGACGGCAGCCCTCGATACTGTCCGAGCCGAAGATTACCGCAGGGCGCAGCCGCACCTGATCGGGACCCTTCAGCGCCTTTAAATCGTTGTAATTCGTTTCCTTTGCCATTTTTACCTTCACCTTATCGTTCAAATTTACCAATACAGTATCATTATACCATATATTGTTGCAAAAATCAAGAGCAAACACAAAAAATATTGATCAAAAAAGGAGAATGAGAGATGATCTCATTCTCCTTTCGGACTGCATATAAAACCGCGGCTCTCCCCGCCGCAGGCGGAGAGAACCGTATAAAATCAAGGCTGTTTTTTTAAAGGACTTTTTCTCCTTTCAATATCTCCTGCAGGTATCGGAGATTTTCGTACACTTCCCGTCCTCAACACGGTACGTCTCGGTGAAGCATTCCTCCCTGACAATATCCGTACCGCCGCAGTAAGACGTCCAGCTCACGGTGAGGTCGCCCTCGCCTATGATGTCGAACTCCCAGACGTCATTGTAACCGGGACCGAAATTCAGAAAAAAGCTTTCGATATAGCTGTCCGTCTCGCGGAGGATATCGTCACGGTCGAAGGCGTATTCGTAGTACTCGCCCGAGGAGCCGTTGGCGGGCATTGTAAACATCACGTCGCCCGTGCGCGGACGCTTGCTTTGCACCATTTGTACGATAATTTCCGACACTACCGCTATAACCGCCGCCGCGATAAAGAACAAAACGATCCTACGTTTGAGCTTGGTTTTCATTTGCCCTCCTTAGAGCCTGTTCCCCGCCGCGAACTCGCCGCAATTTATGTCGAGCACCGTGCGGACGGGCTGTATGAGCGAATCCTCGTACTGCGACTTCCATTGCGGCTCCCACTGCATATTGCCGTTCTCGTCAAGGCTGTCAACGGTGTCGCCGCTCTTTATCGGAAATTCGTTGTCAAACTGATAGCTCGCGATATTGTAAACGTAATTCACGACATGATTGGGATCCATACCATGAAAATGCACCTGAACGTCCGCGGCGCCGAACGCGAAAAATCCGATAGTGTCGACGATCATATCGTCGGCGGTGTTGTTGACGGTGAAAAAACGCGCGTTCACGGCAAGCCGTATGAACCGCCCCGAGAGGTCGAACCGCCTGCACTCCTCAAAGTCCTCGGGCGCGGTGAGCTTTCCGCTGTGGAGGACGTAGACCGCCTCACAGGTCGGATAGCACCGCAGCGCAGCGCCGACCTGCGCGAGGAACAGCTCCGCCTGCTCCTTGTAGTGAAGCCCCGCCGCCATCATCGCGAACACGTCCACGCACCATTTGAACTCGTCGATACGGGCGTTCTTGAAATCCCAGAACTGACTGCGCTTGATCTCGTCTATCTCCGTGACAAATTCCCGCGGCGCGAGAAAGTCGGCGAGGGGCGGCATTCCGTTCGGCGCGTCCTTAAAGACCGCCTTGTACTTCGGCACGGAGAACATGGGCATATCGGGCTTGTCGCTGATGTTCTCGACAGCGCCGACCTCACGTTCGAGCGCGGCTTTAAGCGCGTTCGGGTCTGCCATGTCGGGCTTTTCGACGAACAGAAGCTGCGCCATAAGCATCTGATTGCGGTCGAGAACGCGGTCGTTGGTGTCCTGATCGAATACTTTTTTGCTCATACAGTACCTCCTAAAAAACGCGCAGCGGATTAAGGCAACACCGCACAATTACCGCCCTTCGGGCTTTGTCGGCGATTACTGGCAAATTTTCCGTCATTTTTGCCGAAAACTCCTTGAAATACGTCAGTATTACTGCGTCGTTTTCGGCAATCTGCCGAAAAATTTGCTGGCGTAATCGCTCGACAATAATTGTGCGGTATTGCCTTAAAAAGTTTTCGCCCAGCCTTTTTCAAAAGGCTGGCGGAGTGCAGAGGCAGAGCCTCTGCTAGGTCTGGGCAAAGCCCAGAACACCGTGCGAAGCACGGCAGTTGCGCACAAAGTGCGCAACACGGCGCGTAGCGCCGAGCCCCCAAAAACGCTAAAAGGGTTTGGGGAAAAACACGAGTTTTTCCCCAAATCGAGGATTTTGCCAACAGGCAAAATCCTCGATCAATCACTTTTTTCTGCCGGTGGCAGAAAAAAGCGATCCGCGCCTCGAGCCGCACAGTAACAGCCGACATTCACTTACTCGGGTCAATATACTCCCGACTGTCATAGCAGTAGACCACTCCCGAAATAACGGTCAGCAGCGCCGACAGATACATCAAAACGTCGCGGACTATCCGGGCGGGGAACTCCGCCATAAGCCCGAAGTCGTCCATAAGCACGCCGAGTATCAGCATTACCGCCATGGCGACCATAGTCACCGCGGTTTTCAGCTTGCCCCAGATGTTCGCGGGGATGACCTTTTTCTTCTCGGAAGTCGCCGCGACGAGACGAATCCCCGACACGATGAACTCGCGCGCCAATATCACAAACGCTACCCACGCGTAAGTCCAGCCGAGCTCGACGAAGCAGATAAGCGCCGCTGCGACCAGTATCTTATCGGCAAGCGGATCGAGGAACTTTCCGAAATCCGTCACCATATTGTATTTACGCGCTACCTTGCCGTCGAGCATATCCGTAATGCTCGCCAGCCCGAACAGTATCAGCGCCCACAAAAAGCGGTACGGTATAGCGGAAACGCTCATAAACAGCACGAAAAACGGCACTATTATCACGCGGAACATCGTCAGTTTGTTGGCTAAATTCACATTATCACCTCAAATTATCATTCAAACGGAATAAGCTTTCCAAAATACAGGCTTGACATCTTTGCCGATCCGTGTTATAATGTAAGTAATTAAAGTATTGCAAGGGGGTGAGAAAATGGGTCAGACCGATAGTCAATTCAAGGCATTTATTCGTGTAACACTTGAAACCCTCAAGGAGATTTACGAACAAACCCCAAACGAAAAGTTAATGAGATTGATTGACAATCTTCAGAAAACTTTGGAGGATTAAAAAAACCCACAACCGCATAAAATAAGCCTTTATATTTTATAAAGGGGTGAATAAGATGTCAAATCAAGATTTGTGCATTTTGCTTGAGTCTTTGTTGGCACTTCTCGAAACGCATAACGATGAAAAAGCCGTTACGGTTATAAAGAACGCCATTCAGCGGATCGATAAAAACACGGCAAACGGCATTGACCCGAACAAAAAGGATAATTGATTTAATTTATAAGGTGTTAAGTTCGCAAAGGGCTTAACACCTTTTTTTACGGCACGCTCAAAGCAATTCCCCGATAAGATTGTTGTCCAGCACGTCGGTAATGCGTATCTTGACGAAATCCCCGACGGGCAGACCTTTACCTTTAGGAGCGGAGAAGTAGATCATTCCGTCGATCTCGGGAGCGAACATTGCCGAACGCCCGAAGAAATGCTCCAGATAGCGGTCAAAGCCCTCGACTACGACCTCTATCTCGTCGCCGATCATACTCTCGTACAGCTCGGCTATGCGCGTGTCCTGCTGCTCCTCGAGTATCTCCTTGCGATGCTCGCGGACTTCCTCGTCCACCTGATCGGGCATTTTCGCGGCGGGGGTGTTCTCCTCCTCCGAGTACGCAAAGCAGCCCATGCGCTCGAACCGCATATCCTGCGCGAACTCGCCGAGCCTGTTGAACTGCTCCTCCGTCTCGCCCGGGAATCCCGTGATGAACGTAGTGCGCAGCGTTATCCCGGGTATCTCGCGGCGGAGCTTGGCGATAAGCTCGCGGAGGGAATTTTCGTCGCCGCGGCGGTTCATCTTTTTCAGCAGCTCGCCGTCGCAGTGCTGAAGCGGGATATCCAGATACTTCACGATCTTGTCTTGGCGCTTTATGCAGTCGATAAGCTCGTCGGTTATCCGCTCGGGATAGCAGTACAGCAAGCGTATCCACTTCAAGCCGTCGATATCGCAGAGCTTGTCGAGAAGCTCCGGCAGCGCGAGCTTGTCGTACAGATCAAGCCCGTACCGCGTAACGTCCTGCGCGATGATGACGAGCTCCTTTACGCCGTCCGCCGCGAGCTTTTCCACCTCGCCGACAATATTCTCCATAGGGCGGCTGCGGAACCGTCCGCGTATCTGCGGTATCGCGCAGTAGGAGCAGCAGTTGTCGCAGCCGTCCGCAATGCGCATATACGCGTAATGCGGCAGTGTGGAGAGGATACGTCTGCCCTCCATAGTGTGCCGCTCCTTAACGCCGAAACGGCAGACGTGTCCGTTTATCATCTCGGCGAAGATGTCCGCGATATGCTCATACTCGGCAATGCCGACCACCGCATCCACCTCGGGGTACTCCTTGACGAACTCGTCACGGTAGCGTTCGGACAGGCAGCCCGTCACGACTATGTACTTTATCGTGCCCTCTTCCTTGAGCGTTATGAGCTCGTTCAGCCACTCGATAGCCTCTTCCTTTGCGGCGGTGATAAAGCCGCAGGTGTTCAGCAGTACTATGTCCGATACTCCCGGCTCCTCGACGAACGCGTAGCCCTCGGCAGCCAGCCGCGCCATCATCTGCTCCGCGTCGACCTGATTTTTCGCGCAGCCGAGCGATACCACCGCGACCTTTACTCTTCTCATGTTATCCTTTTCTTTGCTCATTATTATCCATGCTCCCGTAAGGGAGCATCACTCCTTTCGAGTTTTGTGTGGTTTTGCGCAGCAAAATTTCGGACGAACGTCCGAAAAGCACAAAACTTGTAAGTTTGAAAATTTATTTTCAAACTTAGTCCTCATCTTCATTATAATCATCAAAATCATCTTCAACACCTTCGAGAACCGCCTCTATACAGCGCTTTATCGAGCCGAAGTCGTAGCCGCGCCGCGCGAGTGCCGCGATAGTGCGGCGGCGGTCGTCATAGTCGGCGAGCTTGTTTATGTAGCGCTTCTCGATAAGGGTTATCAATTCCTCGTCAAGCTCGTCCGTGTCTATGTCGGCGAGGGTGTTCTCGACGAGCTCACGGTCGAGACCGCGCGAGATCATCTCGTAACGCACGCGCCGAACGCCCCACCGCTTGCGCTTTATCAGGTACTCGGCGAGCTTCGGGGCGTACTCCTCGTCATCGACATAGCCGAGATCGCAAACGTACTCGACAGCCTGCTCGGCAACGTCGCCGCCGTATGTTTTCGTCAGCTTTTTCAGCAGCTCTCCGCGGCACATCTCGCGCTCGCCGATAAGGTACAGCGCGCGCTTTTTCGCCTTGCGGAGCGCGTCCGTGCCCATCACCGCGCTGAGCTCCGACGGAGAGAGGGTCTGACCCTCCTTTAGCGTGAACTCCTCGACAACCGACGCATTGACGTAGACCTTCCTCCTGCCGTCAAGCTCGAGCTGCCAAGTGTCGCCCTTGTACTCCGAAAGCTCCGTTATAAGCATTATTCAAGATCCTCGGGCGCAAACTCGGAGAAGTCGTCGTCGGTCGGGAAATCGTCCGCGGGCTCGTCCTCCGGGATATTGTCGTCCGACACGCTGTCGTCGGGCTCGGACTTTTTCTTCTTTGCAGCCTTGGTTTTCTTGGCGGGCTTTTGGGCAGTCTTGCCGTCCGCGCCGTCGCTAGCCCCGCTGCCGGCAGTTTCGCTTCCGGAAGCTTCGCCGTCGGCGGTCTTTTCGCCCTCCGCTTCCTCGGCAGCCTGGCGCTCGAACTCCTCGCGCACCTTTTTCTCGACCTCCGCGCAGATGTCCGCGTGATCCTTAAGGTAGTCCTTGACCTTATCCTTGCCCTGTCCTATCTTCATATCGTCGTAGCTGAACCACGAGCCGCTCTTCTTGATTATCCCGAACTCGACCGCGCAGTCGATGATCTCTCCGAGCTTGGAAATGCCCTCGCCGAAGATCATATCGAACTCGGCGGTCTTGAAAGGCGGCGCGACCTTGTTTTTCACGACCTTGCACTTTGTGCGGTAGCCGAGCACCTCGGAGCCGTCCTTGATCGGCTCTCCCCTATGCACGTCGATACGCACGGACGCGTAGAACTTCAGCGCTCTGCCGCCCGGAGTGGTCTCGGGGTTGCCGTACAGCACGCCGATCTTCTCGCGCACCTGATTTATAAATACAGCCACGCAGTTTGTCTTGCTGATCGCGGCGGTCAGCTTGCGCATCGCCTGAGACATAAGGCGCGCCTGCACGCCGACATGCGCGTCGCCCATATCGCCGTCTATCTCCGCCTTGGTCGCCATCGCCGCCACCGAGTCCAGCACCACGATATCCAACGCGCCCGAGCGCACCAGCGTCTCGATTATATCCAGCGCCTGCTCGCCCGTGTCGGGCTGCGATACGAGCAGATTGTCCACGTCGACGCCCAGTGCGCGCGCGTAAACGGGATCGAGAGCGTGCTCGACGTCAATAAACGCCGCCATGCCGCCGTTTCTCTGGCACTCGGCAACGGCGTGCAGACAAAGCGTCGTCTTGCCCGAGCTCTCCGCGCCGTACACCTCGATAATGCGCCCCTTGGGCAGACCGCCGATCCCCAGCGCCAGGTCGAGCATAAGCGAGCCGGTGGACGTGTGCTCTATGTTCATACGGCGGCTGTCGCCCATAAACATAACCGCGCCCTCGCCGAACTGCTTCTCGATCTGCGCGATCGCGGTCTGTATCGCCTTTTTCTTCTCGGCGGGATCGACCACGCGCTCGATCGGCTTTATCATTTTGTCCTTTTTCTTGTCCATTGCCATTGTAATATTCCTCCAAAGTCTTTATTTTCAAGATATTTCGATTTAACTTACAGAAATCATTTTTTATTCGGAGCCGTTTCCCCTGCCGCGCCGGCGCACATTTCAACGGTATCCGCCGCCTCGTCCTCGGAAAGCTCCGCGCAGTCGATCAGAAGCTCCGCACATCCGTTATCTTCATCGGCATTTGAGCTTATGGATTCAACGCCGCCCAGAGATGCCAGATACAGCAGCTTTTCCTTTGTAACGCCGCAATCGATTATGGGAAAGAGCTCGTATGTATGGATATCCTCCGCGCCGCTCAAAAAAGCTTCAACAAATCTCCCGTTCGATTCAACAAGCATTTCTTTGGCGGTGTTTCTCTGCGCGGCGATGTAGGTCTGAACGTCCTCGGCGAGCTGTTCCTCTTTTGCTTTGTCCGGTTCCTTATCATCGCGGAGCGCTTTGGCTCTTTGGTCGATGATATCTCTCGAAAGTCCGAATTGCTCCTCAACTCTTTTCTCAACCTCATCAAAATCAATGTCGGTGATCCATATTGACACCGGGATAAGCTCGCTGTCCTCGGCTTCCGACATAATCTCCCAAAGCCGATCCTCGATCTTGTCCGGCTTTTCGAGCGCGGTCGCGCTGTCAGCGTCTGCGGGATCGGCAATCCCGCGCTGCGCATCGGTCGCCGCCGATTGTGTCTCACTTATCGGCTGTACTTCGGATTCTGTTTCGGCGGAGTATGCAGAGCCCGTAAACGGCACTCCGCACAACAGCGTAAGCGACAGGGCAAAGCAGATATATTTGCATATTTTCAAGCCCGAAATCGTTTTCATAAATATGTACCCCCTTTCACCGGCTTATTACAAATGATCTTATCCGTTTTTCATTATGCGAAACACGGTTCTATCGGCTTTTTCCCGCCTCCGGCGGGGAAAAGCCATTTTAATCGATGGTTCCCGAATTAAATTTTTAACCGTACCGCTTTCGCCGCTTCTCTATTTCTTTACTCCGTAAACAACTCTGTATATCCCTCGGGTATCCTTTATACATTCGGCGCTCAAGGCGTTTTCGGCGAATATCTCCGTCACGCCGCGCTCCTGACCCGCGCCTATCTCGACGGCAAATACGCCGTTATCTTTCAGCCGTTTCGTCCATACCGCGAGCATTTTCCGGTAGAAGTCCAACCCGTCGCTGCCCCCGTATAATGCCATCTCGGGCTCATACGTCACCTCGGCTTGCAGGTTCTTCATATCCGTATCGTTTAGATAAGGCGGATTAGAGACTATCAGATCGTACTCCCCGAGCTTCTCCGCAGCGCCCCCGTCGAGAACGTCGCCCCGAACGGCGCGGACGCTCTCCGCGGTGCCGTTCAGCGCGATATTGCGCTCCAGATACCCGAACGCCGCCTCGGACAGCTCGACCGCCGTGACCTCGGCGCCGCACAGCTTGGCGAGGGTTATCCCGATACAGCCGCTCCCCGCGCAGAGATCGGCGGTGCGGCGCTCGTCACGACCGCGCCCGAGCAGGATATCCCGAGCCAGCTCGGCTAAGGTCTCGGTGTCCTGACGCGGTATCAGCACGCCCTCTCCGACCTCGAACGGCAGCCCGAAGAACTCCCATTCCCCGAGAAGATATTGCAGCGGATAGCCCGTCAGCCGCCGCCGAAGCAGCTCCGCCGCCGCCCTTTCCGTGTCGTCGGCAACGCTCTCCCGCGGCTCGGTCAGCAGCTTCATACGCGGAATGCCCGCCTTGCCGAGTATCTGCTCCGCCTCGAAGCGCGCGTTCTCAACGCCGTTGTCCGCGAGCGCGCAGACCGTCCTGCCCAATAGCTCACGTATCACCAATTGTCGTCCTCGCCCTCCTTAGGCAGACAGGGCGTGACCGCGGCTATCGCGATCTCGATCTGCTTGTCGTTAGGCTCGCGCGTGGTCAGCCGCTGCATCCACAAGCCGGGAGCGCTGATCACCCTCGTGAACGGGTTGACGTACCGCCCCGCGAGCTTTATCAGCTCATACGCCACGCCCACTATCACCGGCAGCAGCGGCAGCTTTATCAGTACGCGCAGCAGAGCCGCGAGCGCGTTGTTCTCAACGCCCCACCACTCCGCGGGATTTATCGGAACGACCGAGTACACGATAATGCTCACCAGCAGCGTGATGATGATAAAGCTCGTGCCGCAGCGCGGGTGGAAACGTATCATCGGCTTGATGTTCTCGACCGTCAGCGGCTTTCCCGCCTCATAGCAGGCGATGGTCTTGTGCTCCGCGCCGTGGTATTCGTAGGTGGTTTTCATCGTTTTCATCTGCGCCACGAGCGCCATATACGCCACGAACAGCAGCAGCTTGAGAACGCCCTCGAACGCCGCTTTCCACATCGAAACGTCCGTCTCGCCCGCCGCCTTTTCGATCAGCGTGAACAGCCAGCTCGGTACGAACAGGAACACCGCCAGCATGACCACGACCAGAACAAAGCTCAGCAGCGCGCCGAGCGCCTCCGCGAACTTCTCCGCGTTTTTCTCGCCGAGAAGATTCGTTATCCAGACGTCGAATTTCGTCGGCTCCTCGTCGTCGCCGTATCCGCTTATCTCGATGGACTTGTTCATGCACTGCATACCCTCTTTCAGGGTCTGCACGAAGTTGAAGCAGCCACGGACAAAGGGCGCTTTGTTGTACCATTTTTTATCGGGGAGCTCCCATTCGTCGACCTGTATCGAGCCGTCCTTTTTCCGCACAGCCATTGCCGCCGTGGAAACGCCCCTCATCATTATCCCCTCGATGAGCGCCTGACCGCCTATCGTAGTCTTTTTGCCGTCCTTATCGGGTCTTGTTGCCTTGTTTTTTGTCATAGACTTTCTTCCGTTCTCTCCTTTTTGGGCGCGAGCGGCAGCGTTATCGTCACCGTCGTGCCGTATCCGAGCTCGCTCTCGACCTCGAGCAGTCCGCCGTGCATCGAGACTATCTCGTCCGCGACGGCAAGCCCGATCCCCGAGCCGTGCTTGGTGCTGTTTGCCTTATAAAACTTCTGCTTGACCTTGGGCAGATCCTCCGGCGCGATACCCACGCCCGAATCCGCGACCGAGATCGTCACCGAGCTGTCGTTCTTCTCCGCGAGAACGTCGATCGTGCCGCCCGGCTCGGTGTATTTCAGCGCGTTGTCGATTATGTTTATGAACACCTGCCGCAGCCTGTTCTTGTCGCCGATAACGGCGCACAGGAACTCCGGCTCGTTGTACGTCAGGGTTATGTTCTCCTTTTTCACCTTGTCGATATAGATCAGCAGCGCGTCCTCAAGCTCCGCGATAACGTCGATCGCGGTCATTTGCAGCGTGAAGTGCCCGCTCTGTATCCTCGAGAAATCCAGCAGCTCCTCAACCATTCTCTCCAGCCGCTGCGTCTCGCCCGTGATGACCTTCATTCCCTTTGCGAACGTCTCGGGATCGTAGCCCATATTCAGCGTCTCGCTCCAGCCCTTGATAGCCGTGAGCGGCGTTCTGAGCTCGTGAGAGACGGAGCTTATGAAGTCGTTCTTTATCTGCTCGGAATTTTCGAGCCCGTTCGCCATCTCGTTGAACGCCCTCGAGAGCTGCCCGATCTCATCGTTTGAATTTATCGGGAGCCGCTCGGAGAAATTGCCCAGCGCGAGCTTTTTCGCGGTGGAGCTTATCTGCACCAGCGGCACGCAGATAGACTTTACGAAATACAAGCCCGTCAATACCACCACGAGCAGTATAAACGCGCTTATGACCAGCGCGGCGAGCATTATCCCCGACAGCTGATTATCCACCAGCGTCAGCGACGTGACGAACCTCAGCGCGCTGACGCTGCTGCTCGTAGTCGTAACGATTATCGTCACCGCGAGGATATTCTCCCCGCCGTCTCTGCCCATGAACACGCCCAGCCCGTCCTCGCTTTTCAGCGCCAGCTCGTAGTCGGGCATATAGTAGGTCTTGTCGGGCGAGAATCCGCTCGACGACAGCGTTACCTCGCCCGAACGGTTTATCGACATCATCTCCATCTGATCCTTCTTGTCGAAGTTCTCGATGATGTGCCGCACCTCGGACGAGAAGTTGACCGTAAAGTCCTCGTACAGCCTTGTGAGCACCATCTGCGAGGCGTTTGCCTCCGATATGACATAGCTCTCCGCGGAGCCGTAGTAGTACTGCTTGGTGAAGTAGTAGACGCACACGTCGGCGATGATGAGCAGTATCGTCACCACCGACAGCGTATTCACCATCCACCGCGTCGCGATCGAGCGCCTTCCCAGCCCGAAACGGATTCCCGCCGCTCTCAGATCATTTCCCATATCTCAGCCGTTCCACTTATATCCGAACCCCCACACCGTCTGTATATACTTCGGCGTGGACGGGTCCTCCTCTATCTTCATTCTCAGCCGTCTTATGTTCACGTCTATCACCTTATCCTCCCCGACGTACGCGTCGCCCCAGATATGCTTCAGTATCGACATTCTGTCGACGGGGGAGTTGCGGTTTTTCATGAGATATTCCAGAATATGGTATTCTATCTGCGTCAGATCAACCGGCTTTCCGTGGCTGTACAGCAGCCTGCTCTGGTAGTCGAGCGTATACGGACCCGAGCTTATCACCTTCGGCTCCTCGCGGCGGGCGCGGTTCACGCTCACCCTGCGGTATATCGCGTCGACGCGGGCGACCAGCTCGGACGGCGAAAACGGTTTCGTGACGTAATCGTCCGCGCCTATCATCAGGCAGTTCACCTTGTCCATTTCCTGGCTCTTCGCCGACAGCATTATTATCCCGATATCGCCGCTCTGCTCGCGTATCCACCTGCAAAGCGAGAAGCCGTCCATTCCCGGCATCATTATATCCAGCAGCGCCACGTCGAAATTGCCGCCCTGCCTTACGTACTCGGCAGTCGCCTCCTCGCCGCTCGCCACGTCGGTCACGTCGTACCCTGCCCTGCGGAGATTTATCACGACGAAATCACGTATATCGTTTTCGTCCTCGACCACTAAAATGCGTTTCATATTTACCTCCGAAAGTGATAAAAAGTCAACTATACTATAATAAAGCTTGCTTTGAGCTCGCTCTCGGTCAGCGCGAGCTTTCCCGTCTTGTAGCCCGCCGTCTCGATACAGTAGAACACGGTCTCATCGCTCTCGCCGAGCAGCTTGAACGATTTTGCCGCCTCAAGCGCCTCGGGGTCGTCCTTGGGCACGGCGCGTATGCGCATAAGCTCGGTCTCCTCAGTCACGGCGAGCCCCGTCTCCTCGTTGTACGAGATGAAGATTATCTCGTTGTTCGGGAAGTCCGCGACAGCCGTCACGACACCTCTCCACCTGCTCGGGAACAGCAGCGCGAAGCGGAACTTGCCCGAGAAGTAGCTGTAGCTCTCCAAAATGAAGTTGTCGTCCTGCACCGTATACCACTGCACGGCGCAGAGCTGCTCGGGCTTGGTGAGCGTCTCATAGCCCGGCAGCGGCGTAGTGGACGGGATCTCGACAAGTCCGTCGCCGTCAATATCGAAGCAGTATATCTGCGCCATATAATCGTTTAACTGGCGCGATATCAGCCCCGCCGCGGGGTTCTGACCGATGCTGTCGGGACAGAACAGCCTGTTCCCGTAGCAGTACAGCACGTTCGTTCCCGCCTGCTGAGCGCCGTTCGAGTAATCGAGGAACAGCGCGGGGGTATCCTCATCGAGCTGCCCCTTTGTGACCCTCAGATAGTCCGTCACGCCGCCGTACAGCGGGGTCTCGGACAGCTTCTCGAAGCCGTTCTCGCCGTCGGTATACATCGCCGCGGTGGCGAGCATATTCGCCTTGCTGATCGTGACGGTGACCAGCTCGTCAAACCCGTCCTTGTTCAGGTCGACCACCTCAAGGCAGGAGTACCCCGACGACAGCAGCTCCGAGGGCGTTTTCCCGTCGTAGCTCAGCACCGAAAACGTTTTCTCGGTCTGATTGAGCACGGTATAGCAGACGATGATCGCCGTCGTCTCGGACGTTCCGAGCTTGGCGAAGCTTATGCTGTCTATCTCGCTGCCCGCGCAGGATATATCGTAGACAGCCGCCCATTTCCCATCGGTCTTGTCGAGGAACTTCATTCTCAGCGAATTTTCGCCCGACTGCGCGTTTTTGCTCTCATAGAACACCATAGCTTCCTCGCCCGGCTCATCGTCGATATTGTACAGCACGAACGCCGAGCGGTAATCTCCGCTTCTCGGGTACTTCAGCTTCACGCCCTGACCCGCGCCGGCGATAAGCTCCTGATATATCTCATTCTGTTCCGCGAGCAGTCTCGGCGGCGTCAGCAGGTTTTCCACCGACGCCGACACCGAGCACCCGCACAACAGCAGGCACGCCATCAGCGCCGCGATAATTTTCAACTTCACTTTGCCCTCCCGATCTATCCAATACATAACAGGTTGGGATCACAGAACCGCTGATCGAACGGCTTTTTCCCGCCTCCGGCAGGAAAAAGCCGATAAAATCGTGCCTTGCGGTATGAACAAAGGCTCAAATCAGCGTTTCCTTATTTAAACATACTATATATACATTATAACATATTTACCGCAATAATAAAAGACCTTTTTTGAAATTTCTTTCTTTTTTCGGGATTTTTTTCGGGGCAAAAGAAACGCTCGCTTCGGAACAAATGAAAAAGGGAGCCTTAAGCTCCCTCATTTATAGTTTCTTTCGCTGCGCGCTCGGTATGCCGCGCAAACAGTATCACTATCAATACCGCGCCTATGAACAGCCCCGTCAGCACGTCCAGCAGCGGCGTAAACGCCATCTTATACGGCTCATCTCCTGCGCTCATCTGGAAATACATCGCCGCTTCATTCGCCGACGGCACGATGCGTGCGGACACCTCTCCGAGCGCCGTAACGTCCGCCAGCGCAGTCGCTCCCGCCGACGACAGGTTCAGCACCACCGTTGCCGCTCCCCAGCCGCACAGCGCGGTCTTGGTCAGCTTCCCCGCGTTGCCGGACAAAAACTTAGCCAGCAGTATAAACGTGACCGCCGCGCCCACGGCGCTCATCGCCTGTATCAAGTACTCGGGAATGGACGTTATCACCATACGCTTATTAAAGCAGTTTATTCCGCGCATCGTGTAATACAGTCCGCCAAACGCCATAATAAAGCCCATGACCGGCTTAAATTCCTTCTTATACAGTATAACGAACGCCAATACCGCCCCCGCGGCGGCGAAGATAAAATCGGCTATTATCAGCTTCGACGACGGCGAAAGCGTCTTTGTCTCTTTCATGCCCTCATACCCGGCATACATCGCCAGCACCAACAGTCCGAACCCGATGACCGCCGCCCTCGCGTCCACTATATCGGTCGCCTCTACCCTGCCGAACGCGCCCTTTGCGTCTTTATGCGCCGCAGCCATAGCCGCGACCGCGACCGCCGTTAAAAGCCCGTAATAAAGTATATTGCACAGCAGCTCGCTGTCATGATAGAAAAATCCCATAGTCATATCCGTGCCCGCGGCGATCGTGTAGACCCTCGTCAGCGTGCACAGCACAAGCCCCGCTATCATCACAACAAGCGTTGTCCTGCCGCCTCTTCTCATTTATTTGTCTCCTCTTCGTTTAATTAAATCACGCATTACGTGTTGGCAAGCATCTCGCCGGAATACTTTTCATAGGTAGCCTTATCAAGCTCTGCGCACTTAAGCGCCACTTCAAGCGGGATGCTCTCTTTCAGCATATTTTTTATGGTTTCGATCTTACCCTCGATTTTACCCTCGATCTTGCCCTCGATCTTGCCCTCGATCTTGCCCTCGACTTTGCCCTCAATTTTTTTAGCAGCAGCATATTCTTCAACAGCCTTACACATATAATCTACCTCCTCATTCTGCGCCTTGTGATAGTTCACCTGCTGTGACAGCGCGCCGAATTGACTGCGGTCGGGGTCGCTGTCTGCGAGGTATTGCATTAACTCCGATAAAAACGTTTCGTCCTTGACCTTCGTGTTGAAATAGTGGATATGAACACCGTTATTATATATACGGTCACTATCCTCTATGTATGAGGTCACCGCATAATGCACCCTGCCCATATCAAACGGGTCAAAGTCCGAAATGAATATCATATACACCTCGGGAA
>CAMWVP010000023.1 GCA_947177735.1 uncultured Clostridia bacterium
TATTTCGGAGAATGTTTTTGTTTTTTGCGCTGTCTACTTGACAGGGGGCGGGTCATCTCTCAATTATGAGAGGTTATCCACAGGCGTTTTTTTTTATTTTCAGAATCTTGACAAAAAAGATTTTGACGGGACTTGAACCCTTTTGGCTACAAAATTTTTGCGGTTGAATCTATACAACTTGCACAAAGCGCCTGTAAATTACTTCTCTATTTATGAGAGGCAATTTATAGGCGCTTTTTTTGTTTTCCGACAAAGTTCAGAAATAAAGATCAGCCCATAAGCTCCGACCGGAGTTTAAATATATATTTTTATGGAGGAATCAGTAATGAGCAATGAAAGCAAACAGAACAAACCCGATTGCCCGCTGATCGGACAGGACGGAAACATCTTCAATCTTGTCGGGATCGCGTCAAGAACCTTGAAAAGGAACGGCTTATCGGATGAAGCGTCCGAAATGACATCAAAGGTCTTCAAAAGCCGAAGCTACGAGGAAGCACTGGGGATCATCGGCGAGTACGTCAATATAACCTCGGTCGATGAACCCGATGAGGATATTGGATTGGATATGAGGTAACTCCTTTCCGTTTCAAAAAATATTTGTGGAGGTCAAAAATGATAAAAGCAACAATTCAGAACAGTCCGTACTGCACGGAGATGCGATTCCCGTGCTCGGAAACGGAACTGTCGAAAAAGCCCGGCGAGATTGGCATGAACACGGAGCATCTCGCGCCTATGGCGACAGTGCTTGAAATCGAGCCTTACGAACTGTCCGCGTTGACAGATTGCGACATCAGTCTTGACGCGCTGAACTATCTTGGCAAAAGGCTTCTCTCATTTCGGAAATGATGAGAAGCTGCTCGTGTTTGAGGCACCGATAGATATGCTGTCGTTCATCACGCTCTACCAAAAGGATTGGCAGCAGCACAGCTACATCGCCATGAACGGTGTTTACGAAAGTGCGGTGCTGAAAGCACTTGAAGATCATTCTGGTCTGCGGCAAGTATGCCTTTGCACCGACAATGACGAGGGCGGAATCGAAGCCGCGGAACGACTGCGGGATATTCTTGCCGAGAAAGGGTATACGGAAATATTCCGGCTTGCCCCACAGCAAAAGGACTGGAACGAATGCCTTAAACAGCTTCATGGTACTGAATATTTAACCGCTGTTCCTCATGAGCGCAGAGAACTTTATTTGCAGAGCGTTACCGAGCTGAACGAGATGAAGATAAACCCTAACCGCATAGCTAACGACCTCATATCCGCTTACAACTCCGCCGACCGTATCCGATTGGCGGAGTTTTCTCTTGCGGCGAGTGAGCATTTTCTGAACATCGCGGGTGAGGAATTTCCGCTTGAAAAGATGAAGAATAGGCTCATCGCCGAATATAAATGCTATCTCGACAAAGTACTTCAGCGACCAAACTCGGCAAGCTGCAAAGCGCAATGACGACAGGGTTGGAGCAGCTTCATAAACCCTCGCAGACCGCTGCCGAGCTGAAAACAACGGCAAGAAAGCTATATGATATAGCAGACTGTGCTCTGAGGCTATCGACAGAGGAAACACTTGTTCAACGTGCCGAGCAAAAAGTAACGTCCGAGGAATCACCCTCGGACGAGTCGTTTCAAATGTCGATGAGCGTATAGCTACTCCAATTCCTGCTCCAGCGAATTGAACTCCTCGGTGTTGAAAAATTTGCCGATGGTTATATCCAAACCGTCGCAGATTTTCTTGATCGTGGCGATTCCGGGGTTGACGCTTTCGCCGTTCAGTATGCTCTTGATCGTGGACTGAGATATGCCCGCGGCATATGACAGACCGTTCGGAGTAATGCCGCGCTCCTTGCATAGTTCCCGTATCCGCTTGACCGTAACCTCGTATACTCCCATACAATTCTCCTCTTAGTTATATTTCACTAAATATAGTTTATAATATTTTGTGAAAAAAGATTAGTGAAATATCACTAAAATATGATATAATAGTGATAAGTCACTAACAAAGGAGGATATTTTATGGTTGAGAGATCAAAAGTAGCGTGTTTCTCGGGACACCGCAAGCTGCCGCAGGACTGTACAGAACTGCAAGCAAATCTTGAAAAAGCGATAATACCGTTGATTGAACGCGGTGTTGTGTTCTTCGGGAACGGGGGCGCGGTAGGATTCGATGCACTCGCTGCGACAACGGTTCTGCGACTGAAAGAGGACTATCCACACATCAGGCTGGTGATGGTTCTCCCCTGTCCGCCCGAGCAGCAGTCATTAAAGTGGAACGCCGAACAGAAAAAACGGTACTGTGAAATACTTGATCGGGCAGACAAGGTGAGGATTCTGTCGCCGGGGTACACAAACAGTTGTATGCTTGATCGCAACCGACATATGGTTGACAGCAGTGCATATCTCATCTGCTATCTGCGGGAACAGCGCGGCGGAACATTCTACACCGTAAATTACGCTGAACAGCAAGGCATAAAAATATTAAGATTATGAAAGGAACAAGATGAACACATCACAATTTTTTCTGCTCTGCTTATGCGGAGCATTTTTTCTTATAGTTGCTCTGATCGCTGCAGTTGGCGACCACTATTCCCTCAAGGGGATACCAAACAAGCCCGTTGGCAACGGACAGCACGGCACAGCGAGGTTCGCCACAAAGGGAGAAGTTACCCGAACCTACAAGCAGATACCGTATATGCCCCATTTGTGGCGCAGTGGAAAGCAGCTACCGAACGAGGACCTGATTGTTGGCTGCGTGGATCGCGCCAGATCGATGACCGCACTTGTCGATGATGCGGATATTCATACGCTGATGATCGGCGCGTCCGGTGTCGGAAAGACTGCTAATTTTCTTTACCCGAATATTGAGTACTGCTGCGCGGCGGGAATGTCATTCGTCACCACCGACAGCAAGGGCGATCTCTATCGCAACACCGCCACCATTGCCGAGAAATATTATGGCTACAAGATTTCTGTGATTGATCTGCGCAATCCGACACGCAGCAGCGGCTACAATATGCTCTACCTTGTCAACAAGTATATGGATCTGTACAAGACCGAGGGTAAGCTGGAGTATAAAGCAAAGTCCGAAAAAATCGCAAAAATAACCGCCAAGACCATAATCTCGGCGGACGGCGATGTATCAAGCATGGGGCAAAACGTATACCATATTTAAAGACACCAAGCTGAACCCCGCATTATAACAGCATTGCTTAATAACAAGAAATGACCGCGGTTGCACAAGCCTGCGGTCATTTAGTTAAAGCATATGAAAATATATCCACTATCACCTAAGTGCAACATAATGATGGGGAATTTATAAAATCTCAAACGATCACCCCGTCAGCGATCTCAATTGTCCTTCCGCATTGCGCGGCGATCTCGGAATTGTGCGTAACGATCAAGATGGTCTTGTTCTGTTCGCGGTTCATTTTGAGGAGCAGATCCATGACCTCTTTTCCCGAGCGCTCGTCGAGGTTTCCGGTAGGCTCGTCGCAAAGGAGAACCTCCGGGTCGTTTATCATAGCGCGAGCGATAGCGACGCGCTGCTGCTGACCGCCCGAGAGCTGCGAGGGATAATGGTTGACGCGCTCCGAAAGCCCAAGACTATTGACGATCTCTTGGTAATTATCCGCTGACTTCTTTGCAAGGCGCGCAGGAAGCAGAATGTTTTCAGCGGCAGTAAGTTCGGGGAGCAGATCGAAAAATTGAAATACAAACCCAATGTGGCGAAGTCTGAAATCCGCTGCTTTGCTGTCGTCGAGAGAGGTTATCTCGGTATCGTTGTAAAAAGCCTTGCCCTCCGTTGCCGTGTCAAGGCAGCCGAGCAAATTTAAGAGCGTCGTCTTTCCGCTTCCGGACTTGCCGATTATAGCGACAAGCTCTCCATCCTCGATAGTCAAGCTTGCGTTATTCAGCGCCGCAACGCTGCCCTCACCCTTGCCGTAGGTCTTGCATAGATTTTCCGTTTTTATCATTGTCTTGTCCTCCCCGAATTAAGGCTGCCCGCAATGTCACCTTTGAATTTTCTCAGTGAAGTTACCGTTAAAATTAAGGTAATCGCGGAAAAAACCGCAAGGAAAATCAGCGTCGGAATTTCAAGATTGGTCTGCCACCAGTTGTTTCTCATAAAGATCGTTTCGCTGAGCTTCTCTGCAAATTCATCGCCCGACATCCAAAGCTCATCCCATTTGTCACACAATGAATTTGCCGACATCTGCGCCGCTTTGAGCGCAATATAAGAGAAAATCACCGCCAGGAAAGGAATTTTTAAATTCTTATAAAGCAGAACCTTTTTGATCTTCGATACGGAAGCGCCCTGCGCCCGAAGCACGGAGATTTGGTAGCTGCTTTTGCGTATCTTCATCGCAATTCCGTTGAAATACGCCGAAAAACCAAGCAGCGACATCACGATAAGCGTCATGATTATTCCTGCGGCGTTTTTCAAGCGTTTCAAAAAATCTAGGGTCTTTAGTTGTTTTATCGAGATCATAGTCATTTTAGCTTCTGAGGGGAAAATACTTCCGTCCATTTCCTCGGCTGCAAAAACATCCGTATAGCGCGCGTTATGAAGCCCCATTTTTTCGGCGCCCGCGGCCGTTGTGAGGAAGTTGTATTGCGTTTCGTCATTTGCCGTAAGACGCTTTAAAAGCGGATCCGCGCTGTCCGGAATTCTGATGACCGCGCCGATTTTTACAGGCGCGGAAACGTTTATACCGGATATTCCGTAGGTTTCTTCCCCGCATAGTGCCGATGCGAAAACATACGTTTCTTCCGCCGTGAACGGGGGAATATTCTTTGTTGAAACGACAAGTATCTCCTCGCCGGCATTTATTTTTTCAATATTTATCTCTCCCTCACGGACATATTCCATAAGCATGTTTATCGTTTTTTCGTCCGATAAGCATGTCGGCGCGCGGTACAGGTTTTTTGATCCTATCTGTCCCTCGTCAAAAAAATTCTGATATTCCTCGTTCGAGTATGTGAGCAGCAGCTCGCGAGTTTGCGGTATTGAAAAATCTATCTGATTTTCAAGATCGTTGTCAATTTCCTCGCTGATAATAAACGGCTGTTCCAAGAAGCCTGCTGCGAAAGCGTACTCGGGAAGCGCGTTTGCGAGGCCGTCATCAAATCCGCCGTCAAAATCCGTCTGCGCAGCCGAAAAATATCCCGACGGGTTGTCTGCGTTTCCCACGCCGGTTATTTGCGGCGGAGTGCAGAAATAATATTCCGCAACATTCGATTGCTGCATATCAATACCGCCCGCGTAAAGCTGACTTACGGGCGCGCCGAGCATGATCGACTGCACGTGCTTTCCGTTAATCGTATAATACATATAGCTGAAAACCGTGCTCACGCAGATGATCACAAGGCACGCGCACTGAACGAACGACGTCACCCCGCCGCGGAAAACTCGGTTAAGACAGCGCGCAAGCCCGCGCGGACGCGCGTTTTTCCCGGGCGTCTTTAATTTGATCTTTACCGTAACCAAGTTCAGGAAATACGCGAGGATAATTATCGAAACGGAGAAAACACCCGAAAAGATAAACGGATCAACGCTTCGCGAGGTTATGTAATAATCGTTCGTAAATCCGCTTATATTCATTTCACCCATGAACAGAACCTTAACGATAAGAATTATAAAGTAAACTATCGTTCCCGCCAAAAATCCCGCAAGCGTCGCCGCAGCCGACAGCGCGGCGCATTCCGCGGCATACATTCCGAGGCGTTTTTTTCGGGACATTCCGATTTTTTTCAGTATTGCGATATTGCCTTGACGTTCGTGGAAGATAGTTCTTATAACGGTGAAAACCGATAAAACAGCCACCGCGCCGCCCGTCAAGAAAAGCAGGGTATAAAAGTCAGCCGTGTTTTTACGGAACGTTGAATGATTTCCGCCGATAGTTCCCGCGCCGACAAAGTTCGCCATAAAAGAGCTTTTCTCATAATTGAGCTTTTCCGAAAGCGCGTCGAGGATACGCGTATATTCGGGCGAGCTTTCCGCCTGTTCCGCGGTAAGCTTTTTGCTTACGATCCCCGAAAAGTAATCGATCCTGGCCTGCGGACTTCCCTCAAGCTCGCTGAACAGTATAAGCGGCAAAGTACGGCATTCGGGCATATCGTGCCCGTCAAGCAGATTGTAGACGGAGTTTACACCCAATGTCGAACCGTTTCTGCGCGAAATATCCATAATTCCCGTAACGGTATATTCCTTATTGTCAAACGATATTTTATCGCCTGTTTTTCCCGTCCAATAAAGTGCGTTCAGCACAGCGCGGTCTACGGCGACCTCGCTTTCGTCGGTAGGCAAACGCCCGCTTTCAAGCTTTATCCGCATGATATTATGCGGATCGTCGACGGTGCCGAACGCAAAATCTCCGAAATTGCCGAATTTATATGCCGACGCGCTTTTTGTTCTTTTATTTTCTTTTAAAACGATCGATCTCAGCTCATCGTTTGAATTAAAGATTATAAGCTCTTCTACCCCGTCCGAATAAATATTTTCCTCAAAATAACGATTTTGGCTCTCCCTCTGCCCAAGCCAATAAACAAGCGTTATCGCCGTTAAAAGGACTGCCGAAAATATAAGCGACATAAGGTTCTTTTTATGCTTTTTCCAATATTTCAGAAGTATGTATACAGATGTTTTCATTTTGTCTCCTTGCCTGAAACTATGATATATTTCGGCATACGCGAAGCTATAACTACGCGTATGCCGAGCTATATTCAGTATTTTTTATACTGTTCAGTTTCCTTGCGGCTCTCTTAAAACACCGTACAGTGTAAATGAGCCGGCTGATGTCTGCCCATAGCTGTTACATATAATCTCAACATCATAGTATCCTTGTGTAAGTTTAATACTTGTCGACAGTGTACCTGGCATGCCGGGTGAATGCGCAGGAACGGATAAAGTGGCATTCGGTGTTCCGGTCGTAGACCAAGTACCTTTTTTCCAAAAGCGCACTGTTGTTCCGTAGGTTCCCGAATTACCGAATGACACTTTATAAGTTCCGTCCGCGGTAACATAAAATGAGTTATTTTCCATAGCTCCCGCATTTTTTCCGTGTCCGCTTAAGCGTAAATTTCCGTCAACGGAGTAACTGCATCGATAATACGGTACGGCGTTTTCCATTCCAAAGGATTGTGTTAATACCCCTGTGGCAAACGCGTTTGAGCCGAGTGCCGCGAACATCATAATGACTGCCATAAGTATCGCTGTTGCCCTTTTAAAACTTTTTGTTTTAGTCATAATTAAAATCCTCCACAAATTTCCTCGGAGAACATATCCCCGAAATTCTGTCCGCCAAACCCTTGCCCTTTGATTATAGCACAATCAACAGCTCACATGAAAATTTTTTCAATGTTTTGTGCGATCATACAAATTTAAAGACGGATATTTGGCGCTTTTTCCGATAGTTCAGACCGATTTTTCATCACTGTAAACCGTGATAGTCTCGGTCTTACCATTCTTGTCTGTCAGCGTAAACACGGATTTTACGCGATATTTGCCGTTTGCAAGACCGCTTTTTGTGCTTAAGAGGCGAATTGAACCTCTGTTTTCCGTTTTTGTCCACAACGCACCGTCGACATCGTCCCAAAACCAGAACCAGCCGCTATACTTCTGCAGGGTTTGCTCAACGGTTATCTTTACAGCACTGACTCCATATGCCTGACTTTTGCACTCGGCGGTTGTTCCGATAATGTTCAGATCGGAAAATAGGTTATCGGCAATATCGTATAACGGAGAAACGCCATTGACAAGTGAGTATGTTGAGATGGTTTCCGCAGAAGCGATTAAGCCAAAGCAAGTACACAAACAAGCGACTGTCAAAGCCGCAGCAATAATTCGCTTAAACCGCATTGTACATCCTCCTTTCATTAAAATCTTCGAGGTTTTTGTCCCTCTATATATTAAATCCGTTTTTAAAGTCAAAAAGGCACCCCCCAATTTTTAAATTTCTAAAACTTTAACACTTTTAGCCAAAACCAAAAGCGTATTTTTGTCTAATTCGCCGGATAACTGTAGTACATAATCATCATTGTCCCATATCACAATAGAATTGAGATGGTCGTTATTGCTAAGATCAATGTACAACCCGTCGTGACCGTTAATCTCAACCTCCTCAAAATTATGATGTTCAGTGTTGTAAAGCGGGGAAAAATTGTTTTTTGTGCATTGAGAAAGCGTTATGATCTGCCCTGATAAATTGTTTTTATATTTGATGTAAACATCAAATGATAACGAATCGTGCTCAACCATTTCAAATCCGTCCGGCAAGGTAGGAAGACAGTATTCATATTCGATCGTTGTGGGGCAGTTTTCTGTATTTACAGCAAAGAGCTGTGTATTATCGTTGTATACAGTTCCGTGAAAGTTTTTTGAAATATAAACTATCATAAATCCCGTCAACAATACTGCGCACGCGATTACGGCAAAAAGTATTATAAGTCGTATGCTTAAATGCAAATGTTTGCTTTGCGGACTCAAAGTCTTCGGAGGATTGTATGTTGTCAAATGCGTTTTTTTCTCAAACGAAGCGAAAATGCGCTTCATAGCAAACCTATGGCGCAGCGAGGGCTTGAAAGGTGGAAACTTATTAAGCTCGGCTATTTCCTCTTCACAAATTTCCGATAAAATATCTTTGAAATCGCTCTCATTCATAAAGTTCATCCTCCCTCCGAACAAATTCACGAACAGCCTCTTTTGCCAAGTGAAGTCTTTTCTTGACCGCCGATTGAGAAATATTCAATTTCGAAGCAGTTTCTGCCGTGGAAAACCCCATCAAGCACCTAAGTGTCAATACGTCCCGTTGTAAAGGCGGAAGCGATTTTATAAATTGTTTCAGCTTGTCCCTTGAAACTTTTCCTATCATGCCATTCTCAAAAGAAAATGGGTTATCGTCGTAAGAATCCTCTTCATCGAGCTCCTCAAGCGGTACTTTATTCTTTTTGTTGAACATATCCGAGGAAATATTTCTGACAACAGCGACCATAAAGTTGACTCTGTTCTTTGGGGCAACGCTGAAAAAATTATCCGGTTTGCGGACTATTTCACTGAAGGCTTCTTGAACGGCATCCTCCGCATCATTCTTGTTATGTAGATATAAGTAAGCTATGTTAAGAAAACAATTTTTATTATTTTTATAAAATTCCTCCAACTCGTTCCTCTGAACAGGGTCTTCTATAACTGAAACCATCGCGTCTCCCCCTTGTTTTGTTTATTATAGCATAATTCGATAATGGCTTTCTTAAGGAACACATCGAAAGTGCTTCTACGCTCGAATAAACTCGCCGAACTCCTTCGCTGAAACTTTCCCCTGCAAATACAGCCTTTTCATTTCGCTCGCCTTGTCGAGCCAAGCTTTATACTCATTGAATGTCAGCCGCATGACACCGCTGTTTCCATCGGCGTTTTCATAACGCTCGACCCGCTTGTAATTCCTGTTTTTCGCTTTTTCATACTCTTCAAGCAGAGGATCGTTTCGCTGTTTGAGTTTACTCGCCAGCTTCGGTGCGATCTGCTTACAGGTCTTACCGTCGATAAGAATCCTATCGCAGTATATCTCAGCGCGATTGGATTTCGGCACGAACAGCTTTCCGCAGCATGGACATTCCAACACACGCTTTTGTTGCTCGGCAAACTTCAAGAAAAGGAACACGAAATAATCGGTATAGTTGTCGAAGAAGAAAACCTGTGAAAGCTTCGGCTCATTGGTGAATAAATTATAGTTTATGATTTCACAGGGATAGTCTCTGCGGAAGAAATAGCCCTCGGGCAGTATATTTTTCCGAAGCCACTCCTCGTGCGTATCAAACTCACTTCGAGATTTAAGGTACTTGTACAGAATATACCGTGTGTCCAACGGTTCGCGCAATGCGTCAACAATGTTACTCATCGTTGTCATCAGGCACATAGCCGTGCCATCGTCTTCAAAATCAAGCAGTTTATTTACGATTGCCCGAAGAAGAACTCCCGTTGTCAAATCGTTCTCCCGCACCCCGTCAGCTAATTCGAGAGCCGCATGGGACACAGCGGAAAACTGCTCTTCCGAATATGCTCCAATATCATCAAGCGGTTCTGTTTCTTCAATTATGCGGTCAAGAACAGCTTCATAATTCGACAAATCAAATTCCAATTCGCCGATCAGCTCTTCGGAGATATTTATTCTATCGGTTTGGATTTTAATATTATTCTCAATAATAACCCGAATCGCGTCATCGCCGTCCACAGACAAGTATATCCCGTTTTTGTCAGTCATTCTTTTCACCTCCCCCCTACATTTTAGCATTATCTACAAGAAAAATCAATATGAAATTTTATATGGAATGGATTTTCACGTTTTTTGCGGAAATCCATTCCATATTTACGTTTTGGGCAGGATATGTTAAGATAAATATCATCACTTGAAATCGAAAGGAGAAACTTTATTGACAAAATTAAATACGATAAACTGCGAGGAGATAATGACAGAACCACTGAAACCGATTGAATTTGTGGTGGACAACCTCATCACGCAGGGGCTGTTCATTCTAGCGGGAGCTCCGAAAAATGGGAAGTCATGGCTTGCTCTAGACATCTGTCTGAGCGTAGCAAAAGGAGAGACAGTTCTGAACGCCATGACAAAGCAAGGCACGGCACTATACCTTTGCTTGGAGGACAGCAGGATACGAATCCAAAATCGTTTATACGAAATGACGGACGAGCCGACAGAGCATTTACATTTTGCGCTGATAGCCGATACCATCGGCAGCGGTCTGGAGGAACAGATCGAAAGATTTATTTCGGAACACCCAAATACAAAAATAATCTTCATCGACACGCTTCAGAAAATACGCTCCGCCTCTCCTGAAATCACATACGCGACTGATTACAAAGAGCTGTCCGTTCTGAAAACTGTTACGGACAAGCGTTCGGTCGCAATTGTTCTGGTTCATCATCTACGAAAGACAAAGGATGCCGATCCGTTCAACATGATTTCGGGAACAACAGGGCTTAGCGGTTGTGTCGACGGCAGTTTTGTTCTTTCGGAATCAAAACGCGGCTCACGAAACGCTACGCTATACTGTGTTGGGCGCGACATAGAAAACCGTGAAATCGAATTGAAATTCGACAGCGAACAACACAGATGGCTATCCGACGAAATTCTTTCCGAGAAAGAAAATAAAAGCAAAATCTTCATCGAAAAAATATTCGATTTTATGATTGAAAGAAAAAATTTCGTTGGAACTGCAACCGAACTTGCCAAGCTTATAGCACCGCGGTTTGAAATGGAAATATTTCCGAACAGGCTCACAAGAGATTTGGTTCAGAACGCTTACGAGTTATCCGACTACGGAATTAAGTTCTCCTCCGAACGCAGCCACGGAGCGAGAAGAATTCGGTTGGAGCTACTGTCGGGTGACGGTAGTGACAGTAAAAATACGCCTCTCTGATTTTACCGACTTACCGTCACCCGAGATTGAAAAATCCTTTTGCAATACACTTTCGGCGGGTGACAGTAAGTTTTGGGGTGACGGTAAGAATCCCAAATGGGTGACGGTAACATCAGGACACGAATGAGGGCGTGTACGCCTATTTGTGCGAGGTTCGACCGCAGAGTAGGGTAACTGCTCAGCCAACCCAATTGGAGCGAAATTTAAGCCATTAATGCGCGGGTTTAAGAAATTGTCAGGAGCAACTCAAAACACTGAATTTTCAAGGCAAATTCGAGTAAAATATTGGGCTATGATTTCGATGCAGGTTAAAGCGACGGTGTCGCGGTCACAGCGGGCGGCAAAGCCGACCGCATTGTAAAGCCATTCGTGGGAGGTGAAGTTTGATGTCAAGAAAAGCAAAAGTATGAACCATAGATGTCACTTCGAAAAAGAAAACGCGCTAAATGCGACAACAATGAGAAATGCGGTTGCTCAAAAAGGTCATACCGCAGGAAAGAGAGGTCAAATGGCAAATAAAATCGGGATTAGCTTAGATGATGAAATATTGCAGCTATGCGACAAATACGCGGCGGAACATTCGAGATCACGCTCGGAATTTATAGCGGCGGCAATTCAGAAATATGTTTCGATTTGGAGCTTGGTAAACAGAAAAATATTATCGCAAAGGAGCTTGCTGGAGAGATCGTCAAGGGCAGCGAGGCATGTGTTACGAAAATTTCAAAGGGGCTGTTTCGGTACGCTGTCGAGGTTGAAATGATCATCATGATACTATCGGAACTGGCGAATGTTCCTCACGAAGTCATAGAGGAATACCGCAAAGAAGCGATCAGAAACGTCCGCAGGACTCGTGGGAAGATCAACAGACGAGCAGAAGCGAAAATCGAAAATTCGACACCAATGAAAGACGGATTTTCCGTAATAGATAACGTGCTGTACTACATCAGCGGCAAGACGAGAATCAAGATCAAGGAGCACTTCGCGGAAACAAAAGTGACCGCGCTTGACCTTGTGGAGAGCGCGATCAGATACGAAAAATGCACTCAGGCGACAGGATAAATTTTCTCAAAAAACCGCTGGACATTACGCCCGCATTATGGTATAGTGTTGTTGAAAGCAATGTGTTATAATGCGGGTTGTTTCAGGATAGGAGGTTTAATTTTATGAAACAACAATATAACACGGCACTTTATCTGAGGCTCAGCCGCGACGATGAGCTGAAAGGTGAGAGCGGCAGCATATCCACACAGCGTGATATGCTTACTCAATATTGCAGAGAGCAAAATCTGAATATAATCGGGGAATATGTTGACGACGGCTGGAGCGGTACGAACTTCGACAGGCCGAGTTTTCAGCGAATGATCGACGATATTGAGGACGGCAAAATCAACTGCGTTATCACGAAAGACCTGTCAAGGCTCGGCAGAAACTACATTCTCACTGGGCAGTATACCGACTTCTACTTCCCGTCAAAGGGCGTGAGATATATTGCGGTAGCCGACGGCGTTGACACCGAAAAGGGCGAAAGCGAGATCGCACCATTCCTCAACATTCTGAACGAAATGCACGCTCGGCAGACAAGCAAAAAAGTTAAGGCGGCTATGCGTACACGCTTTTTAAACGGAGCGTATTACAGTCCATGCGCTCCGATAGGCTACAAATGGCATCCCGAAGTCAAGGGAAAACTTATCCCCGATGAGGACACGCGGTGGATAGTGGAAAAGACATTCGATCTCGCAGCGCATGGGGTTGGAGCAACCAAAATCCGCCATACGCTTGATGATGAGCATATCCCGACTCCCGCGTGGCTGAACTATCAAAAGTACGGAACGTTCGCTCACGTTTTCGAGGGGCAGCCGAAAAACAAACGGCATCAATGGTCAACGGCTATCGTCAAAGCGATTCACTCCAGCGAGGTGTACATCGGGAACAGCGTTCACAACAAGCAGACCGCTATATCGTTCAAGAACAAGATTCTCAGACCAAAAGACGAGTGGTATACCGTAGAAAATACTCACGAGCCAGTTATTTCAAGAGAACTGTGGGATCAGGCTCACGTTAAAAAAGCGGCGAAACGCAAATCTTCGCGGGACTTCTGAGGTGCGCTGACTGCGGTCGGGGATTGCGGTATATGCACAGAAATGCAACCGCAAGGTCAAGGGAAAAACAATATTATATGTGTACGACCTACAGCGAATACGGCAAGGATAAATGTTCGGGACACTATATTCGGTATGATGTGATATACGCTGTTGTGCTCGGCAGATTGCAGTATTGGATATCTCAAGTTCACGCAAAGAACGACAGCGAACTGCTTCAGCGTCTTCTGAAAAGCGGCGATAAGCAGCGTGAAAAGGAAAACGCGAACGCCAAGAAAGAACTGGCAAGAACCGAAAAGCGGCTTTCAGAGCTGGACAATCTGTTCGCTAAGATGTACGAGGATAGGGTGAAAGAGGCAATAACTGAGCGTAACTTCGCAATGCTCTCGGCAAAATATCAAGAGGAACAGACGCAGCTTGAAAACAAAAAGCAGGAACTTCAAGCCAAACTGGATAAGTCGGCACAAGATGCTGACGAAGCGGAAAAGTGGCTGGCGCTTATCCGCAGGTACACCGAACTGACGGAACTCACCGCACCGCTGCTGAACGAACTGATTGACAAGATCATAGTTCACCAAGCAGAGAACAATGAAAACGGCAGCAGAACGCAGGAAATCGAAATTTTCTACCGCTTTGTCGGGAAAATTGATTAAAAAATTTTGGTGGTATCCTTAAGTAATGGAAAAGAACGCGTTTTTTTATGAGGCGGCGGAGGGCTTGCTGACGGCGGTCATACTGCTGATTGCGGAATTCTGCCCGCCGGAGAAACGGCACATCATCAGTGTGTTTAAGCTGATACAGGATCTACTCGCTCCGTCCGGAACGAAAGGCGTATCTCGTTTCCAAATGCTGATCGATAAGCTTCCTGGAGAACATAAAGCGAGGTGGTTCGCGGGTGCGGCACTCAATTCGTCCGATCAGGCAATGGCAAGCGTTATGTCTACCGCGCTTTCAAGGCTGAATTCGTTCATCGACTCGGAGCTTGAACAAATCCTCTGTTTCGACACCTCAATCGATGTTGAGGAATTCTGTAACAGCAAATCAGCAATATACCTTGTACTTCCCGAGGAGGACGCGACTAAGCACTTCTTGATCTCGCTGATTTTTCAGCAGCTCTATAGAGAGATACTGACGGTTGCTGATGAAAAGGGCGGACAGCTTGACAAGCGCGTAATGTTCTATATGGATGAAATCGGGACGCTGCCAAAAGTTGACGGTTTGGAGATGATATTTTCCGCATCGCGCTCCCGAAAGGTTTCCATAGTCGCGATGATCCAATCACTCGCTCAATTCGAGAAAACCTATGGCAAAGAGGGTGCGGAGATCATCGTGGATAACTGCCAATGCACCTTGTTCGTAGCGTTTGCGCCGAAGTCCAAGACCGCCGAGGCTATGCCTCAAAACCTTGGAAAGCAGACCGTTCTCAGCGGATCGGTGTCACGATCATCGGAAAAAGACGGCGGGGCGCGCTCGTTGCAGATGATAGAGCGCTCGCTCATGACCGTTGACGAACTGAAGTCCATGCCGAAAGGTCACTTTATTGTAATGAAAACAGGCTGCCACCCGATGAAAACACGGCTTAAACTGTTCTTTAAGTGGGGAATAGCGTTCGAGGACGCTTATTCGATATCTGAGAAATCCGAGCGCAAGGTGCAATATGCCGACAGCAAAGAGGTCGAGGCGGCGGTGCTGGAAAGGTTTCCGCCAAAGCCTGTGCCGATTGAGTTAATGGAGGGATTTGAGGATAATTATGCTCCCCCTTCTAATAGACATGTTCCCAAAACCCGCGGCAATAAACCGCTAAATTGATAAAAAGTCCAAGTTGATTATTTTTTTATAAGTATATAGCTACTAATGTCCAAGTTGACGATATCAAATTCATTAAATACGGATTTGGCGGCGAACTGCATATAGCAACCCGCCGCTAAACCTATGAAGAAATTAGAAAACTGCCGGTTACTTATAAAGTGAACAAGGCGTTATCCTGCCAATTCATAACGACCTTGATGTTTTTGTAATGAAACAGGTACGGTATCTCGAAAAGGCTGCTGTCATCTTTACCGACTTCATCTATTTTAAAGCCAACGTTTTCTGACCTAATCAATGTCGCTGTGTATTCCCGCGCATCATCCTCGGAAGTATTGCTAACGCTTAGCACGACCGTTTTTTCGTCAATGCTTTCTATGTTGAGTTGAAGGCATATTTCGGGTTCTGCTTCGTTGTAGTGGCTGTAACCGGCTACATATGTCTCCCCGTCTTTAAATCTGAACATCTGTCCGGCAGATGACTCTAGGTACTGTTTCATAAACTTTTCCGAAAACATCTCGTCAAGCTTCCGATCAAATCCCTCTTCGGTGGAAAAATCGCCGCTCGTTATCAAGTAGAAATACTCGGTGTAGGTCATGGTACTTCCCTTACGAGCGATCTCCTCGGTAATAAATTGCGACCTGTCAATGCACTCGGGGAAATAGTCGGGGCGCCTTGTATCTGTTTGATCGGGGTGAATATCATAGTCCAGATCCCCCAAGCCTTGAAAATCATTACGATTTGTTCACATTCGGTACGGGAAAGCGGTTCACTCACAAATTCCAATGAGTTATCATTTGACAGTGAATCGGGAGATGAATTGAAAGTGCATTCCGAGTTTGAAACGGTCGGAGGGATAGCGGGATTCTCATTGCTTTCTTTGCATCCCGTTAGTATAACGCAGAGCGCAAATACCACTTATAATATTTTGATCTTATTCATGAATTAACATGACCTTTCATGCTTATATTGTGCTGCTTTTGAATTTATTCCGGCTTGTAACACTTTCATTGTATCACATTCAAAGACATATACCAATATCAAAGTCTAACGTTTTCGCGAAATAATAGCTTTCTGCTAACTATGTTTTGGCTGCCGAATGTCATATCGGCTAAAAAACAGAAAAGAGTTGCTGCGGCACCACTTAACTCAAAATCAGACAGCTAACTATTGTTTTTTTCAATAGAAACTATCTCCGCGAAGCAGCAGCTGCCTCTGCCGCCGTGGTTGATGTCCGCGGATTGAATTCTTATGTTCCCCAGCGTCACAGTGACATCCACCGCCTCGCCCCTTTCGAGAATTACGTCAAGCTCCACATCGTCGATATTGCCAACGTAGTAAATCGTGCCGCTTCGCACCGCGAAGCTCGCTTCGGGGTAAACGTTTTCCCACACGCAATACTCGCTCTGAGTAATGCCGCATTGGGCGGGTAACTGCGCGCCGCTAGTCGTGTCGGGGAAGAAGTAAAGCTCGCCGCCGAAGACCTGATAATCGTCCTCGGGGACGCAATACAACGCGCCGTTCAGCGTCAACTCGCCGTCAAAGGCAACCCAGCCGAAAGAATCACACCACTCGCGGCTGATCTCGCAGGTCATCTCGTCCATAACCTCCTCATACGCAAGTGTGCGGTAGGCTTCCTTGACTTTAAGCCCGTTTGGAAGAACGTCGCCTGCTCTCAGCCTTTTGATCTCGGGCGTGTAATCGCCGTCAAACGGCGCGAATTCCATTGTGTTCCAATTTATAAGGTCGGGATTTTTGAACGTGTCGTCATAGATATGCGGTAGGATCTTTACGAAGCAATAATCAAGCGTAACGCGCCCGTCCTCGTCAACAATTGCACCATCCAACGTCACGGGCTGTCCGTCCGCGCCGATGAAGTCATCCCAGTTGTCAACCTTCGGAACACTTGATTGATCCGACGACGCGGGAGCTATTAATGTCGGCGAGCTTTGCGCCGGATTTTCGGTCGATATGTTGGAAACAGCGCTTAAATTCGACGAAAGCAATTCCGTCCCCACACTTTCGCCGCTGTTTTCGGGATAATTCTCGTTATTCGAGCAGCCGCCCAGTATTATCGAAAAAATAGCAACCGACAGGCTTAATATGCACACCGCAATTCTTGATCTCATGTTTGATCCCTCCATAAACAAATTATTAGCAGTAATAAGAGTAGTTCACATTAACCCGCACATTAGCTAAGTTAATGCGAACACTCTGTAAATTTATACCGTCCACGCATTCGTAACGGAATGAATCCATGATGCCAACTCAGCCCATGTTTTGGAACCTGTTGAAACATAACATCTGGCACCGTAATTTGCCTGATAATAGGAAATGCCGTTTGCTGTTACGTCGGTGATAACAATTGAATGCGGCACGTATTGTGTATTGCCGTTCGCATCTGTATACGTTTGATTGAGCAGAAATCTAAAATGGGAGCCACGTTTGAGATAATTATTTGCATAGTTCTTAATCGAGGTGCTTGTGACCGATGTCAACGTTTTATTTACAGCATTCGACGAAGAACGATACACGCCGTTATACTGTTCAAAAACGTAATCCGCAAACCCCATACACTGTGTTGTAGCGTTATATGCGTATCTTTTGCAGTTTCCGGATATGCCCTGAGACGGGATATAGCATCTTTCCTTTGAAAATCCCGACGGAACCGACCACGAGCAATAATTATGACAGGTACAAGCCTTGCCATCGTAGCTGAAATAGCTTCCTACGGGATACTCCGCCAACGGAAGGGTTTTGCTCGCGTATGCTGCAATTCCATTGTTATCATTGTCAGGATGCCAGTAAGTGGTCATCTTCATAGAGAGGTCCAATTCACTGTCGTCCAGAATGAGCGCGGCGGATTCATCGTCAAGCGACGCAATATATTTGTTGAACTCAGCAATCGACTCGTCTGTGATCATGCCACTGTTGATAAGTTCAACCTCATAATCGTCTATGCAATCATTATGAATTTCGTTGCAATAACTTTCTCCATCTGCGCCGACAGAATCTGCTGTTGCCGTTACGGCAAATGCCGCGCAAGCCAGGACCGCTGCGATAGCGGTTGAAAGAAACTTCTTAGTGCTGTTTAACATAAAGCAAACCTCCTTAAAATGCTTGATATGCTTTTCTTGACTTTTTAGCCAATTTAAGCGATTGTAATTGGTGTCAATGTAACTTTGACAAACTTTTATGCCTGCAAGTTGACCACTTCCTTTGTTGAAATACCATTTAAGTCAAAGCAAAGCGCAGTCAATATTCAAAATGCGTATCGCTATAACAAAGTGCAATTATCTGCCCATCGTTCCATGCCCACCGGTAGTATCGTCCTCAGTGTGCACAAGGATATCTGAAAGCAATTCGACATTTTCAAGCTTTGCGCCAACAGCGCCGCCTACTCTAATATCTTTTAGCGTTACACGCACATATGCGATATCGCCTGTTCCAATGTCGTTCATATCGCACCGGGTGTCGTTTATATTACCCAAATGGATTTCTTTAAACTCACCGAATGTAAGAAAATCCAAATTATGATTATAAGTTCCTGTTACACCAATTCTCCTTACAAAGCCTTTTTCATCGTCAAGATCAAGAGATGTAGGCACGATCGGAAGATTTATTGATGTCGGATAAAACCACATCAGTCCGTTTGAATCGGGGTACTGAACGCTGTTTTTGTTCACCTCTAAAAATCCCTCCGCTTCTATTGTTCCCTCGAATTCAATGCAGTTCTCATTTGCGCGTACATAGCGTTCAGGAAACTTATAATCTTCCCAATCATGCACATAGAAATTTACCGACGCTGATTTGACCTTTAACCCGCATATTTCGTCGCCAACATATACGCGTTTCCATTCGTTTTTATTTTCGGGAATATCGCCAAGGAAATTGAACCCGTCGAACAATTCGGGATTTTGGTAATTGTTATAGCCGATGTTCAACGGCTCTTTGTAATACGCAAACCCCTCGCAGTAAACTTTTGCCCAGAGGTCGTCCTCCGTGAGCGTCTCGGCGGTCTTGTCGGTCTCTTCAAGCCGCGTTATTTCGCTTGTGAGAACGGCATTTCCGTCGAGACCGATAAGGAACGTCGGCTCACCCGCGGGAACGCTTGAAACGCCGCTCTCCGAGGAAGTCTCTTTCGGAATATCAGAATTTTGCGAATTTAACGGATTTTCCGTTTTCGAGAAGTTGTCTAAACTGACTTCCGAACAATCCGAAACGCTGTTTTGATTAGAATTTTGCTCGTTCGAGCAGCCGCCCAAAAAGAGTGAAATAATCGCTATGGACAGACTAAAAATGCAGGTCGCAATGCTTGATTTCATATTAGTCCCCCTAAAAAATTTTGTAAAGTGCTGTCCACATATCAAAAATCCAATAAGATAAGCAGACAGCGCTTTATGTAATGCGACAAAAATTATCCGAGTTTTATACGATGCGGTTTTACTTAAAGACTACGGTGTTATATACACCGGCGTAGTTCAAAGCATCATTAAGCTTGCGGTCGCGCGTGGTCTCTAAAGGACGCTCCGGATCATACCAGCACCGTGCGGGATCAATACAATCAAAGTCGCTTGCCTTGAAGTTAACCCCGTCGCCCGAGTACCTATATACCGTAACCCAATGAGTACCGGAGGTTGTTGAGTTTATCCAAACACAAACCGGATAGCCGGCTTTTAGATAATTATATATCTTTCTCAAACCGTCGCTTTCTCCGTTTATGTCCGCTCTTCCAAGCCACTCGACCGTGTATCCATACTTGTTGCCGATGCCGTACCAGTCGGCATAATCAATATTAAATCCGTCGGCTTTAATATCACCTTCAAGATCCTTTTTTACGCACATAGCGGCACAAGCTGTTGCGCAGCTGTACGCTGTAGTCTGCGACTGTTCTTTAATTTTACCATACCTGTTATATGTGACAACAGAACGCGGTGAAGCAGAGCTTACATTACCGTTGCGGCAAGAACCGCAGTTAATCTTTTAAATTTCATAATTTTGACCTCCATAAATTTCAATTATTGTCGTGGATCGAAATCCATCTAAGTAGGTAATGCTAAA
Organism: uncultured Clostridia bacterium; assembly: GCA_947177735.1. Classification (GTDB taxonomy): domain Bacteria; phylum Bacillota; class Clostridia; order Oscillospirales; family Ruminococcaceae; genus CAG-115. The sequence goes on from CAMWVP010000023.1 coordinate 20,391, forward strand.
AACCAAACCATTTGTGCCGCGTTATTGCAGCTATGTGCGGTTCAGACCGCACTATTTTGCGAAAATGATTACTTGTTTTTCATCATCTTCTTGAGTGCCGCGGGCTCCTTCGGCTGATGTAAATCCCAAAAGGACTCCGCGCCGCAAGCTGTCTTTGCGGTTCCGAGAGCAGCCTTTGCGACTACACGAGAACCTTTGATTTTACCGACTTCTTCATTTCTTTTTCCTCCTTTCATAATAATTCCCTAGCAACATCAAATTTGATACGAAGAACAAAGTCAATGCCACTATATGATCAAGCTTGCTGTCAAGAAATCTAAACAGGAACATTACAGCCAGCCAAACCGCCATTGCTATAATCGATATCACTTTACACTTCGCTTTTTGCCGCTTTCCAGAATTACGGGAATTTTCACGCTGCTTTCGCCGTCGGGATAAAATACCATAGTGCCACCCGCGCCTTGATAGTCCGTATCTTCCCAAACGTTGACGTATCCCGTAAGCTCGGCTTGCTCAAGCGTGAGAGTTTCCAAGTTCCCATCGAACTCGTTCCTCGCGCAAATCTCACTTATTTCCGAAGTGTATACGGGCGTTCCGTCGGGGCAGATAAGGAATGTGGGCTCGCCTTTGGGAGCACTCTCTTCGGATTTTAGAGGAGTTGAGGACGCTTCGGAAGTCGGCGCGGAACTTGCTGTTAAAGAACTTGTCGGCGCCGAAGAATTCGTCTGCGAGCTTTCCTCGCTTACCTTGCCCGAGCAGCCGCCGAAAATAAGCGCGATAAGCGGAGTACTCAAAATAATTGCAAAGACTTTAAAAAGCAGATTTGATTTCATAAATGTTTCCTCTATATTCCGTATGTTACGTTAATATCATTACTCTCAACTATAAGTGAACACATATCCTTAAACAGAATTAATGAAGTGTCACCGTCCTCATGAATAAAGAAAACAACATCACCGTTTATGTCCGCTACCGTATTGATAATTTTAGAATTGTCTATTGCAGCAAACGTTATGAAATGAAATCCTGAAGTCCGGTCATCAAATACGCACACCATTGGGTGAGTTGGGTCGAATTTCGAACCAGCTCTGAATAATATATATCTATCATCAATCAGACCATCATTAAAACGCACACCCAACCCGTTATCACCGCTGTCGGCGAAAGTTTTATTTGTACTTTTGTTGTACAATACAGTTTGGAAGTACCCATTATCCTCAGTCGGCTCAAATCGTATCAAAATATTGTTTGCCGTCACCGTAAATTCAGCCATTGACACATTGGAATATCCGGGAAGCTCAAGGAACATATCGCCGCATTCGTTTCCGTTAGCATCAATTCGTCTTAGACAATATACGTTTTCATTTTGACTTGTTCTGAAAACGAAATAAATTTCGCCATCGCAACATGTTATCAACGGATTACTGTTTGCAGACGGAGTATCCAATTTTTTTTTATATATCAGCCGTGCTTGTTCCTCGTTGAAATTATATTTATAAATGTTAAACGTTCCTCTTTGTTCGCCAGTACATAAGAACGCCATTTCGTTCTCGCCAAGTTCAGCAGCGCATACAAAAAACGAACCTGTGGGCTGCTCTAAAATACATTTGGCTTCTTCGTCGGATTTCCCGACTATGGCACGCAAAGTTAAATACTCGTCATCCGGGTTACCGTAACACGGAAACACAACATAGTGACCGCAATATGTTCTCTTGCTGGTTGTAAATCCCCATTCCACGTCTAAATCATAGGACAATATTTCCCGATTTTCACTTTGATCGGATCTGTCAACACTGAAAACCGTTTCGGGGTAGCTTGACGAAGAATAGTAGAAATTATTGTTGTCCATTGCTATAAAGTATCGCCTGCCCATTCCCATATCGCTTAGCGGCGACCCATTATTTTCGATCGTATAATTGCGGCATTTTATCATGCCGTTCTCGTCGCCAACAGCCGGTTCTTCCGGAGCGGCGCTGTCGGGCACACTTTCGGAGCTCTCGCCAAGAACGGAAGCATCAGTCGAATTATTGCTTTCGGACAAACCGCTTTCATTTAACGTGTCTTTATGCCCAATTGAACACCCCGAAAGGAACATCATAAGACAACAAAATAAAATCGAAAGAACAACAGCCTTTCTGTTCATAATGGTAATCCTCCTCAAAAAGTCAATACACTCAAGAGCCTGTTTGTTCTTTATATGTTTGCATAGCCCCCACTTTTGACTCAACCGATCAAACTCAAATTCTTCGCAAAGTTGATGCTGATGACTAATGCAGGACAAACAGGCTCAGATGTAAAACAGTCAAGCGATTATGCAGAAACTACATTTGTAACCATATACGTCGTATAGTTATTAACCCAGAACATACCGCCATTCGGGTTTGATGTATAGACTCCCTTGCCTAGCCAAGGGTCTGTCATCCGATACACTTCGCCGTAATTACTATACCCACTGGCATTAAGATAATGCCCGCCAACAGTATAAGGCCACTTCGATGTATCACCATTAATACCCAAGTTGCGATTTCCACCATAACCGCTAGAAACCGAAACCCACATAATAGGGGGGCAGTTATTTTCAATAGACTCACAAATTAGTCTCTTGCTTCCCTCATAATTTGTAGCATTCGCACTGAGCCAAAATTGCTCATACGTGGTGCCAAGCTTGCCGTTCACGTAATTCAAAATAGGCTGAACATCAGTGCCCGACGAAGTGGTTCCTATCTCACCGGCAATATCCGTTTGCGTATCAACGTTGGCTTTACCATAGTATTTGCATGTCTGTTGAACAGTAGCAGGCCCGCAATAGTTATTCTCTTCCTGCTTACAATAAGGAACGGACAGCGTTTTCTCTTTTCGAGGCGCCGTATATGTTGCACGCGTTTTATTGCTGCTATCACGCAGTTCAATAAAATACTCAACCTTCTCAATGTGCCTTTGCTTATCTTCCTCGGACATACTGTTGTCATTTTTTATTTCTTCAAGTCTGTCCTCCAAGATAACCGCAGATTGATTGGGATTAACGCCAGTGTTGTTTGCCCAATCGACCGTACTCGCACTTGCCGCCGTAGCCGTTGAAAGAGCCATAACCGTTGCGGCAAGAACCGCAGTTAATCTTTTAAATTTCATAATTCTGACCTCCATAAATTTCAATTATTGTCGTGGATCGAAATCCATCTAAGTAGGTAATGCTAAAAAACCAAACCATTTGTGTTGCATGATTGCAGCTGTGTGCGGTTCAGACCGCACTGTTTTGCGAAAATGATTACTTGTTTTTCATCATCTTCTTGAGAGCTGCGGGCTCTTTCGGCTGAAAAAGACCGAACTGAGATGCCGCACCGCAGCTTACTTTTGCCATTTTGAGCGAAACGACCGCGACAGCTTTTGCAACCTTTTCCTTAATCGTCATTTCTTACACCTCCTCGTTTTTATTATTTCAATTAAGATCAGAACCGAAACCGAAGTTAAAGTTATGATCGTAAATGAGCCATACCTTATGTCACCGTAGTAAAGTGCCAAACCTGCGATAGAAAGCAGGATAAACGCCGCGATACCGATTATTCGGCTTGTTTTTGCTTGTTTTTCGCTTATCGGCTTGTTGGGGTTTACAACGGGCGCAAAAGCGATTATCGGAATTATCCCAAGCAGTATAAGAACCGTCAGGAGTCGCGAAAGAAGATTTCCGTCAAAAAAACCCAATGCGACCAAATTCATGTAATATATCATTAGATATATCAGCAGAAATAAGGCATTGCACATAAAATATGTTTTCGCGTGATATCCTCCGACAAACGATCTCAGCGGTATAAATACCGTAAGGAAGACAACTCCCGAAATCACGTCCGATACCGCTATGCTCGCCGCGATTATTAAAACGATATTCAGTAGCGAGGATATCGTGATCTCAATCCCGTATTTATAAACCTCATAAAGCTCAGAATCTAGCTTGGCGTTTTTGAAAATGAAATTGGTTATTTTAAGAGCAATTCGTTCTATCATTTGTCTTGTTCCTCCTTACGTTTTCAGTATATATTTTTTTCTTTCGTTTGTCAACGATGTTGGGATAATTCGCCGAAAGTTGGGATAATTGGATTTTTTAGCAATAAAAAATCCCACTTGTGGAAACAAGTGGGAAAATATTTTTTATTCGTTGATTGATAAAACCACCATACTTCGAAATCGATTGCCAACCTGCGAGAAGTCCGTGATTCCGTTATATTTTTCGGCAATGCTTTTAATGCTCTTGATTCCATAACCATGCCTTGATAAATCATCCTTTGTTGTTGCAAGCTGCTTATTGTTTTCAAGAGCGTTCTCGGTGGCGGTGTTCTCCACTTCAAGCAGATATTTATCATCACGCATTCGGATCTTTATTTCTATTACCCGTTGTCTGTCATGGCATTTTTCGCAGGCTTCAATTGCGTTGTCAAGCAGATTTCCTAACAGGTTACACAAGTCAACCTCGTCAATTCCGGACGCGTTTTTGTCCGCGCTGCATAATACCGTTATTCCGTTTCTCTTGGCTTCGCTGAGTTTAGCGTTTAATATCGCGTTTGCAAATTCGTTTCCAACATCTATTATGACGTCAAACTCTGAGATCCTTTGCGCGACTTTTTGCATATATTCAATCGCTTCATCAGTTTTTGCCTCCATAAGCAGTGACATTACAACGGAGTGGGTCTGTTTCATATCGTGCCGAACCTGGCTGATTTCCTCATACTGCTTTTTGACATTCTGTGCGTATTGGGCTCTGAACTCTTCCTGTTGGGCTATCGTTCTTAATCGCTCCGATTCACGCTGAGTTTTATTTAACAGTACTGTCGTGTAAAAACAGACGGCGGCTATAATGACAGAGCAAAGCTCCGAAGCTAAAAATATTTCCGTATGGGCGTTTGTTTTGACTGCTACAGTTTGAACCAGTGCGATTGAAATAAACGAAAGACCGAATATAGCTAAGATTAAAAGCCATTCTTTTTTATTCATCCTAAGTTTTTTTGATTGAGCAACTTTTAGTATGACATCATATGCGAAAACTTTCAATAGCTGTGCCAAAACTACACATATTAAATGAATCCACGACATATTAAAAAAAATCTCGCTCAAGGGTCTGTTGAATGCAGCGGAAAATGCACCTGCTACCGCTGACGCAACCGCTAATGAAATCAAAACCGTAACAAAGGAAACAAAGATTTTTGTTGCTATTTTTGATTCAGTAATGATGAAAGATATAATAAACAGGAAAATGACATAAATGATTCCGAGTATTCCTTCATATGGCACAAAATAGGTTAATGTGATAGTCAAAACAGCATAGCTAAGAGATAAATAAATGTATTTTAATTTTGACGATGTTACTGAAAAGTTATAACCTTGAAAAATTAACACAAATCTCATCGCAATAAATGCTTCAAACACAGTTACAAGCGTTTCAAATATATTCCAAAATATGTCCATTATATTACCTCCCGAAACCGCTTAAAAAGTTGATATAGGCAGCTTCAAAATCTCGTTTATATGTTTTGCTGATTGGAATTATCATTCCGTCCTTTAGCTTTACCATCATATTGCGGCTGTCAATATCTTTAATGAAATCCATATTGATAATAAAGCTTTTATGAGGACGGGCAAATAAACGCTTGTCCAATCCGCTTTCGATATCGTCCAACTTTGCTCTGACTCGTACCGGCTCGCGCCCCGTAATTACATACTCGGCATAATTTCTTACCGATTGGATCATTTGTATATCGGAAGTATTGACCGTTATTTTTTGATTGTAAGGGAGCGGCAAACAAACCGTTGCGTTGGTCAAAATTTGAGCAAGTAGTCGTGTGATCACATTCGATATGCGGCGAACAAGGAATTCCGTTGAACCGTTAGAGCTTATTTCCGACGGAGGGGTCTTGGGAATAAAATCGAACGGCTGAAAGCTGAAACTGTCATAAACAAGCGTGTTTTCAGTAGTAATGAAGATTATGTAGATTTTTTCTGAAAGCCTGCGCAATTCAGTGGCAACATCAAAACCATCAATATCGGGCATTCTGATATCAAGGAAAACCACATCGAACGGTTCGGCTTCGTGCGCGTTTAGAAAGTTCTTACCAGACGTGAACTTGCCGATTTGAACATCCGTGACTTGACGTTTGAATTCTACCGAGATATGCTCATAAAGATAGTCGAGCATAGCCTGCTCGTCGTCGCATATTGCCGCCCTGATCATTGTTATCGCCTCCTTGTACTGTAATTTTACCATATTGTTAAGGAGATGTCAAGATATAAACAACACCTTTTATAAACAAAAGTGGCTGATAATCAGCCGCCTAATCTATTATCTCAAAAACAAATATATTTGAAATGCTTATCTCTGACCCGTCCACAAACGAAATTTTGCGGAAAATGTCGTCAATTCGTTTGACCTCCCCTATTTTCGTTATATATGAGCCACCATCCTTGCGCGGATCAGGAACAAAGCAAACTCACCTTAATTGTTGGATAGCCTTCGTCCTCGGTCAGCTTATGAGAAAGAAATTGGATTTTACGGTTAAGAATTTCGCTCTCTTCCTCGGATAATTCGACTTTGCTGTCAACGCTCCGCGTTGTTTCAACCATTTGTTCATCAAGACCGACAAGAGCCGCGAACGCCGAAAACTGTGCTGCACGGTCAACCGCGGACATTTTCGGACGTGAACTCACGTGGCGCGGCTGATTTATTAAATTGGCGTATTTCATGCCCTATGACCCCCGATCTGCTGATTTCGCTCACGCATTGTCGCGCCCTCCTCAAAATTCATACCGCGAAGAAGTGCGTTTTTACCGAATTTTCTCTTTATTCTCAAAACGGCAAGCTGCATATCTTCCTCTCGGCGCTCGTTACGAGCCTTGCGCTCACGTTCTGCATAGTCGGTGAACAGGTCAAGCTGTTCCCCCCCGTACTCGTTGGGCTGTTCGGCTTTTGCAGTGATCTCACAAGCGCAGACGGTTATACGCCTCACAAGCAGTTTGGGATTTATAATGCGGTCAAACAGCCGCACCGCCGCGTCCGAGATCGTATGCGAGGAATACGTCTTACGTTCAAGGTTCTCTGTTCCATGAGCGTGTTTCGGAACGCTTCGACCGTAAAAGTCCGTCGTTATCTCTCCGTAGTAAGTGGCTGATATTTGGGGATCGGTCAGACTTTCCGCATCATATCCGATTGTAAGTGTGATTTTGTTAGTGACAAGACTTTTTTCGGCTAGGTCAAGCGACAAATTATCTGCCATTTCCCTTACAATGAGCCGTGCCTTGTCGCAAGAATACGGTTCGGAAAGGACTTGACCGTTACTTAAACTGTTGGATTGCGGCTTGTTGGACTTTATATCCGCTATGGTAGCAGGCTCAATTCCCCACGCGTGGTCAATAAGCAACTCGGCGTTTATACCGAACAGCTTATACAGACTGTCCTCGTCGTAAGTCGAACGCTCCGCAACATCACCTAGTGTATACATTCCATTCTGTTCCAGTTTTGCCGCATACCCATTACCAACACACCAAAAGTCCGTGAGCGGGCGGTGTTCCCAAAGCTGCCGCCGAAAGCTCATCACGTCAAGCATAGCAATGCGCACCACGTCCTTATCGGCGGGCATTTTTTAGCGACGATGTCCATAGCTACTTTTGCGAGGAATAAGTTCGTTCCAATCCCCGCCGTTGCGGTAATCCCCGTTTCCGACAACACCTCACGGATAATCTTGATTGTAAGCTGGTGAGTAGACATTCTATACAATCCTAGATAATTTGTCACGTCAATAAAAACTTCATCGACCGAATATATATGAATATCTTCGGGGGCAAAGTATCTCAAATAGATATCGTATATCCGAGTGCTGTATTGCATATAAAGCGCCATTCTTAGCAGCGCGACAATATAATCAACCGCCAAAAAGCAGTTGCTGTTCAGTTCTGACAAGAAAATGGACTTGCCCGAAAACATTTTCCCCGGGGTATGCCGTTTGCGCGTTCTGTTGACATCACGGATTTTTTGAACAACCTCAAACAGCCGAGGTCTGCCGCCTGTGCCAAATGTCTTTAGGGAGGGGGAAACCGCTAAACAAATCGTCTTTTCGGTGCGACTCTCGTCGGCTACGACCAAATTGGTGTTAAGCGGATCAAGATCGCGTTCTACGCACTCTACACTTGCGTAAAACGATTTCAGATCAATAGCAACATAAATCCGATTGTTCATATCATCACCCGCCTATGTATTTTGTTCGTTATATCACGATTAATGTGAAAAGTCAAGGGGTTCTGCGAAAAAAAGATGGTAAATTATGACAATCCGCTTAGCTATTTTACCAAATATAAAAAAAGCATAACTTAACAGATTGGACTCAGGATATTGTATTTATGTACCGCTGTTTGTTTTCAGCGAGTTGTCAAGTTCAAGATGTTTCAAAAGCCTTTCTTTCTCTGGATTTGAAAGCCCATTAACTTGCTCCAAAATCAGGAAGTCGATTTCATCCAGATTATTTAGTGTATTGCCGCGGTCATCGGATCGCTTCAATATGTAGTCAAGCGATACTCCGAACACATCTGCAATGGCGACCAAATTAGATAAATTGCAGTTGCCGTTCTCGATGAAATTTACCGAACGTTGGTCGATATAGAGCATTTCCCCCAATTCACTTTGCGATAACCTGCGTTCCTTTCGAAGCTGGGCTACCCGATTTGATGCCTTTGCGCTGTTTTTATTATCCATTGTCAAATTCTCATGTCAAAAAAATTACGGCTTATGCTTATTAGTGGAAAAAATTATCGTTTTAAGCCGTTATTTCAATATTAGTGGAAGCTATAGCAATGCGCAACGGAGAAAAAACACAGGTTTTATAGAAAAATGTAATATACTGTCAACATTTGAAGAATATCACACAATTTTCACAATCTGCTCACAATGTAAGTTTGTCAATGATATTGGACAAACTTTTTGAAAAATTCGATAGGCGAC
>CAMWVP010000024.1 GCA_947177735.1 uncultured Clostridia bacterium
CTGCCCGCCGCCCATTCTTTTCTTGTTGTTTGTTTTATTTTTTTTTTATTATTAAAATACGTTTTTTATCGGCTTTTTCCCCGCCGGAGGCGGGGAAAACCGCATAAAATAAGGCATTAAATTTTATAAAAACGATTTTATCGGTATTTCCCCTATATTGTACCTCGGATCGAAAAATCCATCAATATCTTGCTGTCGCTCCGATTATCCGATAAGTATCTGTCCGTCGGGCACGACTATGTTCTTTCTTTCGCGGCTGTTCATAACCAGTGACATTATCAGCGATACGGGTCCCACTCTGCCGACAAACATTGTCACGATAAGCAGACACTTTCCCGCAAAGCCCGTCAGCGCCGCCGCTCCCGCCGTAAGTCCCGCGGTAGAGAACGCGCTCACCGCGTCAAACAGGCATTGCACCGCTCCCGCCTCAGTATCTGCGGGCATCGAGAAATACAGCGCCACAAAGCACACCGATACCGCGAACATCGACAGCACTGAGATAACGAGCGTGCGGTAGATAGTCAGCTTGTCGATCTTGTGACGGAACAGCTCCACGTCGTTCTTGTTGCGGATATACGATACCACCGTCACGATCATCACCATAAGCGTAGTGACCTTGATGCCGCCGCCCGTTGACCCGGGAGCAGCGCCGATGAACATCAGCATTATCGTGCCGAGCTGCGAAAACTCCGTCATTTCGCCCATACCGAGGTTGTCGTAGCCCCCCGATCTTGTCGAAACGGAGGTAAAGAACGCGTTCAGCAGCTTTTCTCCGAACGGCATATCCCTCATAGTCGCCGGGTTACGGCTCTCCGATATCATATAGAAGAGCGTTCCCGCCGCGAGAAGTATCCCGCTCATCACCAGCACCGTCCGCGTGTGCAGACTGAGCTTTTTTCGCGTGCGTATATTGAGGAAGTTCTCCCAGACTATGAACCCCAGACCGCCGAGAATTATCAGCAGCGATATCGTTATCAGCACTACGGGGTCGTTCTGACAGGAGATGAGGCTTGAGGATTCACCCTCCATTCCCATCAAGTCAAAGCCCCCGTTGCAGAATGCCATAAGGCTCATAAAAATGCTCATCCATACGCCGTAGCCGCCGTATTTCGGCACAAACACCGTCGCGAGCACCGCCGCGCCGCATAGCTCGAAAATGAACGAGTATTTTATAATGCTGACGAATATGCGCCGTCCGCCCTCAAAGCTGCTCTCGGTCAAGTCCTCGGCGGCGTTTTTCAAGGTACGGTATCCGAGCTTTTTGCCCAGCGCGATATTAAAGAACGTGATTATAGTGACAAATCCGAGACCGCCCACCTGTACCAGCAGCGCGATAACGATCTGCCCGAAAAGCGACCAGTGAAGATACGTATCGTATATTGTCATCCCCGTAACGCAGCTCGCCGAGGTCGCCGTGAAAAAGCAGTCGAATATCGGCGTAAATTCGCGCGATTTAGAGGATATCGGCAGACAGAGAAGCAGCGTGCCCGCCGCGATTATGACCGCGAACCCTATTACCAGCGTCCGCGCCGCGTTAAAGCGCTTCGCCTTTTTTAAGATCGGCATTATATCCCTTCTTTGTCAGTTCATTCGCCTTATGACGACGCTTTCGACCGTCACAAGCTCTCCGGTGGTATTCGTGAGCGTAAAGCGGATATTTTCCGTTTTCTTGTCCACAGTCACCGCCGCGCACAGCATATCCGCGCTGTCCGTCAGTATATCAAACGGCAGGGATTGCTTGCCCTTATCGGCGTAGAGCGTGACCGTTCCGCTGCCGACGCCGTCTCCGTAAACAGTAAATGAATACGTACCCTTTTGCAGGTTCGTGTAATTCGTGTACGCCGCCGCGCCTTTCGGGAGCGTTAAGGTAACGCCGCCGCAATTGTCGGCATAGTCGAGGTCAGCGGACTTGTCGAAGCCCGTTTTAACGGCGGTCGAATTGGTTTTCAGCTCCTCGGGGGAGTAGACCACCGCGCCGCTCTCGCCGAGCTTGCAGCCCTTTCCGACTGCCCAATCGCAGGCGGTATCGGAGGCGGCGAAGATATGCACCGCGTTCCCGAGCGAGCCTATCAGCCGCAGTTCGTCAAACCACAGCTCGGGCGTTTCCGCGCTGCCCGCGAGCAGTATATCGGGCTTATTCTCAAGCTTCCGATAAGCCGAGACCGACGACGCTGTACGCACGGTCATCTCGGGGTAGAGAAACTGCGTTTTGACGCAGCGTTCCTGTGCCGTCGAAAACAGCGTGATCTCGTCAAAATCGCCGTCCAGCCTGTCGACGGCTGCGGACATCTCGTCAGCGCCGCGTTTGGCGTTTCGCGCCTGCGGAACAATATACACGTTGTAGCCGTACACGCTCGTCCACGTCATCAGACCCGCCAGCGGAAGGGCGAACATTGCCCACTTGAACCTTTCGAGCCGCTTTATCAGCCCTATGACCGTCCAGACCGCCGCGGTCAGTATTACGGTCGCGTATATTTTCAGGAAAGTCTCCTGCGTGTACAGGTCTTTCAGCTTCTCGCCATACCGCATGGGAGCAAGTCCGAGCACCATTGCGCTGACAAACGTTTCCGAGCTTGTGACCGTTGGCACGGTAAACAGCTGCGTAAGCGCCATTACAGCCGCGTTCAATCCTGCCGCCGCGGGAGCCTGCCAACGCGCAGTTTGCCGCTTGTATATCAGCGCGAGCGTACACAGTATGGCGATAGGGTAGACCGCCTCCGTGTAGCGCCCGTAGATGGTCGTGTCCATACGCTTCTCGTATATCGAGGACGTGCACTTGAACACCACGCTCACCGCGAACGCCGCTCCCGCAAACAGCAGCGTGAACCAGCAGAGCACCGCCGTCTTGTCGTCGACGTTCGGGAGCTCCTTTTTCCTGCCGCGGTAATAGGCAGCTATCGCCGCGATGACCGCAATGACGCACACCGCTCCAAAGCCCCAAGTCGATGAGAAGAAGTAGAAAAAGTGCCCCGTAAGCGTCTCGAAAAAGCGCCCGATCGAGAAATTACCGCCTCCACCGAAAAGCTGCTCCAGCTGCGCTATCATCTTTTCGAGCGTGTTTATCGGCGCGCTCCTGCCGTTTCCGACGTTCCAGAGCACCCCTTGGAAGTAACGCTTGAGCAGCTTGTCAACAACGAGCCCGACGCCCAGACTGCCGAAAAAGCCCGTGAAGCAGAACAGCCTGCGCTTCATCGTGAAGCACACGACAAGCACCGTCACAACGCCCGCTGCCACAAGCGCGAGCATACGTCCGTGCGTCGCGTATGCCGCCGCAAGGGTCAGCCCTCCAAGGCAGGAGAATATCTGCTTTTTCAGCATTCCCGTGCAGTCAAGCGCCTTATACATCAGCAGCAGAAACACCCACGGGAGCAGACAGCACATAGTCTCGTTCCATGTGAACTTAGTGAGCAGCATATAGCTCGGGTACATTCCGCATACCAGCGCGAACGCCGCCGACGTGAGCTTTCCCGCATCGACAGCCCGCCTTGACAGCCAATAGGCTATTACGGGGATAAGCCCCGCCAATATGCCGTTTACCGCCAGCATAAGCCGATATCGGAGATACGGCTCGTCCGTGATCCAAAAGACGGGCACGTAGAACAGGCTCTGAAAGTAGCCGTAGTAGCCGCCCGCCGAGACCGTCGGCGACCAGTCCAGACCGTTCAGATACGCGGCGATTGCCGTGACCGAGTACTCGTCTGGAGTGAGGTTGAAGATGGTTGACGCGCCTGTCATAAGTATATGCGCGGTCAGCGCTGCCGCATACAGTGCCGCCATAATAAGCGGGTCGCTTATTATCGGGCGCGGTCTTGTTTTCAACGGATCGTTCACCGCCGTTCACCGCCGTTTTCGGAGCTGTAACGCATAAAGTTGCGTGCGCTTTCGCCGTAGGCGTAGACGGTGTAGCTCGCCGTCCGTCCGACCATATCGTAGGAGCCGCCCTCAAAGGGCGCTTCAACGCCGTTTTCCGCTATCAGCAGACAGGATTCGGGAACCTTTCCGTTCTTGCTCAGCATTGTGACGCGCGTATCGGGCGCGAGAAACTGCAAGGTCGCGGCGAGCTCGGGCGCGGTCTCAAATGTGACTATCGGCGGCGACTGCGGAGAATTGTACAGCAGCCGCGAGACCTCAATATAAGGCTCGCTTTTCTCGGCGCTCTCCGCTCCCACCGCGGGGAGATATATCAGCCCCGAGAACGCGGAGGTGTACACGATCATCGCCAGTATCGAGAGCGACACCAGCACCGAACGGTGCTTTCTCGAGCAGGAGGCGTACACGATCAGCAGCGCCAGCATCGTAAACGCGCAGGACGACATTATGACATAGCTCATACCCGTAAGCTCGGCGGTGGAGGTCACGCTGCCGAGATCAAGCGGAACGAGCCCCGTCATTGCCGCGGTGAGATGACTGTCCTCGCCGCTTACGAGCGGATATCCCACCAGCGCGAAGCACAAGCAGGCATACGCGTAAAACAGCGCGCTGAAGAACAGCTTTTTAAGGTCTATACCGTACAAGAACACAAACACCAACACGAGGAACATCGAAAACGGCGCGATGTTGTCGGTATAGCGCCCGAAAACCGCCGTAGCGTCCGAGGACAATCCCGTGTTGAACGAGAACAGCGCCGATATCACCGACGTGCAGCCTATCGCCAGAAACTGGAACAGCGCGAAGATGGTTATCCTCAGACTGTACTTGTGCTTGATCGGCTCATAGACCTTAGTATCGTTTTCGGCAGGAGCGCTGCGGTGCTTTATAGTTTCGGTTATCCACGTTATGATCAGTATCACGAACAGCGCGCCCGCGATAGCACCCATGCCGAAGGTAGAGGTCATAAACGCGTAGATATGCGAAAAGAACACGCCGAAGAAGTTGCCCGTAGGGCCCAATCTCCCGGGTATGACCGCAGCCTCTCCCATTGCCGCGCTTTCCGCGCCGTTCCATACGTTCTCGATAAGCATAGCCCGCGCGAGGAATTCCGTGCCGAACGATATCACGAGCGAGATAAAGAATATCGGCAGATTGACGATCTTCTCCTTGAAGATCAGCCTTGAAAGCAGCACGGTCAGCACCAGCGCCAGAACGACCGCCAGCATACGTCTGTCGGCGGCGTAGGACACCGCGCACAGGAACCCCGCCAGCAGCGACATCGTAAAGCGCGTGTAGCGGTTCTTCCTGTCCCACGCGCAGAGCATGCACATCACCAGCAGCCATCCGAAAAGGCTTGTCACGGCCTCGTTCCAGATGAACTTGGAGCTTGTTATATATGAGAAGTACATTCCGCAGCACAGCGCAATAAGCAGCTTGTAGCGCACGCGTATCACACCGAATTTCGCCGCGAGATAGTAAACGATTATCGGGATAAAGCTCACTAGTATCCCGTTTACAACGAGCATTGCCTTATACAGCGCGTACGGATTTTTCAGCACGAGAAACAGCGGCGCGTACAGCAGCGCCTGTATATACCCGCTCCCGCTGCCGAGCTGCTCCATCAGCCCCGGCCAGCCGCGTCCCGAGTAGAAGGACGCAATGCCCGCGACGCTTATCTCATCGGGAAACACCGACGGCAGCGAAAGGCTCACCGTAAGCAGCGAGTTCGTCACGACCGAAAACGCGTACAGTATAAACATAACGCCCTTGTCGCCGAAAGCGGCGTAAAATTGCTCAAGTCTGTGTCTCATTCTTTATCAATTTCCTCTTTAGTGTAGCTGCAAACATTGTAATTCGTGCGGTTCGGGTTGGTGTTGTCGTATTCTATGCGCTTGACGTGGAACAACGTCTCGTCCATAACGCGCCGACATTCCGACACCGCGTCCGCCAGCAGTCCGAATACCCCCATCTGTATGCCGACTATCGCCAGTATAGCCATCAGTACTAGGGACTGTATATGCCCCGCTCCGTCGCCCATACACGCCAGCACGATGAACCGCACACCCAGCGCCAGCGCCGCCAGCACGAACACCGCCGCGATCATCAGAAACGTTTTGAGCGGCCTGCGCATAACGTAGTTTCGGATTATTGTCGCGGCGGAGCGCTTTATGTAGCTCCGTACCGACTTGAAAAGGCGGCTCTCGCGCAGCTCGGGATTTGTGGAAATATCCACCGAAAGTATCTTGTTTTTGTCCGCGCCCGCCGTGATTATCGTCTCGAGCGTATAGGTGTAGCCCGAGAGCACGTTCAGACGCATCGCCGCCTCGCGTGAGTAGCTCCGAAAGCCGCTTGTCGTGTCGGCGACGTCCGTGCCGCTCGCCGCGCGGACAACGCCGCTTCCGAGCTTCTGGAGCCGCTTTTTCAGCGGCGAAAAGTGCGCGATCCCGTCGGTTCTGCGGTTCCCGATGACCATATTCGCCTTGCCCTCGAGCACGGGGCGCACGAGCTTTTCGATGTCCGCGCCCGAGTACTGATTGTCCGCGTCCGTGTTTACGATGATATCCGCGCCCAGCCTCAGACACGCGTCTATCCCCGCCATAAAGCCCTTAGCGAGCCCTCTGTTGTGCGGAAAGCCGACGATATGATGAACGCCCAGTTCCTTAGCGCGCAGCGCCGTACCGTCCGTGCTGCCGTCGTCTATGACAAGATACTCTATCTCGTCTATCCCGTCGATATGCCGCGGCAGGTCGGCGACAGTCACGCCGAGCGTCGCCGCCTCATTGTAGCAGGGTATCTGAATTATCAGCTTCATACGCCCGAGCCGAGCAGATTGGGCAGCGCCAGTACCAGCGCCTCCATAAACGCCATAGCGAGCCAGCCGAGTATCGCCCGCGCAAAGGAAGGCTTGCCGTGCTCATACAGCGCCATATAGTACTCGTCCGAGGTCGCCCTGTCCTTGAAATTTTCGCGTATCTTGTGTATCTGCTTGACGGCATGGCGGTAGTAGATATAGTCGCCGAAAATGCACAGAACTACCATTATCGCGGTGTTCAGGATATTGAAAACAATTGTCGCGCCGTCGCCGACATTCCCCGATTCGTTCCCCATCGACGCCAGGACTATCATCAGCAGCGGCAGCGTCATTACAGCCAGCACCAGCACGCCGAACAAGTCCATCTTGCGGTAGAACTGAAACGCGGGCGCGAACAATCCGCTGCACATATTGAAGAATACCTTGTGCTTTTTACCGTCGTTCATTCCGCGGAACGAGCGGAACGCCCTGCCATAGTGGTAGATCGAGGTCGCGGAGTACGCCGAAAGCTCGTGCATACTTACTCCATCGACGCTGACCGTCTTATCGGCGATACCGCTAAGGAACTCGTTGAACGGGTTGTTCGGGTCGAGCCTGTCGAGCAGCTCCTCCTCGGTGATCCTCGGGGTCTCCGACGGGTACGTCGCGTGATGAGGATCTGCAGTCGCGGGCTGAGCTTCCTGCTGCGGTTCGGGCTCGTCGGGGAGCCTGCCCTTCCACACGAAGCCCTTCTCGTGCAAGTCCTCGAGCGCGCACTTGTTTTTTACCGCGTAGCACACCCTATGGTGCGGAGTTCCGCAAACGGGGCACACAACTATCTCGGCGTCGCGGTTAAACGGCGCCTTGCAGACGGGGCAAATTTTATTCTCAAATCTGGTCATTATCTTATCCTTTCGTGGTGCTATACACACATACACATTATAATTATAACATATTCTGCACAGAAATTCAACCTCTATATACCGTTTTCCTGTGAAAATGCGGTAAAATTTTACGCTGCAAAAAACTCCCCCGGAGACCCGGAGGGGGCTCAGACTGTCGAGAAACCCTCATCTGCGTCGTCAGCGGTACGGCGGCAGCCACAAAGGCTAGCCGCCGTACCGAGGTTGACCGCGAAGCGGTCATTCGTCCTAGCATCTGAGGGCTTCTCGACAGTCTGAAAGTGGACTTTTTCTACATGCCAAAACTCCCTCCGGAGACCCGGAGGGAGCTGAAATATTGATCTTGATTGATCGAGCGGTTTACTCAAGTCTCTTGTTCAGATCGTCGATAGCCGCGTTGATCGCAGACTCGTGAGTTTCACGGAGCTGTACGAACGAGCTGGTATCCTCGCCGCCAAGGTACATGTAGCTTGTAAGTGACGGAACGGGGCTCTCACCCTTCTGGCTGTCGTAAACGGACGGACCAAGACCTGTCTTGTACTCAACGATAGGAGTTACGGGGCTTGTGCCGTCGAGCTTGTACAGCGGATACAGGAAGTCGAGAAGCTCGGCTGTCCACTGCTTGGTCGGGTTGTCGATAGACTGCTGCTTAGCCGCCTCGGTCGTCTTGGGATCCATTGCCGCGGTAGCGGAGCAGTCGATCCAAGCCTTTACGCCGTTTCTGTTGGTAGAACCCTTGCACCACATGAAAGAATCCTGCTTGAGCTGTACGTAGTGCTTATCGGACTGCGGGTCTTTCGGGAACGGAACGACCTTGATCTCGTCCTCGGGCCAGTTGTACATGATACGGTAGTCCTTCAGACCGTCTCTTGTCGTGGTATCGCTCTTTTCACCTGTCCAGCCGGTACCCTCATAGCCCCAAACACCTGTGCAGAAGAAGAGGTTGAGGTTGTTGCACCATGCCTTCGGGTTGATGCTGTAGCTGTTTACTTCGTGTCTCGGATAGTAGAGCTTCTCGTTTACGAGTGTATCGATGAACGCGATCGCTCTCTCGAGGTTCGGGTCGTGCATATTGCTCTTGAGCTTGCCGCCCTCGTTGGAAACCAGCGGAACGCCTGCCGAAAGCAGGAGGTTATCCTCTGCGCCCCAACCGTCATACAGATATCTGGGCGCATCGTCGGTGCCGCTCTGCTGCCACTTTCTGCCGATCTCCGTGAAGTGATCCCAATCCCAGAGACCCTGCTTGAAGAGCTCCTGAGGATCCTCCGCGCCGATGTCGGCGATAGCGCTCTTCTTATACCACATCAGCGAGCCGAGCGTGATATCCCAGAATGCGCAGTAGTACTTGCCGTTGAGCTTGAACTGCTCCATAAGATCCTTGGCGTTTGCCCACTTTTCGCTGGACAGATCGAGGATATCGCCAACCGCCTGGTATCTGTTCATGATGATACCATAGGGGAAGTCCGTGCCCTCGAACGGGAAGAGATCGGGAGAGTCGTTGGACTGAATGCTGGTCGCCAGCTTGTCATAACGGTTCGCGTAATCGCATCTTACCCACTCGAATATTCTGCCGTCAAATTCCTCGATGTCGCCTGTTGCGGGAGTACCGTAAACCGACTTGAACAGCTCGCCTGCGGGAGTGCTCTCCTCGATGTTGTACCAAGCAAGCCACTTGATACGCTTCTCAACGGTCATATCCGGCTCCTCAAGCTGATCCTTCAGCTGAGTTACAGCCTCAATAACCTTGTCGTCCGAATACTCCGATCTTGTTGAGGCGGGCGTGTTGTCGACGGAGCTTTCTCCGCCGTTGGCCGGGGGAGTGCCGCCGTTGTTGGTCGTGGGAGCACTTCCTCCTCCGTTGCTGCCGCTCGGAGTGACTTCCTCGTCACACGCGGTCATCGTCAGCACCATTGTAGCCGCCATAGCAGCGGCAACAACTGACTTAAACTTTTTCATTGATGCACCTCCATAAAAATAAGCGTAATACGCCTTACCTTATCACTTTATATTATAACCTAACCGAAGATTTATTTCAATATCAAAATCAGCTAATTTAATACGGCAAATTTCTGTAATATTGCACAATTTCAAGGAAGAGCCGACCATTTCACAAATCTGCGCTGCTTAATAATTAACTTAACATATGCGTTCGGTCAAACTTATCTTGCATTTCCGAATTAAATATGGTATAATAAAGTCAGTAACTTTAAGGGATCACCGAATAAATGATTTTTACAAATTTTCAAGATTTATTCTGCACGGTTTTCCCCGCCTTCGGCGGGGAAAACCGCCATTATATCAGTGCTTCCTTAAAATCCCCCGGACAAGGAGAAAAAATGAAGCTGAAAATTTACATAGCGGCGCTTCTGCTGATGCTGTCCGCATTTTTCGCGCCGACCGGGCGCGCATACGCCGAGAGCGCCGTTTCGCTGCCCGAACGTTATCTTGACGAGCAGGAGCTCGGGCTGTATGACTTCGTGCTGCAAAACGTCATAGCGATATCCGAGGGCAGGCAGAAAGCCGAGGCATTCTACTACGACGCGCCCGTACAGTTTGCTACCAAGAAAGCCTACGAGGACGCGATTGAAAAGGTGATGTTCTTTGTCGGCAGCTATAATCCCGAGCACTTGTTCTGGGAGGACGGCAGCGGTTATCTGGTCTACGACAGGGGGCGCTGCGGCATTGTCTACCATATCTCTCCGGCGTATCAGTCGGCGGGCAGCGAGGATATGATCGACAAGAGCAAGCTCCCGGGCGTAAAGCAAGCATTCGCCAACGCGCAGGCGATCGCGGACAAATACAGCGGAAAAAGCGACTACAAAAAGATAATCGGCTTCGCGGACGAGATATGCGCGTTGAACACATACAACACGATCGCCGCCGACACGGACGGATATTCGGCAAATGATATAACCCCCTGGAGGATCATCAGCGTATTTGACGGCGACCCTTCGACGAACGTAGTCTGTGCGGGCTACGCTCAGGCGTTTCAGTATCTGTGCCGTCTGAGCGGCATAGAGTGCCATTATATAAGCGGCGAAGTGCCCGAGGGACTTCACGCGTGGAATATCGTGGTGCTTGACGGAGCAAGCTGGTATGTCGATCTGACGTTCTGTGACGGCTTTTCCGAAGAGTACATCAAGCGCGATCACCCGTATGTGCTTAACAACGTCGTATCCAATTCACAGGACGGATTTGCTACCTACTACGATTACAGCGGCTATCTCTCCAGCGACAGCACCATATACAAGTACGGCGCCGAGGAGCTGAAATATCTCCCCAAGACTCTCCTCACGATCAGCACGGGCGCCTGTCGCAAGAGCGGTCTACGTTTTGAGATATGGCATTTGCTTGTTCTCACGCCTGTTGTAACGTTCGTATACGGTCTTATCAAGCGGCGGCGATCCGGGGATTATTGACGGGGGTACGCAGCTTCACGGAATGTAAAAAGCGCCCGAAAGGCGTGCCGCCTTTGTCAAGCCGTTTCATAGAAAATTGCGGTGTCAAGCGTTTTCGCTCGACACCGCAATACTTTCTGTATCACACGCTCCCTATAACGGGCGCTTTAATTATTTCAGCAGCTTATCCAGCTCGGCAGCAAGCCGCTCTTTCATTTCCGCAAGCTCCTCCGCGGAGGGGCGGGTGCTGTCGTCGTACATCTCGTTCATGGGCAGCCACCAGACGGGACCTTTGCCGTGGTTTCCGTAGTCGCCGATATCGCCCGCTCTGCGCGGATATAAGTGCCAATGCAGATGAGCGTCGCCCATTCCCAACAGCTCGTAGTTCATCTTCTCCGCGCCGAACGCGTTTGCGGCAGCCTCGGCGACTATCGACATCTCCTCGAGAAATTTCATCTTGAACTCTCTGTCAAGGTGAAAAAGCTCCGTTTCGTGCCGCTTGCATAAAAACAGCGTAAATCCTTTGAAGTGCTGATGATCGCCGATAACGGCATATCCCGTTTCAAGCTCTCGTACAAAATACGGGTTTTTGCCGTTCTTTATCATTTCAATTCTATCGCATACAAGACACATTTTAATTCCTCCTTACTCTTGAACCGCGTTTCCGAGCTGAACAAATCCGTCGTGCCAACCCCATTCATAGAACATCAGCAAATGCCGCTTCCCCTCGCTGTCGATGAAGATAAGACGCCATTCGCCGCAGTCGCCTTGAGCCGAAAAGGTGTAAAACTCCCAGTTCTGCCAACGGAAGCTTAGCTTTGCGTATTCGCCGAAGCCGCCCTCAAACAGACTTGAGACCTTGCGGCAGGGATAGTGCTTGTACAGCTCCGGAAACGGGATAACGTTCTCGACCGTAACCTCTATCCACGCGCAGAATTCATCAGCGCCGACAGTTTTCTCGTAGACACAGCCCACGACCGCCGAGCTCGAAAGCTCCTCGGGATATTCCTCCCAGCCGTTGTTCGACGACAGCGCGGGCGAGTACAGCACGTTAAAGCTATCGCCGATATTTTGGCTGAACGGAGGTCTGACCTTAATAAACCGCCGCTCTCCGACCTCGGGTATTTTATCCGAGCGAAGCCAGACGTGTTCCTCTAAAGGCGGCACGGGCTGCCCGACCTCCAGCCATTCCATGTCATAAGCCAATTCGGAAAAGCCATCCGCCAAAGAGGGCTTTTCGTCAACTATACTGTTGCAGCATCTGCATTTGAAAACCATAGTTATACCTTACAGTAAACCACCGCATAGTCAAACGGCGCAACGGTTATCTTGTTGTCGCGTATTCCCCTGTTGTAGCGGTCGAACGCAGGCACAAAATCATAGAACATATCGGTGTGCTCGTTCACGACCTCAAACGTTCTGCCCCGCGTGGACTTGTTGAGGAAGATTATCGCCGCTTGACGGGTTATTTTATCCGAGCGCGAGAATACGCAAACGTTGTCGTCTACATGAATAAACTTCAGCTCGCCCTGCTCGAACGCGCGCGTACCCATGCGCACCGCCGAAAGCTGCTTGGTGAACTCGATAAGCTCGAGATTTTCCTGCCCCCACGGATAGCAGCGGCGGTTGAACGGGTCGCGGTAGCCCTCCATTCCCGCCTCGTCGCCGTAGTACACGGACGGAATGCCCGGCAGGAAGAACTGTAGAACCATAGCGCATTTCAGCAGCGAAATACCATACAGATACTGCGGACCGTCGAGGTAGCGCTCGCACTGCCAGTCCTTGTCGTGCCAGCCGACCTCCTCGCCGCCGAGACGCGTCAGGGCGCGTTCGGTGTCGTGAGTGGACAGGAAGTTCATCAGCATATCGATAGCGGGCTTGGGGTAGTGGTCGAGGATAGTCAGAACGCTCTCCACAAACGCCCTGGCGTCGGCGTACTTGACATAGTTCAGGATAGCTTCCTTGAACGGGTAGTTCATAACGCTGTCGAGCTGACCGCCGATAAGGTAGCGGCGGCGAACGCCGTAGCTCTCCTTGTTGGAGGCGTCCTCCCAGACCTCGCCGTAGATTATCTTGTCATCGCCCATTTTCTTGACAGCCTTGTTAAGATTGTCAAGGAAGTCGTCGGGGAGCTCGTCCGCGACGTCCAGTCTCCAGCCGCGCGCACCCAGCTTTATCCATTTCTGGAGAATGCCGCCGTCGCCGCAGATATATTCGGTATACGCGGGATTGTTCTCGTTTACGTTCGGCAAGGTGGTGATACCCCACCAGCTGTCGTAACGGTCGGGGTACGCGATAAAGGAGTACCACGGGAAATATGGGCTGTTTCTGTCGCGGTACGCTCCCGTATTATCGCCGTACCGCCCGAACTTGTTAAAGTATATCGAGTCCGCGCCGGTATGCGAGAAAACTCCGTCCAGAATGATGTCGATACCCATTTCGTGAGCCTTGCCGCACAGCTCGACAAAGTCCTCCTCCGTACCGAGCAGCGGGTCGATCTTCTCGTAATTCGCGGTGTTGTAGCGGTGGTTTTCGTGCGACTCGAATATGGGATTAAGGTAAATTACGGTAACGCCAAGCTCCTTGATGTACGGGAGCTTTTCGATTATGCCGCGCAGATCGCCTCCGAAATAGTCGTTGTTGCGGACAATGCCCTTTTCGTCGGGACGATAGTGCGGAGTGCCGTACCAGTCGTCGCGGATAATACGGTCGGTGGGCACGTTTTCGTGCTTAACGCCGCTCTTCGCGAAACGGTCGGGGAATATCTGGTACATTATCCCTCCGCGGACGAACGCGGGAGTGTACAGGTTCTCATCGAAAACGGTAAGCTGGAACAGCTCTTCCCCCTCGAACACGCCGATATTCGCGCCGTGCCGCTTTATGTAGCGCCGCCGCCCGTCAAGTATACAGGTGAAATAATACTGATGCAGACCGATGTTATTCGGCGTAAATACGCAGGAATATATATTGTCCTCGCCGCTCTCGTCCTGAAGATCAAGCTCGATAAAGCGCTCCTTGTAGCCCGGGCGGAACATGACCAGCGTAAGCCCCGAGACCTGCATATACTTCGGGATACGGACGTTGTACATAGACGGCTGACCGCGCCGCAGCGCCCCGAACGGGTGCTTGTACTGCGTATCAAAGCAATCGAAAATAGGCATACTCATTATTTACAATTCTCCCCTTATAATAACATTCCGCCGGCATTATCAAAACTTGTTCTCATAGCCGCTCAACGTCCGTCTTGCGGCAAATTTCCCCACTGACTGCGTCAAAAATTCTTGACGTACATAAAGTACGCCTGCGAATTTTTTCCAGAATGAACGTAAAGCGTTCATTCGGTCATCGGGAAAATTTGCAAAGAAACGCTTTGCGTTTCTTGCGCAATCCGAACATTTCGGGCTATGAGAACAAGTTCTCAATGTTTCGCCGACGGAATGCCGAATATATTACCTCAAATTCCAGATATCACGCGCGTAATCCTGAACCGCTCTGTCAGCGGAGAAGCAACCCGCGCCCGCGATATTCATCAGCGACTTCTTGTTCCAGTCAAGCTGGTTCTTGTAGACCTGGCTGATATAGTCCTGAGTGCCGCGGTAGCTGTCGAAGTCCGCAAGAGCCATATAGAAGTCCTTGTTCTTGATGGAGTCCGCAAGCTCGTTGAACGTCGCGCCGTTTATGCCGTTGTACATTCTCTGCATAACGTTCTGCAGAACGGGGCTCTGGTCGATAAAGGACTGCGGGTTGTAGCCCCTCATGCGCATTTCGTTCACCTCGGGAGTTCTCATACCGAAGATGAAGATGTTGTCAGTGCCGACTGCCTCGTGTATCTCGACGTTAGCGCCGTCGTAGGTTCCGAGGGTAAGAGCGCCGTTGAGCATAAGCTTCATATTGCCCGTGCCCGAAGCCTCGGTGCCCGCGAGCGATATCTGCTCGGATACCTCCGCGGCAGGCATAAGGATTTCGGACAATGTTACGCGGTAATCCTCAAGGAACACTACCGAGAGCTTCTCGCGGAGAACGGGATCGTGCTTGATCTCCTCGCCGATACACCAGATCATCTTGATGATCTGCTTTGCGATATAATAGCCCGGCGCCGCCTTAGACGCGAAGATATAGGTCTTGGGAACGAACGGAGCATTTGGGTTCTGCTTGAGATAATTGAAGTCCGCGAGAATGTTCATCGCGTTGAGCTGCTGGCGCTTGTACTCATGCAGGCGCTTTACCTGAACGTCGAAAATGCTGTCGAGGTTGAGCTTAAC
This sequence comes from uncultured Clostridia bacterium, assembly GCA_947177735.1. Lineage (GTDB taxonomy): Bacteria > Bacillota > Clostridia > Oscillospirales > Ruminococcaceae > CAG-115. The sequence continues at coordinate 15,224 of CAMWVP010000024.1, forward strand.
GCCCGCCGACTTCTCAACGAACTGCGCGAAGCGCTCCTTGTTCTCGCGCTTGATCTTGCCCAGTCTCTCGAGAACGGACTTGTCGTTCGCGAATACCTGGAACTTGATAAGCTCCGAAGCGTCCTTCTTAAAGCCGTCGCCGATGCACTCGGTGAGCAGGTCGGTAAGACCCTTGTTGCTCTGGAGCAGCCAGCGGCGGTATGCGATACCGTTGGTGACGTTCTTGAACTGGTGGGGCTTGTCGAGGTACTGGAGACGGAAAACGTCGTCCTTGATGATCTGCGAGTGCAGCTTGGAAACGCCGTTTACGCTGTGCGAAGCCGCAACGCAAAGGCTTGCCATGTGGATTTTGCCGTCCTGAACGATGGACATCTTAGCGACCTTGTCCTCGTCGCCGGTTCTGTTTCTGATATCCTCGCAGTAGCGGCGGTTGATCTCGCAGATGAGCTGATAAATTCTCGGGAGGATTCTCTCGACCAGACCCTGATCCCACTTCTCGAGAGCCTCGGCCATAACGGTGTGGTTGGTATACGCGAACGTATTCGTAACGATATGCCAAGCCTGATCCCAGCCGTAGCCGCACTCGTCGAGCAGTATTCTCATAAGCTCGGGAATAGCCAAGGTGGGGTGGGTGTCGTTGATGTGGATAGCGACCTTCTCATGGAAGTTGTTCAGGTTGCCGTAAACCTTCATATGGCGCATTACGATATCGCCGATAGAAGCCGCGCACATAAAGTACTGCTGTCTCAGACGAAGCGCCTTGCCCTCCGCGTGATTATCGTTGGGATAGAGCACCTTGGAAATGGAGTGCGCGATGTTGTTCGCGCCGAGAGCGCTCGCATAGTCGCCCGTGTTAAACGACGCCATATCGAACGACATACTCTCCGCGCTCCAAAGACGGAGCTTGGAAACGCCCTTGCTGTCGTAGCCCGAAACGTACATATCATAAGGCACAGCGTTTACGCTGTTGTAGTTTACATATTCGAGGCTGTGGTAGTTTTCGTCCCACTTCTCCTGTATCTGACCGTCAAAGCGAACCTCGACAGCCTGGTCGGGAACGGGCACGAGCCACGCGCCGCCACCGGGAAGCCAGTTATCCGGGAACTCTGTCTGCCAACCGTCAACGATCTTCTGCTTAAAGATACCGTACTCATAACGGATAGAGTAGCCGGTAGCGGGATAATCACAGGTAGCCAGACCGTCCATATAGCAAGCCGCCAGACGACCCAGACCGCCGTTTCCGAGACCCGCGTCGGGCTCTTCCTCATAAATGCGGTCGATCTTTACGCCGATCTCCTCAAGCGCCTTTTCAGCCTCGTCCTGCATACCGAGGTTATACAGCGAGGTCTTGAGCGAGCGCCCCATCAGAAACTCCATTGACAGATAGTAGACCTGCTTTTTGCCCTTGGAGTTGCAGTCGTGCATAAAGTTGTGGCGCTTTTCCTTCATGTGATTTACCACGATCGTAGACAACGCGCGGTATATCTGCGTGTCGGTAGCGTTCTTGGCGTCCGTGCGGTAGTCGTACTCCAGAATGGTTTTGAGCTGTTTGAGCAGCTCGTCCTTGGATATCGGTGATTTCATAAATATTTATACCCCTTTCTACGGTATTATGTTCATATACAATACAAATATATTATACACTTTTTCGGCAAAAATTTCAAGAGAAAATGTAGATTACTGTAAGATGAAACAAAAATCACGCCGAATATTTGTGACTTTGCACAATTGCGATCGATTATTTTACCGCTTTGTTATTAACTTGCATAATTTATACACAAAAAATCGAAAGTTGTCTATTGAACACCTCTAAAAACTATCGTTTTTCTTTAAAGCTTGTTATTATTTGGCTCTGTGCCCCGCGCAGCGGGGCACAGAGCCAAAAGAAAAGCGAGAATACCTATTGTTTTTTCGCGAGATAATAATCATCGTCGCGCTCGTAATACGGGCAGTCGTAGTTTGTGCCTTGCAGAAAGCGGTACATCTCGTCCTCGTCGAGATTGACGAGGCAGATATAGTAGCCGCAGTCCTCGTCGTAGACATAATTCACACATTCATCGCAATTTGTCGCCAAAGTAGACTCTCCTTTCACGTGTCTATTCGTTGTAGCCCAATTCGCAGGTGTATATAAACTCTACCGTATCGCCGTCCGACAGCTCATACGCTCCCGCCGACATCTGCGGAGCGGAGCCGTTCACGCGGTACGTCCAGCCGCTTTCGCTGCCGAATCCGAACTCGTATACGAAGCCGATACCGCGCACATAAACGCCGTATGATGAGCCGACGTAATCTACCCGCACACGGCTCGCCCTTGCCGCTTCGATCAGCGCATCAAATGCGGTTGCGCCCTCGGGGAGCGATATCTCGTCAAGCGGAAGTATTATGCCGTCCTCGGGGATCACCGACAGCGGATTCACGCTCTCGTCGATGTCGCCGAGCCGCGGCAGCGCGTTCGTGCAGTCCGCGCCGACGCGCACGGTTATACCGTTTTCGGGCACTTCCGCGTAATATTCGGCGGGCGTTCTGATATTCAGCAGCCATACCGCTCCCGATAGTATCAGCAGTATTATCCCCGATACCGCGATGCGTTTTCCGCGTCTGACAATAGCCGCGATCAGCACCGCAATGCCTGTAACGCCGATCACCGCCGAGATCATTAGCTTGATCTGAAAGCCCGTTATGGTCGGTTTCGCTTCTTCCGTTTCGGGAACGATTTCGGAATATTCCCCTGACGGATCGGCGGAAACGCTTTCGGAGCTTTCGCTCATATCGGGCAGCTCCTGCGCGGTATCATTCGGCTTGTCGAACAGTAGCTCGCCGCGCTCCGCAAGCGACAACGCGGTGAATGCCTGTAACGCCTGAACCGTCGACATTTTATTGGCGCTTCCGTTCGGTTCGTGTGAGAATCCGCCGTCCTCCGTCCGGAATCGGAGCAGCGCCGAGACCGCATTGTCAAGTCGTTCGTCGGCAATGCCCGCCGCCGCGAACGCTATAATTGCCTGCGCAGTGCTCTCGCTCGTCTCAATGCCCAACGAAGTAAAACCGCCGTCCTCGAGCTGAATTGCCGACAGCGCGAAAACGGCTCTGTCAAGCGCACCGTGAACGTTGTCATTGTCAGCGAGCGGAGCAAGCGCGATTATCGCGGCGGCGGTGATATCCGCGTCGGCGCTGCTGCCGCGAAGAGCGAAGCCGCCGTCCTCCAATTGCCGCGCGATAAGGCTCTCCGCGAGCTGCAAGCGCGCATAGACCGCGCCGTCATCGGGCTCGATACCGCTGCAATTCGCCGCCGTGAGCGCCCAAATCCACGCGTTCAGCCCCTGCCTGTCAAGATCGGTATTGCAATACGAAGCCGCGTTTATCAGCTCACGAGAGCACTCCCCGAACGCCGACAGGACGACGGCGGCGCGCTGGAGCTCGGTCGGCGTGACAAAGCCCTCCGCATTGATCAGCTCGGCGGCGGCTTGCTTTGCGCTATCCGTAAAGCCGCCCGAGCCCTCCGCGCCGTGAAGCCGTCCATAGCAGAACACCGTCCAGTCGGCGCTTCCGAGCCGCAGACCGTCGTAGAAGCTCTCCGCGCCGCGCTCCGTCATATTCAGCGCGAACAGCTCGTCCGTGATGTCGGACAGGGCAGCCGCGTTACAAAATGCGGTTTGCACCGCGAAAAATACCGCAATGCAAACCGCCGAGATAAGTTTCTTCATACGATTATGTGCGCTTACGTGATACCGCAACAGCGCCTGCCGCGAGCGCCGCGATACCGAACACCGCCGCTATGCTCTCAACGCCTGTGTCGATGTTGACAGGAGCGGGCTCGGTTTCGGGAGCAGTCTCGGGAGCGCTTTCAACGGGCGCAGACGCGTTTGCAAGCGCCTTTGCCGCGCCGTCAAGCTCGTCCTGCGAAGCGCCGAACTTGCCGAGAACCTCTATCGCCGCCTTGTATTCGGGCAGTGACTTGTCCGCTGCCGCCGCGGTCTTTATAAGCTCCGCCGCGTTCACTGCGGGTACGAGAGCCGCTGCGCCGCCCCAACTCGAATTGTCCTGACCGAGATCCGCGCCGTAGCCGTAAACGGTAAACCTGTACTCGACGACATCGCCGTCCGCGGGCTCATATCCGCTTATGCCGACTGTCGCGTATTCGCCGTTAAGGAAGTAGCTCCAGCCGCTTTCGGGCGTGTAGTCCAGAGTCGTCAGCCAACCCTCGGCGTTTCTTCCCGTTGTCTCGGGGCAGACAGCCTTGATCTCGTCGGGAAGCTCCGCGCCGTTGTCCTCGTCCTTGAACGCGGTGATATACGCGCCGTATTCGCTGTCCGTGACCGTCACCTCTGCGGCGCGCTTTACAACGTCGATGCCGCTTTCGCCCTCGTAGAACGGCACCGCAACGGGCTCAACGCAGACGCCCTGCCCGATAGTCGACTTTACTGACGTAAAGTAGACCGTTCCCTTTTCCTGCGCCTGCGCGAACGCGCACAGCGAGGTCGCCGCAGCGGTCGAGACCGCCGCAAGCACTGCCAATAGTCTTGCCTTTTTCATTATTATTCCTCCGATAATGATAAATGTACGGCTTCGGCTGACAGGTCTTCCGACTTACGGTTTGCGCATTTGTGCCAAGCCTTCCCACAGCTTTCGCCTCAGTGACCCGGGCTTTCGCCCTATGGCACAAATACAACCGTTTCACGGCAGCGGGGACTGTCACGGACTCTCACCGTGTTCCGAGAATACTCTCTTTGCCGCGCCGAATATGCCGCCAAATTATATTATAGTATGTTTTGCGGAAATTGTCAAGGGGGATCACTCGTCCTCGGAGGAGCGCGGAATGCTCGCGTAGCCGCTGTCGAACGTGATCAGACAGCGGCAGCCCGGGTGGCTCAGCCGCAGAAACCGCGTGATCTCCTCGGTCAGCTCCGCCTCGTCGAGACCGCAGTCGGGCGGCAGCACGCAGTCGAAGATGATCTTTTCCTCGTTCGGGCAGCGCACGGTGCGGATATCGTGGACGGAGATGCGCTCGTCTATACCTCGGACTATCCTGTTCAGCTCGGAGTTGAGCTGTCCCTCGACCGAGCTGCCCGAGACTATCGGGTCAGGATGGACGAGCATATTCAGCCCCTCGCGCAGGAAATCGCGCTCTATCCTGTCGATCACCTCGTGGCACTCCATAAGCGGCATATCCGCGGGCACTTCAACGTGCGCGGAGGCGAACTGCCGCCCGGGACCGTAGTCGTGTATCATCAGGTCGTGAGTGCCGAGTATTCCGTCGTAAGAGAGTATCCTCGTGCGTATGCTCTCGACTAACTCCGCGCTCGGGGCTTTTCCGAGCAGCGGGTCGAGCGCGTCGCGTACAAGGCATATGCCGCTGTACAGGATAAACAATGCCACTGCCGCGCCCATTATGCCGTCGAGCTCTACGCTGCAAAAGTGCGAGATTACCAGCGCTATCAGCACGGCGGACGTGGATATAACGTCGTTGCGGCTGTCGGCGGCTGTAGCGATAAGCGTTTCGGAGCTTATCGTTTTGCCGATCCTTCGGTTGAACGCCATCATCCAGAGCTTGACGAGTATTGAGACGACAAGCACCGCGAGCGGCACAGCGCCGAATTCGACTTCGGTAGGCTCTATTATCTTTACGATACTGTCGCGCAGCAGCTGCGCGCCGATGACCATAATCAGCGCAGCCACTATAAAGCCAGCGAGATACTCATACCGTCCGTGTCCGTATGGGTGCTCCCTGTCGGCGGACTTTTCGGAGAGCTTGAAGCCGATAAGGCTTATAATGCTCGAGGACGCGTCGGAGAGGTTATTCACCGCGTCGGCGGTCACGGAGAGGCTCCCCGAGACTATCCCGGCGATAAACTTTCCGATACAGAGCATTAAATTGCAGAATATGCCGACTTTCCCCGCAAGCTTGCCGTATGCCGCGCGGACGGCAGGAGCGTCCGTACTGCCGGGAGTTTTTATGAAGAGCTTTATCAGTAAATCGGTCATGGGGCGTCCTTTCTTGGAATTTACGGTTTATCGTTTATAAATTATATCACATTTTTCAGCGGTTAGTCAAGTATAAATTATCGTCTTTCTTGACATTTTCGCGGAAGCGTGCTATACTAATATTGTTGATTTGCGGGGCTTTTATGATGAATTATCCGAAACGCTTACGTTTATATTAGGGAAACACCGATTTATTTGCGGTTTTTCCCGCCGAAGGCGGAGAAAACTGTAAAAAAAGCTTTAATTTTTATAAAAACGATTTAATCGGTGTTTCCTTAAGTATGTTTTTACGAGGTAAATTATGATCAGAGAAATGACCGCCGGGGAATATCCGCTGCTGGAGGATTTTCTGTATGAGGCTATCTTTATTCCCGAGGGCGCGGAAAAGCCGCCGCGCGATATTATTCTTAACGAGGAATTACAGGTATACATAAAGGACTTCGGCAAGCGTAAGGACGATCACTGTCTGGTCGCTGATAACGGCGGCAAAGTCGTCGGCGCATGCTGGGTGCGGATAATGAACGACTATGGGCATATCGACGACGAAACTCCATCGTTCGCGATATCGCTTTTCGAGGAATACCGCGGACAGGGAACAGGCACGGACTTAATGCGGGCTATGCTGGAGCTGCTTAAGGCTAAAGGTTACAAGCGCGCTTCTCTGGCGGTGCAGAAAGATAATTATGCCGTTAAGATGTACAAAAAGGTCGGGTTTGAAGTCGTTGATGAAAACGATCAGGAATATATTATGATATGTGTTTTATAGGAGAAGAATATGAAAACACCCGAAATTGACAGGTCGAAGCTTAACGAGGTAAAGGAGCTTATCGACCGTGTGTGCGATCTTATGGAGACAGGCGCGGACAAACAGTCTCCCGAGTTAAGAGAGACGGAAGAACGTCTGCGTAAGCTGACAAATCGCCCTAATCTTGACGTTAAGGAATTTAGAGAGTACTGGGGCTGGACAAGCCTTGATGATCTTGCCGAAACGCTCCTTATGCCAGAGCCCGCGAAGTCGGGAATGAGCGTCGAAGAGATAGCCGAAGTCGTTACGAAAATATGCAATGTCAAGTACAGCGAATCGGAAATGGGCTATCAGCTAAAGCGTCTTAAGCTTGAAACCGGGCTTGACAACATCACGGACTATATTTTCAATCCAAATGAGGTTGGTCTTGATATGCGGGCTGATACCCCCGAGATCATCGCAAAGATACTTGAGGATAGAAAATAAATCACATTTCGACGTTTTTGTAAATGAGAATATTAGGGAGAAAAAGCAATGAAACAATACATAGTAGACGCGTTCACCGACGAGCTTTTCAAGGGCAACCCCGCGGCGGTATGCGTTATGGACGAATGGATAAGCGATGAGCTTATGCGGAACATCGCCAAAGAAAACAACCTCTCCGAGACCGCGTTCACGGTGAGAGAGGGAGAGGGGTATCGGCTGCGGTGGTTCACGCCGAACAGCGAGATCAACTTCTGCGGTCACGCAACGCTCGGGACTTCGTTCGTTATCGCGAACTTTATTGAACCGGGCTGCAAAACGATAAAGTATCATACTCTTTCGGGGGATATGAGCGTGGAGGTCAATAACGGGGTGTTCGTTATGGATTTTCCGCGTTACAGGCTTGACCCGGTCGAGGTCACGGACGCTATGGAAAGGGCGCTCGGAGTAAGACCTACCGCCGCTTTTATGGACAGGGACCTGCTTATGGTTCTGAGCTCCGAGGAGGAGGTATTCGGGTTGAAGCCCGATCTCGCGGCGATCGGCGGGCTTGACGGAATTTGTATCGCCGTGACCGCTAAAGGCACGGAATACGACTGCGTTTCGAGAGTGTTCGCGCCCGAGCTTGGCATACCCGAGGATCCCGTGACGGGTTCTACTCACTGCATGATAGCGCCGTACTGGGCGGAGCGGCTGGGGAAAAGCAAGATCACTGCGTTTCAGGCTTCGGAGCGAACAGGTGTGCTGTACGCGGAGGTCTGCGGAGAGCGGGTGAAGATATCGGGAAAAGCGGTACTGTTCGGGGTATCGGAAATTCTCGGAAAAAAATAACGGAGGGCGATATGACCTTTAAAGCAAAGCTTTTCGACGAGCTTACCGCTGCCGAAATTTATGAGATACTGAAAGCGCGTTCGCGTGTCTTTCAGCTTGAACAGAATATTCGTTACCTTGACGAGGACGATACCGACTATGACAGTCTGCACTGCTTTTTCGAGGAGAACGGACAGGTCACGGCGTATCTGCGCGCGTTTCCCGATAACGGGAAAATTCGCGTCGGCAGAGTTCTCACCATAACGCGCGGACAGGGTCACGGCAGATTGCTTATGGCAAGGAGTGTTAAGGCGGCTCGTGAGTGTTTTGGTGAATGTGCAATTATAATGGACGCGCAAAAGCACGCCGAGGGGTTTTACAAAAAGCTCGGATTTGTCACGACCTCAGGAGAATTTCTCGAGGAGGGTATCGTTCATGTTGTAATGGAGCTTCCGCGGGAAAATGATATTGAATGAAAGGACAAGGGAATGGAGTTTAATATAACCGATTGTGCCGACAAAGACATTGACCGAATTTACTCCGGACTTACCGAGAGCAATTCCCGAAAAGTTCCCGAGCTGCGTCGAGGCAGGTATTTTGAGATAAACAAGAAGATTGTTGACGAAAGCGGCAAAGTCATTGCGGGCTGCATTGCCGAAGTAAATCATTGGAACGCCCTGCATATAAACGCACTGTGGGTAAGCGAGGATTATCAAAAGCACGGTCTCGGTTCAAGGCTGCTGAAAGAGGTCGAAGCGATCGCCGCGGAGAACGGCTGCGCGCTCTCCCATCTCAGCACGTTCGATTTTCAGGCAAAGGACTTTTACCTCAAGCACGGCTATGAGATATTCGGAACACTGGAAAACAGCCCCGAGGGGCATTGCAGATATTATCTAAAAAAGGTGATCAAATAAGAAAGGATACTCGTTATGAAGAACATTAAAAATTTTGATGCACCGAAATACAACGGAGCGGCTTACACTCTTGTGGAGTACGGCATTTACAAGACCGAGGACAACGGCGAAACGATATACGTTACTTCGTTATCGTTCGTTCAGGAGCCCGAGTTTGACGAGGGCAGCAGCGCGGCAGAAATATCTCAGTATCCGCTCGAGGATATTCTTGACAGGTTTTTGTGCTATATATCCGATTTCTATCCCGAGCTTAACACCGCCGACTCGGTGGTGTGTTATCAGGAGTTCGCGGGCAGCACTGTTGAGGACTTACGGAAACTGCGGTCGATCATCGGAAAGCACGTGTATAACAAAGAGGACGGACAGTATGTGAAGCTTTGCATTGAGTAACAGCGGCAGGAGGATGAACGTTGTTTAAATGGGTAAAAATTTTCGGTGATCAATATCTGGGGTTCTGGGTGCTGGGTCTGATAATATTTGCGCTTCAGGAGGTTCCGTATATGGTTATGCCATTGTTCAATCTCCAAACAAATCCGATCATGAATATGCGGGAATCGTCCGTTTTTCTGGATATCTGCGAAAAGGTCTTAGGCTCATCATGTATCGCGATGATGATGTTTATCGTACACAATGACGCAAAGTTCTTTTCGATGACCGCAGGCAAAGAGCGGCTGTTTTTCTGTATTGCCGCGGCTGTCCTTCTGCTGAATTATTTCGGCTGGTTCCTATATTTTACGGGTCGTCAGAGCACCGCGGTGATGTTGATATTTATCGTGGTTCTTCCGCCGCTGCTTTATCTTTTTGTCGGACTGTGGCGAAAAAACGTTCCGCTTGCGGTCACGGCGTGCGTTTTCCTGATCGTGCATTTTGTTCACGTTTCGGGGAATTTAAAATTGGAATAAATACAACAGACTGTAGAAAAAGTCCTTTTTAATAAAAAACAACCTTGATTTTATGCGGTTCTCTCCGCCGCAGGCGGGGAGAACCGCAGGTTTATATACAGTTTGAAATACAAGTTCAACAATAGAAAAGGAAAAATCAGGAGAGGTTTAAACAGCCTCTCCTGATTTTGATATTGGACGTATTCCGTTGCTAAGAGACATCAAAGGAAATCATTTAAAAATATTATTGATTTGATCTTTCTGCTCTATAATATACACCAGCATTTCCCGATTGGTTCTTGCCAGATCCTTATATTCGTTGACGCTTTCAAAATATGCGACACAGATCATCTGTATAGAACAAATGACATAGTAGACCGCTCTCTTTTCCTCGGCTGTCAAAGGATTTATGCTGTCATAACCATGCAGGATAGCATCCAATATTGCAAGGAATTTATCATAAGCGTTTTCAACATTACGCTGTTCGGACAATATTCCCGTGGCACAATAACAAGGATCCCATAAACGCACGTTTCGTTCGCTCAGGTCAAAGTCGGTGAACCCGATTACATCACCGTCGCAGAACAAAATATTGCACGGGTTGGGGTCGCGGTGGATCAATTGCTTTGGCAGCTTTTCAAACAACGCGCCAAAATCACGGCTGTACTCCTCAAAAAAGCTGTCGGGTATACCCATATTCCATTGGATATTTTGTTTTTGCACATTAGGGAGAGCCCATTCGGTTACATGAGCAAATAAGTTCTGCTCAAAGGGTTGAATATCCTCTTCTATCGCGGTAAGTGCGTTATGCAGTCCGGCAATACTTTGTCCGTACTTAAACCCGAATTTTCCGCAATCGTCGCCAAAACGATCGGATTTAGAAAGCGGTTCACCCTTTGATCTGCGAATCAATACGAAATTATTCTGATCATCTGTCAGATCGCCGCCTTTTTTGGTCGGAATCGGAACTGCCGCGGCAAAACCTTGCGCCTCCATTGCTTTTGCAACTCGAGCATTTCGCAGCAGTATTGCCCGGTCTCCGGTTTTAAGGAAATAGTCCCTGCCGATCTGCCACATATTATCTGCCGTTTTTGTGCCATCTACGATCTTCACATCATTGATGGTCAGATCCTGCGGAATGTCCCAATTATTCAGGACTTTTCGTAATTCTGTTTCTGTGTACATAGTTGATACCTCCGGTATTGATTGATGCGTTCCGTAAAGTGATAGATATTTTTTCGGCGAACAACCATACATACGCAAAAATGCTTTGTAAAATCCTGCGTAACTATCGAATCCATATTCCATGGCTGCGTCTATTGCTTTGCGCCCGGAGCCTATTTCCGACAGCGCCCGATCCAAGCGTCGCCTGTTGGTATACGCCGCTAGCGGCACGCCGACCACCTGAGCAAATAAACGTTGATAGTGCCAGACCGAATATCCTGCCATTCTTGCCAGCTCTTCGGGAGTAATATCGGTTTTCAGGTTTTGTTCGATGTAAACAATACCTGCTTTAATGATATTTGCGTTTTGCATGATAGTCCTCCTTCCCGGGATGATTTTATTATAACATATAAGAGCGAAAAAAACATTTCCTATTATGCGAAAAAATATGATGATAAAAAGAAAACGACAATTTTCGATAGAAAATTGTCGTTCCGGTCTGTCGATAAACCCTTATCATCGGTGTGCGTTTTCCTGATCGTGCATTTTGTTCACGTTTCGGGGAAATTAAAATTGTAATAAATACATAATCAACAAAGGAAATTCATCTGTGAATATACATCCGTGTCATGTCCGGTTCATCATCTCCCTGAACCGGACACAGAAATTCCCACCCATATCTTTCGTAAAAGTTTGTATGGTCGGTGACTAAATAAACTGGTGTTATACCTTTGGATTTCAAATCTTTTACAACCATATCAAGCAGGTATCCTGCAATTCCTTTGCAGCGATATTCCTCTTCTGTATATACTGCACAGACATTAGGAGCAAGATCCTTTCTATCATGAAAATCATTTTCAATTACTCCCAGTCCTCCTATAATTCTGTCCTCGTCTAAACAAAGATACCATCCATACTCGGTTTCATTATTAAGATATGCTTCCATACACTCAAGATAGGCTTCCCGTGGCACCCCCCATTTACAATGAAACCACTCGGCTGCGCTATCTTTTAAATGCGGTTTTTCTCTTAAAGTGATATATGTGTACTCGCTCATGTTTTCTCCTTAAATTACGTTTTATTAAACGGGTTCCCTGCATTCAAAATCCAACATGCAAAGAAATATGGATTTTGTTAAACTGTGATATCGTTACCAAAAAGATTTTTTGTCAAACAAGCATAAAAATACGCTCTCGCTGATTGGGAGCGTATTGGGTGCAACGTCACGCTGCTGTAAAGAGACTACGAAAAAGATATTTTTACGTTATTCGGCTGAGAGATTTGAACCTGCGTCAAGTTATCCCTTACTTCTACTAATAATTATAATGTGTATTTCAGAGATCATAATTTAACAACCAACGGATACCAAATTTATCTGTTAAATCTGCCATCTTACTACACCACTCACATGGAGCTAACGGATAGTGTATTTGCGCTTTTTGTTTCAATATGTTATAGGCATCATCTAAAGATTTTTCGTCGTCAAAAGTTAGCCAGAATTGCATATTGTTTTCTCTTACAAAATTTGTACTATAATGCGATGTGTCGCTTATTGCTAAAACCGTTTGATTGTTAATGACAATTTCCGCATGCGCATAAAAATCATCATCATCATCGGATGCTTTAAAACAATTTTTTGACGTTGCATTAAACGCTTTACTATAAAAATCTACAGCCTCAATACTGCCGGATAAGTATGCCATGAAAACCATTCTCATATAATACCACCACTGATAATATAATTTCTTTCATTATGAAAAAATCGATAGCTTTATAGCAATCGATTTTCTTCAATAAAATATTTGGTGGAGCATACGGGATTCGAACCCGTGACCTCCACACTGCCAGTGTGGCGCGCTCCCAACTGCGCTAATGCCCCAAATCACTCCGGGTATTTGATACTATATAACATTGCTGTGCGACATTGCTGAAAAGAGTTTTACGTTTAAAAGAAAACGGCAACCTTCTAACGAAAATTGTCGTTTTTTTATGGCAGGGGCAGAAGGACTTGAACCCTCGACATACGGTTTTGGAGACCGTCGTTCTACCAACTGAACTATACCCCTAAAAAGAAAAGAGGAAAGGCAAACGCCTCTGCCTCTTAACGTCATAAATGGTGCGCCAACAGGGACTCGAACCCCGGACCGACCGGTTATGAGCCGGTTGCTCTAACCAACTGAGCTATTGGCGCGGATAGCTCAACACTGAGCAAATTGGTGACCCGTACGGGAATCGAACCCATGTTTTCGGCGTGAGAGGCCGACGTCTTAACCGCTTGACTAACGGGCCATAAATTTTAAGGAATAGGACAGCCTATTCCTTAAATATTTGGTACAGCTTCAGGGACTCGAACCCTGGACCCACTGATTAAGAGTCAGTTGCTCTACCAACTGAGCTAAAGCTGCATAATGTCGGCACCTATCTATCTTCCCGGGCAGTTGCCCGCCGAGTATTGTCGACGCA
>CAMWVP010000025.1 GCA_947177735.1 uncultured Clostridia bacterium
TGCCTTGCGCGAATGATCGCAAGCGATCACTCTGAGGTTTGACGACGCAGACGGCGTGCTCTGCTGATTTCGCCTCAAACAAGGTTTTTAGAGGTGCCCTATTGCCGAATTTTAAAGCCCTTTATGCGGTTTTCCCGCCTTCGGCGGAAAAAACCGATAAAACCGTGTCACGCAGAAAAACGTCTTATATTGGCGTTTCCTTAAAAAATACATAAAAAATGTCCAAACTATCATACTTGCCCGTATACAAGCATACAATATCACTGATAAAACACACCGCCACAAGGAGGATCACTATGGAAGAAATTACCAAGGTACATATCGACGAGTCCGTTTACGACGGGCAGTCGGAGCAGGGGGTGGAGCTGGACTACGTGCTGCCGGACTATTGCCCCGACATATTCAAGATACTGTCCTGCACGCTCACACCGAAGATCGTTTCGTACAGCGTTACGCCCGACTGCAAGCTTATGCTCGACGGGGTGGTCTACATTAAGGTGCTCTACCTCGCCGAGGGCAGTACGGACGTTCACTGTGTCGATCAGCGCTACACCTATTCAAAGACCGTGGATATGAGCCGCAAGGGCGCGGTCTCGCCTATCGTCTCGCTTACGATGAAGACCGATTACTGCAACTGCCGCGCGGTTAGCCCAAGGAGGATCGACGTACGCGGAGCGGTGAGCTGCCGCATACGCGCGACGGCGTGCGCGGAATACGCGCTGCCCGATATGCCCGACGGCTTGCAGGTTCGCACGCGCGAGGTGAGCTGCTGTGGCGAGACGCTCTGCGCCGACAAGCAGCTGATAGTCCGCGAGGAGATCGAGACGGGCGCTGCGGGTATCGCCTTTATAATGCAGTGCAGTACCGTGCCGAAGATCACCGATCTGCGCGTCATCGCTGACAAGGCTGTGCTCAAGGGTACGGTCACGATAAATGCGCTGTACGGCGTTTTCAATCCCGAGACCAATGGCAGCTCCGCGACCGAGAAAATGACAGCGGATATCCCCGTGAGCGCCATTCTCGACATAAACGGCATAACCGACGCGCACAGGACGTTCCCGGAGATAAGCGTTATGAACTGTGAGCTGCTTCCGAAGTCGGACAGCGGGATAATCTCGTGCGAGCTGCTGGTGGAGTGCCGCGTGCGCGCGCAGCTCGAGGAGTGCGCGGTCATCGCGACGGATGTATACTCGACCGACTACGAGACCGAGTTCACCGCTAATCTGCTGCGCATACCCACCGATCCGCGCGTGGTCTCGCAGAGCCTCTCCGTGCGCACCTCGCTCACCACCGACAAGGAGGAGATACGCTCCGTATGGGACGTTGCGAGCGAGATCAGGGACGCTGTTTGCCGTCCGCGCTCGGACAGCGAGCTCGTCCTCACGGGACAGCTTTACTGTCAGGCTTACGGCTGCAACGTTGACGGAGTGCCGTTCTTCTCCGAGAAGCAGGAGGCGGTCGAGCAGGTCATCTCCGCCGCCAACGTTACGCAGGACACCTTCGTCGACTTCAACGTCTGCGTTACGGACACGGGCTTTTCCATCAAGCCCGACGGCTCTCTCGAGCTTACGACGGCACTCGACTTCACGGCGAGCCTGCACAACATCAACCCCGTCGAGGCGGTAAGCGCCGTCACTGTCCGTGAGGATAAGCCCAAAGACCGCTCGGACGAATTCGCGCTCAGGATATGCTACACGGACGACACTTCCGACTGCTGGAGCATTGCCAAGCGCTACAACACCACCGTAAAGGCGCTTATGGAGGAAAACGAGATAGAGGACTGCGACGCGCCGCTTTCAGGCATGATCCTCATTCCGACAGTATAAAGGAGCGTGACAAACATATGAATCATTCCATCTATTCAGACATCGCCAAGCGGACGGGCGGCGATATCTACCTTGGTGTCGTGGGTCCGGTGCGTTCGGGCAAGTCGACGTTTATCAGCCGCTTTATGAGCAGTCTTGTTATCCCGAATATTCCCGACGAATACCGACGCGAGCGCGCCAACGACGAGCTCCCGCAGTCCTCCGCGGGCAAGACGATAATGACCACCGAGCCGAAGTTCGTGCCCGAGGAGGCGGTCGCTATCGAGCCCGAGGAGGGCGTTAAGATGAACGTTCGGCTCATCGACTGCGTAGGCTACATAGTTCCGAGTGCGATAGGCTACATCGAGAACGAAGCGCCGCGCATGGTCATGACGCCGTGGTTCGAGGAGGAGATACCGTTCAATATGGCCGCCGAGGTCGGCACCCGAAAGGTCATTACCGACCACTCCACGATAGGCATTGTGGTGACGACGGACGGCAGCATAACCGACATTCCCCGCGCCGAGTACGAGGAGGCGGAGGAGCGCATAATCTCCGAGCTGAACGAGATAAACAAGCCCTTTGTGGTGCTGCTCAACTGTCAGGAGCCCAAGAGCGCCGAGAGCCGCGCCCTCGCCGGCGAGCTGTCGGAGCGCTACGGCACGGACGTTATCCCCGTCAACTGTGTCGACCTCGGCGAGGAGGGGATACGGGAGATACTCGGCGCGGTGCTGCTGAAGTTCCCCGTCCGCGAGGTCAAGATACGTATGCCGCGCTGGATAACGGCGCTCGACAAGGAGCACTGGCTGAAAAAGGACGTGTTCGGCTGTATCAAGGCTTCAGCAGCGGAGGTCACGGGCATAAACGACGTGCGCAAGGCGGCAGAGAATATCTCCTCCTGCGAGCACGTAAAGCGCGCCGTCGCGGAGGAGCTCGACCTCGGAACGGGCTCCGGGATAATCGACATCACGCTGCTTGACGAGCTGTTCTACAAGATACTTGGCGAGGCTACGGGCTTGGAGCTGAACGGCGAGAACGACCTTATGCCGTGTATGATCGAGCTCGCGGGCATAAAGCGCAAGTACGAGCGCGTGAAGCACGCTCTCGAGGAGGTCGAGGCTACGGGCTACGGCATCGTACTGCCGCAGATGGACGAACTCACCCTCGAGGAGCCCGAGATAATCAAGCAGGGCGGCAAGTACGGCGTGCGGCTGAAAGCGTCCGCGCCGTCAATACACATGATGAGCGCGAATATCACCACGGAAATAAACCCCATAGTCGGCAGCGAGAAGCAGTCCGAGGAGCTCATCAACTATCTGCTCAACGACTTCGAGGAGAATCCGACCAAGATCTGGGAGAGCAACATCTTCGGGAAATCACTGTCCGACCTCGTCAATGAGGGTCTGCACAACAAGCTGAACAGAATGCCCGTGGACGCGCGGCTGAAATTGCAGGAGACTATTCAGCGGATAATCAACGACGGGTGCGGCGGACTTATCTGCATAATCCTTTGACCGCTCGTTGTGATCCTCCTTCATTATTGCGGCTCGGGAGAACTCCGAGCCGCTTTTTTTCGACGCAGATCAATACCGATATACAAAATATAGTGGTATTTTCAAAAAAAATATTGAAATTTATCTGCGAATGTGATATAATGTATAATGTATAGTTGTGTTTGTATGATCACGCGCATATTTGTTTTTTCCCGTGAAATAATATTACAAAATCACAAGGGAGAACAAAACGTTTATGAGCGAAGAAAACACCGCTCCTTTTTCGGAGGAGCAGAACCAGCAGATCATCGACACCGGCATCATCGCGGCAAACAACGCTCCGCATAATATTCACTGCCTGTCCATCATCGGGCAGGTCGAGGGGCACTATATTCTGCCGCCTCAGAACAAGACTACCAAGTACGAGCACATCATTCCCGCGCTCATCGCCATCGAGGAGGACAGCACCATCGAGGGCTTGCTTATCGTCCTCAATACCGTCGGCGGCGACGTGGAGGCGGGGCTCGCCATAGCCGAGCTTATCGCGGGTATGTCAAAGCCCACCGTTTCGATAGTCGTCGGAGGCGGACATTCGATAGGCGTTCCGCTCGCGGTTTCCGCCAAGCGCAGCTTTATCGTGCCGTCCGCGACAATGACGATACACCCCGTGCGTATGAACGGTATGATGCTCGGAGTTCCGCAGACTATGCACTACTTCGAGAAGATGCAGGAGCGCATCACGCGCTTTGTCACCTCGAACAGCAGTATGCGCCCCGACCGCTTCAAGGAGCTGATGATGGAGCGCGACGAGCTCGTCCTCGACGTCGGCTCCGTCCTCGAGGGCAAGGCCGCCGTCAAGGAGGGGCTCATCGACAGCCTTGGCTCGCTGTCCGACGCGGTGAACTGCCTCTACAAGCTGATCGAAAAGGAGAACAAGCCGCGTAAGGGCAGACCGCGCAAGTCGACCGCAGCAAGCTCGGCGAACGGGAAGTCCTCGAAGTCGGCGGTTGTTCCCGTCAAGGCGGAAACTGCCTCCAGACGCGGAAGAAAATCCAAGACCGCAGCCGCAGAGCTCGGTTTGGCTCGCGGCGATATGCGGCTCGGAGATTGGAGAGGTGAAAGATGATGCACACTATAATCGACCTCACGGAGGTCTACGACGAGCACAAGGATCCCGAAGAAAAGCTCGACGACAATTTAAGGAACATTGTTTCATTTGACGCAATGAGGCGGCTGTACTTTAACGGCAGTTAAGGCAAAACCGCACAATTAGCGGCTATCGCCTTTGCCGCTCGCTTGCTCGCATATTTTCCGCCATCTTGCACAATTCGTCCTAGCAAGGCGTCAGCCTTGCGTCGTCCTCATTGTACAATCTGACGAAAAATCTGACAGCGCAATCGAACGACAATAATTGTGTGGTATTGCCTTAAAAAGCTCCCCCGGCGGCTTGCCGGGGAGGTACATAGATAAGGGGAAACAACAATGGACTACATAAACGTTATAATTCAAGCGGTGATACAAGGGCTGACGGAGTTTCTGCCCGTTTCGAGCTCGGGACATCTTTCGGTCGTTCAGCACATAACGGGCTATTCGGGCGAGACCGCGCTGATACTGTCGATAGTGCTCCACCTCGGAACGCTTGTGGCGGTGTTCGCGGCGTTCTGGCGCACTATTCTGGGAATGATAAAGGAGTTCTTTTTGATGTTCGCGGATATTTTCGGGGGAAAATTTTCGTGGCGGAATATGAATTCCAACCGCAAAATGGTATTTATGGTAATAATTGCCACTGCGCTGTTGGTGCCCGTATACCTCTTCAAGGACTTTTTCACGGCGCGTCAGGGAGACGGCGATATCGTGTTCGAGGGCGTGGCGTTCCTGTTCACGGCGCTGCTGCTGTTCATGTCCGACAAGTGCAACAACGGCACGAAAGAGGGCGAGGATATGACCGTCCGTGACGCGCTGACGGTGGGGCTGTTTCAGTGCGTGGCGCTGTTCCCGGGAGTATCGCGCTCGGGTTCGACGACCGCGGCGGGGCTGTTCTGCGGGCTTGAGAAGAACACGGCGGTGACTTTCGCGTTCATTCTCGGCATACCCGCGATACTCGGCGGCAGCGTCCTTGAGATCGGCGACGCGCTGAAGTCGGATATGCAGCTCGACTGGATAGCGCTGGGAATAGGCTTCGTTGTCGCGGCGGCTGTGGGATTTCTCGCGATAAAGCTCGTGAAGTGGCTGCTTGATAGCGACCGCTTTAAGATATTCGGCGTGTACACGCTGCTGATCGGCGTTCTGTGCGTCGCGGGCGGTATCTGGGAGCACGTTACGGGTTCGGCTCTCGCTTCGATTTTCGGAAAGTAATTACATTTAAGGGAAAATATTACATAAAGGAAGATAGAAATGGCAGAAAGAAAAACAACCTCCCGGGGCTCGGCGAAAAGCACGGGAAGTACGGGGAGAACAAAATCGGGATCGTCGACGGCGAAGTCGCGATCTAAGAAAGCGGCCGAACTGGAGGCGCAGCGTATCCGCGAGGAGGCGCTGCGCAGGAGCAAGCGCCGCCGCCACATAACATCCGTAGTGCTGCTGGCGGTCGGGGCGGTGCTGACACTGCTTGCGTTAATACCTGGAAGCATGGGCTGGAGAGCGCTGTTTGACGTTATGCACGGACTGTTCGGATTCGCGGCGTACGCGGTCGGACCGCTGATGATCTACGCGGCGGTCGTCATCTCGGCCGGAAACCCAAGCAATACGGTTGCGTATACAGTGTTCAGGATAGTGCTGATCGTTCTGATGCTGTGCGCGGCTGTGGAGATAGTGTCGGTAGGCGAGATACGCGGCAAGAATTTCGGCGAGGTATTCGTCAATCTCTATAAGAACGGCGTGGAATTCAGCGGCGGCGGCATTTTCGCGATAATTCTCGGCGTTCCGCTGCTCCTTCTGGGCAGGCTGGGAGCTACTTTGATCATCATAATCGCCGCGTTGGTGTGCGTGCTGCTTGTTATCAACATTCCGCTGCCCGAGCTGTTCTCGCGTATACGGGAATTTTTCGGCAGGGTAGGGGACAGCGTTGCCGAAAGGAATGAGCGCCGCCGTGAGGAGGCTGCTATCGCCGACGAGGAGTATCGCCGCGTTCAAATGGAAAAGCAGCGCGAACAGGCGCAGCGCCGTCAGCGCGCGGAGCTTAGCGACAGCGATCTGGAGCGCGAGCGCAAGCTCGCCGATATGCGCGACGTTGTAAACAGCGTCGGAAAGCCGATCAAGGAGCCAGAGAGACCCGAGCCGAAGTTTGATATGCCCGAGCCGCTTGATATAGCAAAGGAACCGCCCGTAAGGCTGCCGAAGCAGAACGAGACAGAGGAGCTCATCGAGGAGCAGAAGCAGGACAGCCGCGAATACCGCGAGGCGCTCAAAAAGTACATGGAGAAGCGCCACCCGATAATGCGCGACCCCGAGCCGCCCGATCCTAACAGATTTGAGGACAGCGACGCGGATCTGGTGCCGATAATCGACGCTCTGGACAAGCTCAACGCCGAAAAGAGTCCCGCGCGCGTTTCCAAGATAGTTGACGCGCCGAAGAGCGATATCACCGATTCGGACAAGCTCGCCGCCGAAGCAGCTGCCGAAGCAGCCGTTGAGACCGCCGCCGAAAATGCCGCGGACGATATTAACGATATTGACGACAGCGATGAGGCGGAGCTGCCGTTCGATTTGGACGAGCTGATAAACGAAAATCGCCCGTTACAGGGAGAGACGGGCTTTGTCGAGCCTCCCGAGCTGCGGACGCCGCAGTGCGAACCGCGGGCGCCGCTGCGCGCCGAGCCGTCGGGATCTCAGCTTACGCTCTCGGACGTTTACACCCTGCCGCCGATGAGCCTGCTCAACGAGGTGAAAAAGCCCGTGCAGCAGGAGGATATCGACGTTGAGATACGCCGCAACGCTGATAAACTCGTTGAAACGCTGAAAAGCTTCGGCGTGCAGACGACATACCTCGGCGCGAGCCGCGGTCCGTCTGTTACGCGCTACGAGCTCCAGCCCGCGCCAGGCGTGAAGATAAGCAAGATATCCAACCTCGCGGACGACGTCGCGCTGAACCTCGCGGTTAGCGGCGTGCGTATCGCGCCGGTTCCCGACAAGGCGGCGGTCGGCATAGAGATACCGAACAAGGTCAAGGACACGGTATTCTTTCGCGAGCTGGTCGACACGCCCGCGTTCAAGAAGTCGTTCGACAAGAAGCTCGAGACCGTCCTCGGAAAGGACATCAGCGGAAATTCTGTCACCTGCAACATCTCGAAAATGCCGCACCTGCTCATTGCGGGCACGACGGGCTCCGGTAAATCCGTGTGCGTCAACTCGCTGATAATGAGCATTCTTATGAAGTCCACGCCCGCGGATGTGCGGCTGATAATGGTCGATCCGAAGCAGGTCGAGTTTATGATGTATAACGGCATACCACATCTGCTGATACCCGTCGTCACCGACCCGAAAAAGGCGGCGGGAGCGCTCGCGTGGGCGGTAACCGAGATGGAGCGCCGCTATACGCTGTTCTCCGAGAACAACGTGCGCAATATCGACGGCTTCAACGACGTGGCGAACGATGACGGCGAGCTTGAGCATATGCCGCATATCGTCATCTTCATTGACGAGCTCGCCGATCTTATGATGGCGTCGCCCAAGGACGTCGAGGACAGCATAGTCCGCCTTGCCCAGAAAGCGAGAGCCGCGGGAATGCACCTCGTCATCGCCACACAGAAGCCCACCGTTCAGGTGGTCACGGGTCTTATCAAGGGCAACATCCCGAGCCGTATCGCGCTTATGGTCGCTTCTCAGGTTGACAGCCGCGTTATCCTCGACGCGAGCGGCGCGGAGAAGCTGCTCGGAAACGGCGATATGCTGTATATGCCCGTTGGAGTGCCAAAGCCTATACGTCTGCAAGGGTGCTATGTCTCGGACAATGAGGTAGAGCGCGTCGCGGAGTTTATCACGCAGACATTCCGTGTCGAGTACGACGAGAGCATTATGGCGGAGATCGAGCGTCAGGCGGAGATCGTGAGCGCGGGCGACAAGAACGCCGCGCCCGACGATGACGACGGCGATGATCGCGACGAGAAGCTCGACGAGGCTATCGAGCTGGTAGTTACGGCGGGTCAGGCGAGCACGTCCTCTCTCCAGCGGCAGCTCAAGCTCGGCTACGGCAGAGCGGCGCGCATCATCGACACGATGGAGAAGATGGGGATCGTCGGTCCTTATGAGGGCTCAAAGCCGCGACAGGTGCTGATGACCAAGCAGGAGTGGTATGAGAGGAAGCTTCGGAGCTAGGTGTGGAGGTTATAGTATGATGTATCCCTTTTTGACGCTTGATGACAATACCGAAATAGTACACTCGGAAATGCAGGAAAACGGTACTGTCAGGGTATATATCGAAAAACCCGTTGTTGGAGGGTTTCATAACGCATGGTGTATTCTGCCGGAATACAGATGGGAGGATATATGCGGCTTTTCGAACGAGGAGATCAACAGGTTTCAAGGTATCATAGAATCTACGGCACATCTTACTTTAAGGTTTTCCCAAGAGGGAGGATTTGAAAATGCCGCAAATCTTTATGATCGGCTCATATGAGAGTTTTGAGAAATATTTTGGAGATAATTGAAGCAAGAAGCGATGAAGTTATCAAAAAAATGGAAAATTTACTTTAATGAAATTCGATACTATTGCTGATTATTAGGAGTTTTTTGATGTCGGAAAATTTATACAAAAACACCGAAATGATGGACAAGCTCGACGAGTTCTTGCTTGACATACAGAAGCCCGCGCGGTATATCGGCGGCGAGGTCGGGTCGGTGATCAAGGACAAGAGCAAGGTGGACGTGAGATTCGCGTTCTGTTTTCCCGATACATACGAGATCGGAATGTCGCACCTCGGAATGAAGATTCTTTACGGGCTGAAGAACGCCGTGCCGAATTACTGGTGCGAGCGCGTGTTTATGCCGCTGCCCGATATGGAGGAGCAGATGCGCCGACGCGGCATACCGCTGTACGCGCTGGAAAGCCTCGACCCGATACGCGAATTCGATTTTATCGGCTTCACAATACAGTACGAGCTGTGCTACACCACTATCCTGGCGATGCTTGATCTCGCGGGTTTGCCCGTGCTCGCGGAGGAGCGCACCGCGCTGACCCCGCTCGTGGTAGGAGGCGGTCCGTGCGTGTGCAACGCCGAGCCGCTGTGTGACTTCTTTGACCTGTTCATCGTCGGAGACGGCGAGGAGGTCAATCTCGAGCTTATGAGGCTTATGGAGCGGTGCAAGAAGGAAAACGCTTCCAAGCGGGAGTTCCTCGAGCGCGCCGCGCAGATCGAGGGCATTTACGTGCCGAGCCTGTACAAGGTCGAGTACAACGCCGACGGCACGGTAAGCAAGATAACCGCCGAGGAGCCCGCGCCGCAGACCGTCACCAAGAGGATAGTACGCGACTTCGACAAGGCGTATTTCCCCGAGAATTTCGTGGTGCCGTTCTGCGATATCGTGCATAACAGGGCGGTCGTGGAGGTGCTGCGCGGTTGCATACGTGGCTGCCGGTTCTGTCAGGCGGGGTATATTTACCGCCCGTTCCGCGAGAAGTCTAAGGGTACTATCCTCGGGCAGACGCGGTGCCTTTGCGAGAACACGGGCTATGACGAGGTGTCGCTCTCGTCGCTCTCCACGAGCGACTACAAGGATATTGAGGGTTTGTTGAAAACCCTCACCGACTACACCTCGAAGAACGGGATAAACCTTTCGCTGCCGTCGCTGCGCGTCGACAGGTTCAGCGAGGAGGTGCTGAGGGAGATTTCGGACGTGCGCAAGAGCGGTCTTACGTTTGCGCCCGAGGCGGGCTCTCAGCGTCTGCGCGACGTTATCAACAAGAACGTCACCGAGCAGAATGTCCTTGACAGCGTTAAAATCGCGTCCGAGGGCGGTTACAGCTCGGTAAAGCTGTACTTTATGCTGGGGCTGCCGACCGAGACGGAAAAGGATATCGAGGGCATTTTTGACCTCGCCAAGGCGGTCATAGGGCAGCTCACGTCCGACCGCAAAAAGGGAAGATCGCCGTCGGTGTCGGTCTCGGTGAGTACGTTTATCCCGAAGCCGTTCACGCCGTTCGAGTTTGAGCCGCAGGCAAGCGAGGAGGAAATACGCTCCAAGCAGAAGCACTTAATGGAGTACGCGAGCGATAAGAGGATAACGATATCGCGCTCGAAATACGACGTTTCGCTGCTCGAGGCTGTGCTCGCGAGAGCGGACAGGCGCGTCGGCAGGGCGATATATCTTGCGTGGAAAAAGGGCTGCAGGCTAGACGGCTGGGACGAGTTTTTCGATATAAGAAAGTGGCGTGAGGCATTCGCGGAGTGCGGACTGGAGATGAGTTTTTACGCCAACCGCCGCCGTGAATACGACGAGGTCGCGCCGTGGTCGCACATCAATATGCTTATCAGCCGCGAGTTCCTTATAAGCGAGAACAGAAAGGCTCACGAGGGCGTAACAACGCCCAATTGCCGCGAGAAATGCTCCGACTGCGGAGTTATAAAGAATGTCGGAGGTGAGATCTGCCGTGCCATCCGTTAATACGCGTGTGTTTTTCAGCAAGACCGGACGTGCGAAGTACATTTCGCATCTCGACCTGAACAGGGTCATGCAGCGCGCAATAAGGCGCGCAAAGCTCCCCGTGTGGTACACCGAGGGGTACAGTCCGCATATGTACGTGCAGTTTATGCTGCCGCTTTCGCTCGGGCAGGAGGGTGTGCGCGAGGCTATGGACTTCCGCCTGTTGGAGGATATGGACTACGGGGAGGTCACCGCGCGGCTCAACGAGGCGCTTCCGCTCGATATCCGCGCCGTTGAGATCGCCGCGCCCGTAATGAAAAATACTGACATCACCACCGCCGAGTACGAGATAACAGCCGACATTGACCGTGAGAAATTTCTCGAATTCGCGCAAAGTGAGAAAATAATCGTCGAGAAGAAAACCAAAAAGGGCACGTCCGAGGTCGACCTCAAGCCGCTTATCACGGAGTTGTCGGTAGGGGAGAGCATAACGCTGCGGCTGCCCGCGGGGAACGACTTCAACATCAATCCGGCGCTGCTGCTTGAGGCGTACCGTGCCGCGTCGGGAGACGAGCCGCGGAGTGTGCGCATCATCCGCACCAAGATACTTTGCGCGGACGGCAGCGAGTTCGCATAGACGTTTGTGTTTTTTTTGTGTAATGCCTTGCTTTTTTGGCAAGAATAGGTTATAATGTATAGTAAGGGAAATCTTGATTTAATCGTGGTTTTCCCCGCCGGAGGCGGGGAAAACCGCATAAAATAAGGCTTTAAATTTAGAGGTGCCCTTTATTAAAACGATTAATCAGTATTTCCTAAGATCATCATAGGTAGGAGAATAGCAATGCCAAAACCCAAGAGACACAAGGATCCTGACCGGGAAAAAATACCCGCCTCGGTGCTCGCGGTGAGCATCATTACGGCGATCGTGATACTTGCGGTGTGCGGCGTCTTTTTCGCGGTGACGTTCAACAACGCCGTGAGCGGATTGTAACGATATGATAAGGCAATGTGATAAAGTAAAACGAAGAGGTGCGTTATGGCGATAGAATGTGCTGCTATCACGGGGATTTTCGCGCTGTTTGTGATAATTTTTTTCAAGTCCAAGCGCAAGGAATGGGCAATCGCCACGTTCCCGCTGGCGTTGGTTCCGTTTACGGATTTCGTGCTGGAGCTGGTCGTGGTGCGTATGCTCAAGGTCGAGGTGACTGTTTTCGGCGGTATTCTGACGCTGCTTATCGCCGTCGCGGCTTCCGCGGCGTGGATAGGTGGCGCGTCGGCGCTGCTGAAGCATAAGCACACCAAGGCGACATATATCGGCATTTCCAACGCGTTCAATGTCGCGCTGGCGGCGATACTGATAAACGATATCCTTGCGGACGCGCAGGAGCTGAACGCGCTTATCCGCTGATTTGACGGTTTACGGAACTATAATACCGCGCATATGTATGCGCGGTATTTTGTGTTGTAACGCCGTCTGTCGAAACAAAATACAGTTAGGCGTGCAACCGATTATTTTTTCAAAAAAAGCAAAAACTCCCTTGACAAACAGACCGAAATACTATATAATAGTAATGTATTGTACAAGAGGTACAAGATGTTGTAAAGTTAAGGAGCACGGATAATGGCAATGATCACAATGATAAATAAGCGCGACGGCAGACAGGTTCCGTTCAATATCGAGAAGATCGCGAGCGCGATCTACAAGGCGGCGCAGTCTGTCGGAGGAAACGATTACAACGAGGCGATGCGGCTCGCGGACGAGGTCTGCCAGAAGCTCTCCGAGACGATAATCGGACGCAGCCCCTCTGTCGAGGAGGTTCAGGATATGGTCGAGAGTATCCTGATCGAGGGCGGTCACACCAAGACGGCAAAGGCGTATATCCTTTACCGCGCTGACCGCACAAGGCTCCGCGAGATGAACTCCACGCTTATGAAGATATATGAGAACCTGACGTTCTCGTCGGCTGCCGACTGCGATATCAAGCGCGAAAACGCCAATATCGACGGCGATACCGCAATGGGCACGATGCTAAAATACGGCAGCGAGGGCGCCAAGCAGTTCAACGAGATGTACGTACTCGAGCGCGCCCACTCCGACGCGCATATCAAGGGTGATATCCATATCCACGATCTGGATTTTCTGACGCTCACGACCACCTGCTGCCAGATCGACCTGCTCAAGCTGTTCCACGGCGGTTTTTCGACGGGGCACGGTTTCCTGCGCGAGCCGAACGATATTGCAAGCTACGCGGCGCTCGCCTGTATTGCTATCCAGTCCAATCAGAACGACCAGCATGGCGGTCAGTCCGTGCCGAATTTCGACTATGCGATGGCTGAGGGCGTTAAGAAAACATTCAGGAAAATGTATATAGTGAATCTTGCCAAGGCACTGCATTACACGTTCGGCAAGGATTACGACGAAATACGTAGGACGCTCCTCGATACCGAGGATAAAATAGAAGCGGAGTTCGGGCTTTATCCGAAGCTTCAGGACAATTACGATTACAAAGCCAAGGAGTGGGAGCTGCTTGCGCCCGAGCTCGGCGACAAGTTCACGGAGCTTCAGGACGAGGCGGAGAGGATCGCCGAGGCGGAGACCGAGCGCGCTACCTATCAGGCGATGGAGGCGCTTATACACAACCTCAACACGATGAATTCAAGAGCGGGCGCGCAGAACCCGTTCTCCTCGATAAACTACGGCACCGACACCTCGCCCGAGGGCAGGATGGTCTCGCGTAACGTAATGCTCGCGACGGAGAGCGGTCTCGGAAACGGAGAGACTCCCATCTTTCCGATACACATTTTCAAGGTCAAGGAGGGTGTGAACTACAACGAGGGAGAGCCGAACTATGACCTGTTCAAGCTTGCTATGCGCGTTTCGGCGAAAAGGATGTTCCCGAATTTCAGCTTTATCGACGCGCCGTTCAATCTGCAATACTACAAAGAGGGCGACTACAATACCGAGATCGCCTATATGGGCTGCCGCACACGCGTTATCGGCAACGTCTACGATAAGTCGCGCGAAATAGTGACGGGCAGAGGAAACCTCAGTTTTACCACGATAAACCTGCCGCGGCTCGGCATTGAGGCTAATCACGATATCAACAAGTTCTACAGGACGCTGGACAATACTATGGAAATGGTGTTCGAGCAGCTTTTGCAGCGCTTTAAGATACAGTGCTCAAAGCGCGTCAAAAATTACCCGTTCCTTATGGGGCAGGGCGTCTGGATAGATTCGGAGAGCCTTTCTGAGGGCGACAACATCGGCGAGATACTCAAGCACGGCTCGTTGTCGACGGGCTTTATCGGGCTTGCGGAGTGCCTTATCTCGCTTATCGGCGAGCACCACGGCGAGAGTGAGCGTGCTCAGAAGCTGGGTCTGGAGATCATAACGCATATGCGCGAAAAGTGCGACGCGCAGTCGGCTAAGACTGGATTGAACTTTACGTTCCTCGCGACCCCCGCCGAGGGGCTCTCGGGGCGGTTTATCGCCATCGACAAGCGCAGATACGGAGAGATAAAGGGAATAACAGATAAGGATTACTATACCAATTCCTTCCATGTGCCCGTGTACTATCCCATCAGCGCGTTCAAGAAGATACGCATCGAAGCGCCGTATCACGCGCTGACGAACGGCGGTCATATCAGCTATGTGGAGCTTGACGGCGACCCGCTCAAGAACCTTGACGCGTTTGAGCAGGTGGTGCGCTATATGAAAGAGCAGGGTATCGGATACGGTGCCATCAATCACCCGATCGACCGCGACCCGTGCTGCGGCTTCACCGGCATAATCGACGACGAGTGTCCGAAGTGCCGACGCCGTGAGGACGAAATTCAGATCGAGCGGATCGAGCGTCCGCGTAGATTTAAGGATAAATAATCATGAACGCAGCCGCAGGATGAGTCGGGTACTCAGCGCGGCTGTTTTCTTGAGGTCGGAGGGGATAAAGTGGATATTCGCATTTCGGGAACGGTCAGCGAGTCTATCGTGGACGGTCCCGGGTTCAGGTATACGGTTTTCGTACAGGGCTGTCCGCACAACTGTCCGGGCTGCCATAATCCGCAGACGCACGATTTCGGCGGCGGCAGGGTAGTCGATACTGACGAGCTGTTCCGCGAGTGTACGGAGGATCCGCTCAACAGAGGCGTGACGTTTTCGGGCGGCGAGCCGTTCTGTCAGGCGGCGGCGCTGTACGAGCTAGGAAAGCGATTCAAGGAGCGGGGCTACGATCTGTGGTGCTATACGGGGTGGACGCTGAGCGAGCTGTGGAAAATTAGTGATCCGAACGTCGAAAAGCTGTTGTCGATAATCGACGTGCTGGTGGACGGGCGCTTTATCGAGGAGCGCAAGTCGCTGTCGCTGCCGTTCCGCGGGAGCGATAATCAGAGGCTTATCGATATGAAAGCGACACGTGAGGAAAAAACGGTCATCGGTTATGATTGTCCCTCTTGATAAAGGAGAAATTATTTTGTCAGAATACGTAAATAAAACAAAAATCTTGTTATGGGTCTCGGTAGTATACGTCTTGTCGTTTATATGCTATGTTCCCACATTGTTGGAACGTTACGGAATTGTCTTTGCCAACGGTTTATTATTCTTAAAATACTTTTTTGTGTGTATTCCCGCTCTGACTTCCGCCGTTCTGTTGCTTTGCGAGTGCAATCTAAAGTCATACCTTGCGCGGATGTTTTCGGGGAAGATAGCCGTCAAACATTTTTTGACGTTTGTCATATTCACGCTGGCGGGAATAACAACTTACTGCTGCTATTCGATTATAACGGGAGCGAATGTGTTCCAAAATGCATACTCGTCGGTAACATCACTGTTAACCGGCTGTATATATCTGTTTATAACAGCGTTTGCAGAGGAAACGGCATGGCGGGGCTTTCTGCTTGAACGAGTTCCCTTTAAGGAAAAAAGCAGCGTTATTTTTGTCGGTGTTATTTGGGCGGTATGGCATATGCCAATGTGGATAATCCGAAATTTGCTGGGTACTTGGGAGATAATTTGCCTTTGTATCTGGACAGTCCTCGTATCCGTTGTTTTGGGGATGACCTATTATCAATGCAGAAACATACTGCTTATTGCTATGCTGCATGCGGCTTTTAACCTTTTCTAGTTGGCGCCTGTTGAGGTCAATATCGTGATATTGACAGCCGTGATCGCTGTCGCCGCACTGTTCATAAAGAAGCGCAAAGGCTCGAAAGAATAATCCGCTGCTCGTCGGCACCGCTCTCAAAAGAATGTCATCTTACAAAATTGTAATAAATTTGTAATAATTTCTTTGTTGATTTTTCGTCAAGGATATGTTAAAATATAAACAGACTAAAATATAGGTAACACCGTACAATTAGCAGCTAACGCCTTTGCCGCCTGTTTCCCTCTGATAGCGGCATCCGTGCCGCTTCTTGGGGAAACTGCGAAAACATCTTGTTTTCGTCCGCTTGCATATTTTCCGTCATAGGGCTGAACAAAGTTCAATTCGTGCACAAATCCTCTTTAAAAGGCGTCAGCCTTACTGCACTCAATTTGCACAATCTGACGAAAAATCTGACGGCGCAATCGAACGACAATAATTGCGCGGTATTGCCTTTAAGCTGGGAGCGATCGACATAAATATTTTGAAAAAAGCGGCGGCGGTGTTTGCGGCGGTAATGCTGCTTTCGGCGGCGGGCTGCCGTGAGGACGACGGACGGGATTATCCGTTCGTCTGCAATATACCGTCAAATCCCGTGACGCTTGACCCGCAGATAGCGGACGGGGAGACGGCGGATCTTGTTATCCGAAACATTTTTACGGGCTTGTTGGCGCTTGCGGAGGATGGCTCCGTGAAGGATGGCGTGGCTGCCGATTTCGTTGTCTCGGACGACGGTCTGACCTATACGTTCAAGCTCAAGCAAGGGATATACTGGACGGACGGCGGCGATTTTGAGGAGCAATGCACCGCGAAGGACTTTGTTTACGGGTTTACACGGCTGTTTTTGCCCGAGACGGGCGCGCCGCGTGCCGAGGATTACTACTGCATTAAGAACGCGCAGCTGCTGCACACGGGGAAGATAACCGACCCGTCGCTGCTCGGGGTAAAGGCAAATGGCGATTTCGAGCTTGAGATCACGCTCGAATATCCCGACCCGCGCTTTCTGACGAAGCTTACCGAGACGCCCGCGATGCCGTGCAGTGAGAAGTTCTTTTTGCAGTCGCAGGGCAAGTACGGGCTTTCGGGCGAGTGCACTCCGTCGAACGGTGCTTTCTATATCCGCAGGTGGCTGTACGACCCGGACGCCGACCAGGATTCAAATAACATCATTCTCGGCAGGCACTCCAAAAACGCCGAGACGATGGACGTGTGTCCGTCGACAGTGACTATATTTATCCGTGACAAGGAGCTGTATATAGACGATTTCAACGGCGGCGACATAAGCTGTCTGTCCGTGTCCGAGAGTGAGCGAGGTCGGATAAAAAGCGAATGTGAGGAATTTGCAACCGTCACCTGCGGCATTGCGTTCAACCGCAGATCAACGCTGTTCCGAAATAACGATTTCCGCATGGCGTTGGCGTTGCTGGTCGATCGTGATGCGGCATTGACGGCGCTTTCCGGGTACGCGCCCGCGGAGGGGATAGTTCCCGCGGAGGTGTCGATGCTCGACAAGGGCTATCGTGAGCTCGTTGGCGGTACGCAGCTCGGCTGTGACCCCGACGAGGCGCGCAGACATTATCTCAAAGCCGAGCCTAATATCGACAAGAGCCTGTTCACGGGCGCAAAGGTGATAGTATCGGACAGCGCAGCCGCTACTGCCGTGTCCTACGCTATGCAGGAATGGCAGCGCGAGTACGGGTTCTACTGCGTTGTAGAGCAGCTGGACGGCGACGATTACCGTGCGGCGCTCGAGAGCGGCGACTTCGACATTGCAGTGCTGGAGCTGACGGGGCGGTACAACAGCCCGTCGGCGTATCTGGAGCAGTTCCGTGCGGGCAGCGCGGATAACATGACTGGCTTCGCAAATGCCGAATTTGAGACGCTGCTGACGCAGGCGGAGCGCACCGCCGACCTGTCCGAGAGCGCGGAGATATACAAGCGCGCCGAGGAAAAGCTGATCGAGAACGCGGCGTTTGTTCCGCTCTATTGCAAGAACGAGTATTTTTTCACGAAGGAGGGCTGCACGGACATCGTGTACGAGCCGTTCTCCGGGACGGTGGATTTTGCTCGGGCGAAGAAGTTTGATTAGAGTGAGTTTACATTAACGTTCCGGTCTTTCGGATAAAGTGAACACGCTCTAAAAGTAACGTCTCCCAATTAAGGGAGACGTTTTTTGTGTGGAAGTCCGAATTATAATTTCCCGTAATATTGCCCATGCTCTGTCGAATATGATTGAATTACGGACTGTTTTTTCAGAGGACTTCGTATGCGTCGCGGTAAAGCGTGTCACGAACAGTGAGAAACTCTCCGGCGGACAGCGGCGACGGCTTGGACATTATCATCAGCCGCACGGGCTCGTCGCCCTTGTGATACGGCGGCTGGTAGTACTCGTGAGCGTTGAGGTGAAAGCCCAGACGTTCGTAAAAGGCTATTCTGCGGACGGCGGCTTCGCTCAGCTCGGGCGGTTCCGCCTCCAATATTATCGGGCAGCAAGTCCGTCGGCACAGCTCGTCCATCAGCGCCGCGCCCATACCGTGCCCGCGGAGCTCGCGTGCGACCGCGAAGTGCTCCAGATACACGAAGCCGTCGAGCTGCCAATAGTTCATAAACCCTGCTATGCCGCCGTTTTCCTCGTGTACGAGCGAGCGGAAGCGCGGCTTTTGAAATTCGCCGAACTGCTCCTCGAGATCACGGCGTTCGTCATCGGGGAACGAATATTCCATTATCTCGTACAGCCGCGCATAATATTCGCGCGGCATCGGGTTTTCGATACCGTATACCGTTATGTTCATATAAGGCTCCTTTTGTGTTTTCGGAGGTAATCTATGGGTGTGCTGCTGCTAAAGTTGGCGTTGGAGAATCTGCTTTTTTTCGGGCTGCATTTCGACAGGAAAAATAACTTCCCAAAGCAGCTCTCCGCAAAGGAAGAGGCGGAGTGTATCAAACAGATAGCGCAAGGCGATACAAAAGCCCGCGACAGGCTAATCGTGCATAATATGCGGCTCGTCGCGTATATCGTCAAGAAGAACTATCCCGACGCCAAGGATCCCGACGACCTTGTTTCCATAGGCACTATCGGGCTTATCCGCGCCGCAGAGACGTTCGATTATCAGAAAGGAAATCAGTTCAGCACCTATGCGTCGAAGTGCATTGATAACCAGATAAAAATGTACTTCCGCAAGATAAAACACCAGCTTACCGAGGTATACATAAACGACCCAATCGAGAGCGACGGAGAGGGCAACGCGCTTACTATCGCGGATATATTCAGCAGCGGCGTGAACGTGGAGAACGACGTGGAGCTGAAAATAAACTCGGAGAAGCTGTACAAGTTCATAGCCGAGGAGCTCGACGACCGTGAACGCGAAATAATCTGCAAGCGCTACGGTGTGACCGATCGCGACGGCAGCGTCTGCAAGCCGCTCACTCAGCGCGAGATCGCCAAGAGCATGGGCATTTCGAGGTCGTATATCTCGCGGATAGAGAAGCGCGCGTTGGAGAAGCTGAGGGCGCGGTTTGAGGGGGAGTGATCGTTCGTATATCCGAAGAAGTTTGCTGCTGTGCTGTTTCCGATTTGATTTTATTCTTATTTTATCGCGACACAAAATCAATCAGTTGTTTCAAGCTTTGAATACTCCATTTATCAGCCTCTTTACCGCTTCGATCTATCAAAAAGGAGGTAAAACCTTGTTCTCTTGCCCCGTCAGCTTCGGGCTTAAAGTCATCGACATATAAACTTTCTTCTGCCGATACTCCTTGTGCCTTAAGCGCGGCATTAAAAATAATTGGACTTGGTTTGCCTGCACCCACCAAGGAACTCGCAGTAAAGGATGTGAAGTATTTGGCAATGCCCAACTGTAGCAGCGTGTATTCAAGTGAGGGAGAGGTGTCGCTTATTACACCCATTTTGTATCCATTCCTGTGAAAAAACTCCAGTACTTCTACGGTTTCCGGAAACAGCACGCGGTCTTTGTTGCACCATAACTCGCTGAACAATATCTCGGCTCGTTTATCCAGATCGTCCTCAATGCCTTCGCCGAGAAGCAAATAGCGATAAAACCTTCTGAAAAAAGCTCTCTCATCGTCAACTGTCTTATACCAAGGATTCCTCCCTTGGCTCGCAAGGTTAAACAGATTCATCATTTTTTCGTATGGCAATTCAAAAGGCTTCCCGCTCCATTCGCCGATGATCCGATCTCTCCAAAGTTCTTTATTCTTATCAAAATATGTAAGTGTGCCGTCGCGGTCAAAAAAAATTGCTTTATACCTCAATTTATACACTTCCCTATACACGAACCCTGCACGTTAATTTTGATCATCTCGAATAGATCGTGCTCTTCATTGAGTTTTCTTTTCGGTTTGCTTTATTGAATTATAGCATTTTTCGGGGGAGATGTCAAGTGGGAAAAAGGCTTTCCGATTTGATGTTTTTTGTGAAGTTTATGACTGTTGAATTCTTTTTCATATACCTTAAAATAGGAAGGTTGTCGCCTATCGAATTCTTCAAAAAATTTGTCCAATATTATTGACAAACTTACAGAAGGTAACTGCTCTTTAACCAAACATTATTGACTTTATGCGGTGTTTGTGCTATAATCTATACAAAGCAGGATGTTGACCGTGGGAATTAATCTTAATTCTGATTTTCAGCAAATAGATAAAACAGAGGAGGCAGCAAATGAACTGGGGTATTATGGCAACTGGAACGATCGCCGAAAAATTCGCGAAAACAATAATAAATATGCGCTCTGAGGGTGAAAGATTGGCGGCTGTAGGTTCGCGTGACAAGGATCGTGCAAAAGCCTTTGCGGAGAAGTATGAAATTGAAAAGTCATACGGCTCTTACGAGGAATTGGCGGCGGATCCGAATGTGGATGCAGTTTATATCGCCACGCCGAATAATCTGCACTATGAGAATACCATGCTGTGTCTTAACGCGGGAAAGCACGTTTTGTG
Organism: uncultured Clostridia bacterium; assembly: GCA_947177735.1. GTDB lineage: Bacteria > Bacillota > Clostridia > Oscillospirales > Ruminococcaceae > CAG-115. The sequence continues at coordinate 20,971 of CAMWVP010000025.1, forward strand.
TGAAAAGCCGTTCACAACGTGTGCTGAGGACGCGGAAAAGCTCTATCAAGCAGCGGACGAAAAGGGTCTGTTCGTGATGGAGGGGTTCTGGACGCGTTTTCTTCCTTTGTATGATGAACTTCTGAAAATTGTGGGGTCGAAACAGTTCGGAGAGCTGCGGCACGCGCGCTGCGATTACGGGTTTATCGCGAACGGGGAGCGGCGTGAACGCAAACTGTTATCGGAACTCGGCGGGGGAGCGCTGTTGGATATCGGTATATATAATCTCGGTTTTCTGAGATTGATCATGGGCGGCGACCCCGAAGCGTTTGAGTCGGAGGTGCGCCTTAACGAATACGGTACGGATGAATTCAGTGTGATACAACTGCGTTACCCGGGAGGACGTACCGCTCACAGTCTCCAAACAATAGGCTTGCAGATAGAACGCAGGGCGGCGCTTTATTTTGACAAAGCTTCGATCTATCTGCCCGACTTTCAGGCAGCTTATTCCATGACGGTTGATCCGGTTGACGGCGCTTCTTATGAGGTCAAATCTCCTCCGGATATAAACGGATTTGAGTATGAAATTCGGGAAGTAACGAGGTTGGTCGGGGCAGGGAAGACCCATAGCAATATTTTCAGACCCGAGGACAGTATTGCAGTTTTGCGTCTGATGGATAATATACGCAGGAGCTGGGGTATGATGTTTTCTTTTGAGTGATAATTACCAATACGAAAAAAATAAGAGCCGACTTTGTGAGAAGTTTCTGCTTAATAAGCAGACGATGAACTTTTAATAATGATTTCATAGTTGTGTATTGAAAAGTTCGTTAAATAATGTGAAACACCTGCCGTTGTCCGAATTATGAGGTTCGAACAACGGCGGGTGTTTCATTATTTCGTATTATGTTTATATCAGTCCTCGACTTTAAACGCGTTCAGCAGCGTTTCGCCAAGACCAGGTGCCTCGGGATCATGCGAGGTTTTGCCCGTGTCCAGAGCGCGGATAGAATCCATTTCGGAATCCGTAAGCTCAAAATCAAATATCTCGATATTGCTCTTGATACGTTCGGGATTTGAGGATTTCGGAAGCGTGATAAAGCCCTCCTGCACCTCAAAGCGGAGAATGACCTGCCCCGCGTTTTTACCATACTTTTCCGCGATTTTTGTAATGACGGGATTATTCAGCAGCTCGGAATTTCCGTGTCCGAGTGGATACCAACACTCCAATTTTACGTTATCTTTATCCATTATCGCGCGAAGCTTTTTCTGCTGTGAAAACGGATTGCATTCCACCTGATTAACGGAGGGCGGGGTAGAGAATTGAGGTACAAACTCGTTCCAGATTTTCGGAGTCATATTGGATACACCGATAGAACGCAGTTTGCCCTCCACTTTTGCTTCCTCCACTGCTTTCCACGCGCCGGGAACATCACCGTAAGGCTGATGGATCAGATAAAGATCAATATAATCAAGCCCGAGCTTGCGAAGCGAACGCTCAATGCCGATCTTGGCGCGCTCATAACCGTAATGCGATAGCCACAACTTGCTTGTAACGAAAATTTCCTCTCTCGGAATACCGCTGTCGCGGACAGCCTTTCCGACTTCTTCCTCGTTGAAATAAGCCGTCGCAGTGTCAATGTGGCGATATCCCGCGTCAAGTGCCTCGCGAACCGCTTTGTAGGTACTGCCGTCCGCGGGTATCATAAACACACCGAAGCCGATTGCAGGAATTTTTACGCCATCATTTAAAGTTATCATTTCCATTGTAATATCCTCCTTTATTCTCTGCCTTTTACTGTGTTCAACATCTCTGCGATGTGCCAATCATAGTGATCGATTATCTCGGTATGACCCGTTTCGAGCGTGCTGATTTTCTTTATTTCCTCATCGGTAAGCGTGAAGTCAAATATATTGAAATTCTCCTCAATGCGCTCCTTTCGGACGGATTTCGGTATAACAATAGCACCGCGCTGAACGTTCCAGCGGAGAATTACTTGCGCAACGGTTTTATTGTGAGCCTTTGCTATCCCGGTGAGTATCTCGTTTGTAAAGATACCTCTGCCGCCCTCCGCGAACGGCGCCCACGCTTCAACAGCAACATCGAAATGCTTTGCACATTCAAGGTCGGTATTTCTCTGGAAGAACGGGTTGCACTCTATCTGATTTACCATTGGCTTGATTTCGGCGTTCATACAAAGGTCAGTAAGCCTTTCGGGATAGAAGTTCGATACACCGATTGCGCGGACTTTTCCCTCTTTGTAAAGCTCCTCTAATGCACGCCATGAGCCATAGTAATCCGACAGCGACTGATGCAGCAGCATAAGGTCAATATACTCCATTCCAAGCCGCTTCAAGCCCGCCTCGAACGCGCGTTTTGTTTTTTCGTATCCGAAATTGGAAACCCAGATTTTAGATGTTACAAAAACTTCGTCGCGTTTAAGACCGCTTTTGCGTACCGCCGAACCTACCGCCTCCTCATTCATGTAGCTCTCTGCGGTGTCGATAAGACGATAACCGGCGTTCAGCGCGTCAAGTACGCATTGTTCGCATTGTTCGTGATCGGGCACCTGATAAACGCCGAACCCGACCATAGGCATTTTGATTCCGTTTGACAACGTTTTGTACTCCATAAGATTACCTCCTGTATGCATTTATGATCTTTGAAAGACTATCCTTGCAGAAGTCTTTTATAATTTCCTTATGCGATATTTTTCCGTCCGACATACACCATAATGCGACAGCGCCGTAATATGCCGAAATGATCTGCAATGAAATTGAAGCGACGGGAGTATCCTCTTGCAAATCACCGTTTTCAACTGCGCTTTGCAGACAGCGTTCAATAAAACCACTGTCATAGCTCAATTTATCCATTCCGAGTGTATCGCCGTCAAGCGGCGAGGTAACGCTGCGATACCACTGCTGCGCAACTTGCAGCGTAGTATCTTCAATAATAATGGCAGAATCATTCAAAAACCGCGATATTTTTTCGGCAACATTGACGTTATCATCGTAAGCCCTCTTTAGCGCCCGATCAAGATCTTCGTAGGCAATAACGGAGATAACGTCCTCTCTGCGCTTAAAATATGTGTAGAACGTTCCTTTTGCCACTCCTGCCGTCTGCGTAATGTCGTCTATGGACATTTCGTTATACGGCTTGGTCTCCGACAGCTTTTTCACTGCGTCTATCAGCTTTTGTCTTGTTTCAAGAGCTGCTTCCTGTCTTTTTCCCATGATACGCCTCCGTTCAATGTCTGTGTTTATTATATCACATTTATTGAATTTAGTCAATGACTAAATTCAGTTTTCACATAAATTTCATATTGCATATTGAGTTACAGTAAGTATAAAAAATAGTATATACGGTTTAATTAAAATAAAAACTATTGACTTTTTTTGCGAGCTTGGTGTATTATGGTCAATTTCCCGAATATCGTGAATATTTTGAAGCTGCTTTGCAATATCCGCTGCAAAGACAGCTGCTCTTATTGTCGTTCAATGCTGGATATTCACAAAAAGCTGAAAGATTTTTTCGGGTTTGACGAGTTCAGGACGTTTGACAACGAGCCGCTTCAGGAAAGGACGGTGCAGGTGGCTGTTGACGGAAGATCGCTGCTTGCGGTGTTCCCTACAAGCGGCGGAAAATCTGTAACGTTTCATTTGCCGGCGCTTATGGCGGGGCAGACTGAGCGCGGATTGACCGTGGTCATTTCGCCGTTAAGACTGTGGGCTATTCCATTTTCAAAACCGACCTTGAAGAGTTTATTCGGGAATCAAATTATGACGACTTTTATTCGGACGAGCTTGACTAGGTGTATGTTTCGACGATACACAAGGCAAAGGGACGCGAATTCGATAATGTTTATGTGCTGCTTGAACGTGTACGGCAGGACGGCGGAGAACGGAGCAGAAAGCTGTACGTCGGGATAACAAGGGCGAAAAATAACTTGTATATTCATTGTAACGGTAATATTTTTGACAATTACAATATTCCCGACGTTGAAAAGACCGTGGACAATAAGCTTTACAGTGAGCCGTGTGAGATCGCGCTGCCGCTGGCTCATACGGATTTTTACCTTGATTATTTCAAGAATAATAAGGATTTGATTTTCAGTCTGAGAAGCGGTATGAGATTATCGGTCAATTACAATAAACTGATTGCGGAGATTAACGGGCGAAATGTTTGCGCAGCCGTCTTTTCAAAGCAGCGCTTAAAGGAGATTGAAACGTATAAGGTAAAAGGATATTTCCCATATGCCGCGCAAATAAATTTTATTGTTGCGTGGAGACGTAAAGAGGACGACAGGGATTATCCAGTGCTGCTTGTTGATTTGTTTTTCGGAAGTAATTTATGCTATATTGAATAATCGGCGTATCATCGTGATGATACGCCGATTATCTGTCGGTTTCAAAACTTAAAATTTCTTTTTTCAGCAACGTTTTTTCCGATATAATAATTTGATTTTAGTATGACCTGTTATTAAAATGGACATACTGTTATAAAATAAGGAGAAAAAATATGAGCAATCATCTGAAAAACTCGGTAAGTCCGTACTTGTTACAGCATTCGGAAAATCCCGTTGATTGGTATCAGTGGAGCGCCGAAGCCTTTGAGAAAGCTGAAGCGGAAGATAAGCCGATTTTCCTGAGTATTGGATATAGCACCTGTCATTGGTGTCATGTTATGGCGCATGAGAGCTTTGAAAACTCCGAGACTGCCGAGATACTCAACAGGCACTTCATCTCAATAAAAGTCGACCGCGAGGAGCGCCCCGATATCGACAGCGTGTATATGTCGGTATGTCAAGCGTTCACGGGTAGCGGCGGCTGGCCTATGAGCATTTTCATGACTTGGGATAAGAAGCCGTTTTTCGCGGGAACATATTTTCCTCCGCGGCAGCATTACGGTATGCCCGGATTTCCCGATCTGTTGCATACTATTGCCGATATTTGGAGTAACGACCGCGGCAAACTCTTGCAATCCGCGGAAGAGATAATCGGACATTTGAAAAATACGGAGCACGTCGGCACAAATGCGGATAATGATTTAGTTGAAACCGCTGCGCGGTCACTGCTTGATAGTTTTGATGAAATAAACGGCGGATTCGGCGCTGCGCCAAAATTCCCGACACCGCATAATCTGCTGTTCCTTATGCTGTATGCAAAGCAAACTAAAAATTCCGAGCCGATTAAGGCGGTTGAAAAAACGCTTGTTCAGATGAGAATGGGCGGAATCTTCGACCAGATCGGTTTCGGATTTTCACGGTACTCGACCGATAAGTATTTCCTCGCGCCGCATTTCGAGAAAATGCTGTACGACAACGCGCTGCTGATTATTGCGTATTCGGCGGCTTACAGCGCGACGGAAAGTCCGCTGTATCTTGATACCGCCGAGAAAACCGCCGAATATGTTCTGCGTGAAATGACCTCGCCGCAGGGCGGGTTTTACAGCGCGCAGGACGCCGACAGCGACGGCGTGGAAGGGAAGTACTATACGTTCACGCTTGAAGAGATCGTCAATGTTCTCGGCAAAGACAGGGGCGAGAGATTTGCGAAAGCCTTTGATATTACCGAGGACGGGAATTTTGAGGGAGTTAATATTCCCAATTTATTGAAAAGCGGCGCACTGAATTCCGACTTCATCGGAGAAATACAGATACTGTACGATTATCGTAAAAGCCGCACAAGTCTGCATATTGATGATAAGATTTTGCTTTCGTGGAATTCCATGATGATAGCGGCGCTGACAATTTTATACCGTGTATCGAATGATGAGAAGTATCTGAATTCGGCATTAATAGCTCAGCGGTTTATCGAGGAGAATATGTGCAATGGCGCGGATTTATTCGCAAGCCGGCGAAACGGGATTCGATCAAACGAATCCTTTCTGGACGATTACGCTTTTTATACTGCGGCTTTGATCGAGCTGTATAATTCGACATTGGACAAAAAGTATCTCGAGGAGGCAGAGCGCTTTTGCAACGAGGCGGTGAAGCGGTTTCATGATAATAAAAACGGCGGTTTTTATCTTTCAAGGTCGGATAATACGGAGCTTTTTATGAATCCCAAGGAGATATACGACGGCGCTGTACCGAGCGGAAATTCGGTTATGGCTTATGATCTTGTAAGGCTGTATCAGATGACGGAGGACGAGAAATACGGTGAACTCGCGGAAAAGCAGCTCGATTTTCTGTCGTCTCGGGCAGGCGATTATCCGGCGGGGCATTGTATGTTCCTGGTCGCGAAGATGATGTTCGACAATCCTCCCGAGCATATTACGGCAGCGTTAAAAAGGGAAGATAAGCTCAAAGAATTTAAAAAGCCGTTTCTTGCCAATTTACGCATAGTGACGGAGTGCGCGGAATTTCCGCTGCTGAACGGAGAAACGACCTATTATGTCTGCAAGGATAATTCCTGTCTGCCTCCGACAAATGTTTATGATCGGTAAGTAAACAAAAGGTTGCGCTTTAGGGCGCGTGCGATATAGAAGTATTGCGTGGTCGAGCAAAAGCGCTTGACCACGCAATTTTCTATGAAACGTAATGCCAAAGGCGGCTCTCCTTAGTTCGATACTCATAAAGAAGTTTAAGCCCCAGAGCAACTATTGGTAACCGCTTCGGGGCATGTTGCAAATATTTGATTACTCGCATAAATCAGAATTTAATTTCTTTAATATCCAATCAATAATCTCAATCATTGTACTTCCTCTATTTTCTACACTCCCAATCAGTAGCTTTTCAAACCACTCCTGAAATGGAATGAATTTTAATTTTGAATATCTACGATATAAACTGCTTGACGGGGGAATTGGCATTTTGTTGACTGCCCAGACTCCCTCTAACACTTTCCATGTGTTTGTTGTGACAAGATAGGAGATTAGTAAAACATCTTGTTTTGAAAATGCAGATTCCAGTTTCAGCTTTGTACTTTTCAGCCAGTAGCAAATTTCGGATTGCTCCTTTTTGGAAACACAATAATGCTCCAGTACAGTTTCAGCATATACAATGATTTCTTGTGCCTTTCCATTATCGTATTCAATCTTCGCATCAAGATATTTATATATCTCCATTGGATTGCTTTTCAACTTGTCAATAGCCTTATCAAAAGTGGTATAATGTATTTCAACTAAAACACCATCAATTAGTTGTGATACAAAGTCACTCCTTTTTCCAAGTACGATAATGTCCAAATCAGATAAATCGGTTGCAGTAC
>CAMWVP010000026.1 GCA_947177735.1 uncultured Clostridia bacterium
TCACCGTTTCGAACTGCAAATGGCTCGGCGGGAGCAATGCCTTTGACTTTATGATAAAATATCAGAGCATCGGCGGAGATTTTACCGATCTTTCGCTCACGGTATCGGAGTGCCGCGAAGCGTCCTCCTCGGAAGACCCCGAGCCCAAGCCCGGTTCGGCTGAGCCTATTTTCAAGATCAGCGCGTCCGGGACATCGGAGATCGTCGCGGGAGAGAAAGATCGGTTTACGCTGGAGCTTGCAAACCTCGGCTCCGTTGACGCTACGGGTGTGCTTATCGAGGTAACGCCCCCCGAGGAAGTGGTGCTGCTGGACGGCAGCGCTTCGCACGATATCAATATGATCCTAGCGGGCTCCGAAACGAGCATTGCCGTAAAATATAAAGCGCTCGACAGGATAACCTCCGCCAAGCAGACGTTCAATGTCACAATGCGGTATTACTACTACAGCGGAGACAGCGAGATGATAGGCACCTCCAGCGCTTCCATAAGCCTCCCCGCAAAGGTATCGAGCGACGGCTCAACAAGCGCCGAGCCGCTGTTTAAGATCACGCCGACCAACATCGCGGAGATAAAGAGCAGCCAAGAGGGATATTTTACGGTTGAACTGAAAAATCTCGGCAAACTCGAGGCTAAGCGCGTACTTGTCGAGACCTCTGCGTCCGAGGACGTTATACTGACGGACGGCAGCGGCTCGCAGGATATCGCCTCCATTAAATCGAACGGCACCGCAAGCGTGAGGATAACCTATAAGGCGCTCAGCAAGGTCAACTCGGCAAAACAGGTCTTTAACGTATCGCTGCACTACTATTATGAGGGCGCAGGCGGAGAGACTATAGGCTCTGCAAGCTACACGGTGAACGTTCCCGCGGCTGTTGAGGAGCTCGCAGAAGTTCCAGCGCCCTCTATAAAGATCACGGGACAGACGCTGAGCGTTCCCGTAACCGCCGGCAAGGAGTACGAGTACAGCCTTACGGTGCGCAATTTCAGCGACACGCCCGCGGATGACGTTTATCTGTTCCTTGACGCGTCCGACTCGCTGTACTTTATCGACGGCACCGAGACCGTGACCGTAGGCTCGATCGCGGCTAAAGGCTCGGCTAAAGTTAAGATAAAGTTCCGCACCGTCGACACTATCGGCGCGGTAAAGCAGGGCATCACCGCAAACATCAGCTATACCTACATTGACGGCGGCGTCAAGAAAAACGGTCAGGATACCTCGTCGGTAACGATAATCGCAAGCGGAACAAACGGCGGCGACACGCCCGGATCGGGAATCGCGGTGCCGAATATCATTATCAAGTCCTACGACATCGGCGAAGATCAGATCGCCGCAGGTTCGGAGTTCAATCTCAATCTCGATCTGTTCAACACGAGCGGCGTTACGGGCGTTGAGAACGTTATTATGACGATCAACGCTGGCGGCAGCATCAACATCTTCGGCGGCACAAATACGTTCTACTATCCGAATATCGGCGCGGACGCAGGCATTTCCGAGAGCGTTCCGCTCAGAGCACTCCCGACTGCCGAGACGGGCACGTCGTCTGTCTCCGTGTCGCTCAAGTACGATTACATCGACAACGGCACGCGTTCCACCGCCAGTCTCGAGCAGACCATATTTGTTCCCGTTTATCAGCCAGATAAAATGACGTTCGAGGTCAATATCCCGACTTGGGGGCTTATGGTAGGGCAGGACGTGTACATAACCACCACCTATCTTAATAAGGGCAGAAGCGAGATATCCAACGTTAAAGCGGAGATCGTCGGCGACGTAAGCGCGCTGTCGACCTCTAAGGTAATAGGCACTGTTCAGCCGGGAGGCAACGGTTCGTTCGACTTCATCGTTACCCCGATGATGGGTGGACCTTGCGAGTTCACTATACTGATGACTTACGAGGACGCTACGCTTACGGAGATCCAAAAGGAGCTGCCCGTCAGCTTCGAGGTCGAGGATATGTGGAGCGATCCCGGATTTGAGGACCCGTGGATGGATCCCGGATTTGAGGACCCCGGAATGGAAGAGGGCAGCAAGTTCCCGTGGCTGCTGCTGTGGATAGGCATCGGCGTTGTCGTAGTGGGCGGCGTTGTGACTATAATCATCGTGGTCCACCACAAGAAGAAAAAGAAAAAAGCCCTTACCGAGGACGACATCGATTGGGAAGACGAGTTTGAGGACAAAAAGACCAACGATACCACCAAGGTCTGACGAAAGGACAGATATATGAAACTCAGTGATATGATAAAGATCTGTCTGCAGAACCTCCGGCGCCGAAAGAGCAGGACTATTCTGACGGTGCTGGGCGTTGTCGTGGGCTGCTGCGCGATCGTTACCATGCTCTCGATCGGCATCGGAATGCAGAACTCGATGGAGCTCGCGCTTGCCGAGATGGGCGATCTTACGCTTATTCAGGTCTACGGGCGCGGACAGAACGCCAAGCTCGACGACGAGGCTATCAAGAAATTCGAGTCTATACCGGGCGTTGAAGTCGCTATCGGAAAGGCTTCGCTGGACAATATCGGCTATCAGCTGACAGCGGGCGAAAAGGATCGCTACGAGATGTACTGGGCGAACATCGTCGGGTTCAGCAAGGACTCTATGGAGAAATTCGGACTGGAGCTGATCGAGGGAACGTTCCCGAAAGAGCCCTTTGACGTTCTCGCGGGACAGTACGCCGCGTATAATCTTACGGATACACAGCGTCCGGAAGGCAGCAACAGGATAGAACGCTGGGATTATATGTACTCGTATGATCCGGATCTCGGCTATTACACCTATAACGAGAACGCCGAGCTTCCCGATCCGTATCTCAACCTCTGCGGACAAAAGATGAAGATGCAGATGTACAGCTACGACGATTACGAAAAGAAGTACGAGCAGGAGATAAGGATAACGGGCATTGTTAAGGAGGACTACAGCAAGGACTACTCGACGAGTGAGGGCCTTATCTTCTTTGTATCGGATCTTCAGGCTTTACAGAAAATGGTATTCCCGACAAGCAACAATAACAACAAGCTGACCTACAACGAGATATACGTCAAGACAGTGGATATTTCTAAGGTCGAGTCTGTCGAGGAGGAGATAAAGAATTTCGGCTACTCAACCTCTTCGATGGAGTCTATCCGTAAGCCCATGCAGGAGGAAGCTCGCCAGCAGCAGCTTATGTTCGGCGGACTGGGTGCGGTCTCGCTGTTCGTGGCGGCACTCGGCATCACAAACACGATGATCATGTCCATCTCGGAGCGCACGAGAGAGATCGGCGTTATGAAGGCTCTGGGCTGCTACCTCGGCAATATCCGCGCGACGTTCCTTATGGAAGCGGGATTTATCGGACTTATCGGCGGCATTGCAGGAGCTATTATCAGTTATGTGATCTCGCTGGTGATAAATCTTGTCTCGAAAAAGCCCGACTTCAGCATGGTGGAAGGCTTCGGGCAATGGTGGGACACTATCCTTTCGGTTATGCTGCCCGAAACCTCGCCCGTGTCGATAGTGCCGCTCTGGCTCGCGGGATTCGCGATACTGTTCTCGATAATCGTGGGTCTTGGCTCGGGATTTTACCCCGCAAACAAGGCGGTGCACATCTCCGCGCTTGAGGCTATCAAGAGAGAGTGATATTAGTTCGTTTGTTTAGATAGAAACCCCTTTAGGGCATCTTCAATAGCTGCCCTAAAGGGGTTTTGCATTTTTCGACTTCACTTGTAAATTTGCATAAAACTCCGCACATATATTTGTTTATTTTGCTATTTTTGCCAAAAAAACATTATCTCTATTGACAAAAACTAGAAATTGTTATATACTATAGAAATAGCAGGCACTACAACAGCAGAAAATGTATTGAAAGGACTTGATAAAATGGGATTAAAAATTAAAAGAATGTTTTGCATTGCTTGTGCATTTGTCGCTTCATTTTTGCTGACGGTTACGGCGTATTCCGAGACACTTGCCGATGGGGATATTTATAACTCCAGAGTAATGGGAAAGTATACCAACAGCATCAACGACGGATACATATGGGCTAAAGAGGGGAATATAGTGATTTATACTTATAAGGATACCAAAGACTATAATTGCTATGTCACGGCTTCTTACAACGTATATACACTGGGTGCTTCCGAGGGGCTCTTTGTGGTTTTTCCTATTGCTGCTAAGGTTGATGCAAATGGAAATGTTCTGATGAATGATCCAAGAATTCAAGATTACATTGCTTCCGGGCGCGTTGTAGTCCCTGTATTTGGCAGTGTAACAATTTATTCGAATCAATCTTCGTTGATATACGTTAAGTAATTTTTATTTTAGAAAGGATAAGGTGTTTTTATGAAAAAGATCATTATACCGGTTATTATAGCGGCAGCGTTGGGCATTGGCGGAGGAATTGCCGCTGTGACGCTGAACATCGCGAATTCTACGGCGGCGGCTGACACGGAGATAAACGACATTCTTAAATCGGGAACATATTATCTTAACGGCGATGTGAATGCCGAGATGTGGATAGAGGTCAACCCCGATTTCCTTACGCTTAAAGGAACCGACATTGACAAATCGCTGACGGAGGCAGCTATCAATGCCAACTATGAGCTTGCACAGTCATTAGAGAGCGCTTCTATTGATATTGACTTCCCAGTGACCCAGGCGATTTCGACATCACAACTTGACGAGCTCAAGCAGCTTTACTGTGCCGAAAAACTTTACCAACTGAAATATGTAGGTTTGCCGGGCAGCTCGTATGTTATCCTGGTGGATCGTTACAATACCACAACCGACCGCAGGGAGCTTTTAACATCCAACGCGGGGTTCAGATTCGACGAACAAACGAATACGATAATTGCTTCCATTGGCGACTTTACTCTTGTTGAGTAACGGTTTCAATAATTTTAGCTGAAAATACAAAAAGCGAAAGAGCTGATCTTTCGCTTTTTTGTATTTTGGATAACAATTTATTTTTAATAAGAGCGACGATGTCGCTACACACGCGCTACCCGACATTTTGAAAAATATTTTTGATTTTTTGTAAAATATACTTGACATTTTGTAAAAGATATGATATACTGTAATCACGGGATAACCGTACGACGATTTGCGCAATATTGTACCCGTTTAGGAGTGATGGAATGGCTAAAAATTTACGAATGAAAGCCGCGCGCGCTGCTCTGGACTTGTCGCAGGACGAGCTTGCGAAAAAGGTCAAAGTGACGCGGCAAACGATAAGCGCCGTGGAAAACGGCGACTACAATCCGACGATAAATTTGTGTATAGACATATGCAGAGCGCTCGGCAAGACGCTTGACGAGCTTTTCTGGAACGACGAGGGGGGGAACAAAAAATGAGCTTGAAATCATTTGATAAATTCTGTGAGAGGCTGATACTTACGGAACCGGGCAGCCAAAAGGAGATATTCGATGAGCGGCAGAACGTTATGCGTTCGCGGCTGGCAATAGAGGCACTGTTCGTTTATGTCGGTCTGACCCTTTTAAACAGTATGGTAATGGAACTGTTTTACCAATGGGCGGAAAGCTGGATGACGGTAACGCTGCTGTTTATGATGCTTTGCCTGCTGTGGTGGGAGATACGGTGCGCGTTCAAGGGATGTTTGCTGGCGGTCAGCGGCAGATACGCGCAGAAGTACTCTGCAATAATGGGTATTTTTATCGGCGCGTTAAACGGGCTGCGGTACGTGTTCGATATAGGCGGGGAGGTTTTTTTCGTCACGAACGGAAGACTTTCGGAGAATCTGGTATTTGCGCTTTGCTTTCTGCTGCTGATAGTCAATGGAATATTTATGCTGTGCGTTATGCGGCATGAGGAGAAAAACAACGGGGAGGAAATAAAATGAGCATAGGATTGGATATTGTATTGCTGATAACGCTGCTGTTGTTTATCGCGGTAGGTGCTGCCGTTCATTTTACGATCAAGAAAGAGATCAGCCGCAATGACAAAGCGATATTTGACGAGCGCCAAAGCGTCATTAAATCGCGGTTGGCAATAGAGGTACTGTTGGTTTGTATAAGTGCGGTCGGTGTCAACGGTTGGATCATGAGCTATGCATATCAATGGGCGGAAAGTAATTTCGCCGCAATAGTTATGATAGCAGTACTTTGTTTTACCTATTGGGTGATACGGCGCGCGGCTGAAGGCTGTGCGGCAGCGGCGGTAAACATAAAAGCGCAGAAACAAGGCATAGTAACGGCGATATGCTGCGCTGTGGTCCAACTTCCGATGTATCTCTCGGGCATCGGCGAAGCGGATTATGTTGTCAAAGACGGACGTCTCTCCGACAAATTTATGTTTTCGGCGAGCTTCACTATACTTATAGCATGCGGAATACTTATGCTGTGCGTTATGCGGCATGAGGAGAAAAGAAACGAAAGCGGGGTATCAAAATGAGCTTAAAATCATTTGACAAATTCTGTGAGAGAATGATACTCTCTGAGCCGGGCAGCCAAAAGGAGATCTTCGACGAACGTCAGAAGATCGTCCGCTCCCGGATAACCATTGAGGCGCTGCTGATATTCGGCTGCTCGGCGATCCTGAACTGCATGATCATGGAAGAATGTTACAAATGGGCTGAAAGTCAGCTCGCGGCAATGGCGCTGCTTGTTTCGGCTTGTCTGCTGTATTGGCAGGTGAGGTGCGCGGCAAAGGGCTGCATGATAGGCACGAACGGTAAATTTACCCAGACCTTCAGCGGCGTTTACATAATTTTTATGGGCGTGTTGGGGATTTTGAGGTTTATCGACAAATTCGGCGAACCGGACTTTGTCATCAAGGACGGTGCGCTGTCAAAGGAATTTATCGGCATCGTCGTAATGCTGATATTTCTGGTTGTGGGAATATTCACGCTTTGCGTTGTAAGGCACGAGAACAAACGGGAAGAAAGATCGGAGGAGAAAAAATGAGCTTAAAATCATTTGACGATTTCTGCGCTAAGATAGTCAACAACGACCCCATTCCGCAGAAGGACATTTTCGACGAGCGGCAGACGATAGTCCGCGCGCAGCTGACAACAAGAGCTCTGTGGGCGTTCGTGATCATGTCGGGGATAAATCTTCTTGTTATGGAGTGCGGACCGCAGTGGTGCGAGAGCTGGGTGCTGTCGACGGCGTTCTTCGGCGCGATAGCGTATCTGTACTGGGTATGCGCGAACGCTCGGCGCGGCTCGCTGTTTGGCATACACGGCACGGCGACCTTATCGTCGCAGATAGGCTTTCTTTTCGGCGACAGCATTTTTGTTCCGATCTTAATACTCTCCGACAAAGAACCAAGCGATGTTTTAGACAATTTCTTTATAAGAAACGGCATGGTGTCGGACTACTTTATGATTGCGATTAACGGAGCACTTTTGCTGACGTCGGGAATCGTTATGGCGGTCTGCGTCGGCAATTACAGGAAAAAGGAAAAGTCGAAGACCGAGGAGGAAAAGGATGCTTAGAGGGATATTCGAGCTTTTCTGCGCGCTGCTCGCGGAATATGCCTGTGAAAACGCGATCCGCCGGGGCTTGATGAGATAGCCCCGGCGGTTTGTTCGTAGAACTTGTTTTTATTTTTCGTCATTGCCTATCATTTGAGCGAGCTGTGAGAGCAGGCTGCTGCGCGCATCAACGGTTATCTCGCCGACGTTGGCGCATATGCGCTCTATGTACTCGAGTTCTTTAAGGCGGCGAAGCGTCGCGTTTTCGTCCATCAGCTTGGCGGTATTGAGCAGACTGCGCGTTGAGGCTACCTCCTCGCGGCGCGTGATGACGTTCGCCTGGGCGCGTTTTTCGGCGGCGAGGACACTGTTCATTATCGCGGCGATCTCACCCGGGAGGATAACGTCCTTGATACCCGCGGATAGTATCTCGACGTGCATACCGACGGTGCGCTTTTTCAGCTCCTCCAACAGCTCGGCGCCGATATTCTCACGCTCGGCAAGCAGCTCGTCCATCGTCTTGCCGCCGAGATGATCGCGCAGTGCGAGCTGAGCAGCGGTGTAAAGCGGCTGCTCAATAGTTCCGTATTCCTCGGCTATCTTCATAAAGTCTGTAATGCGCCAGCTTGCCGTGAAGTTTACGCGCAGTCCGACCTTATCCTTGGTAAGTATCTCCTGCCCCGTGATGGCAAGCTCACGAACGCACATATTGTATATGCGGCAGCTTATCTTGACAGCGCCGTTCCAGTAAAAGTAGCGACCCTCGCCGAGATACTCGGATGCCTTGCCGTCGTAGGAGACGACCGCCGTGCTGCCGTCGGGAACGTTTATTTCGGTCACGAACGCCGCGCCGAGACTGCCGAGGATCGTCGGAGCGACGTCGGTTATCTTTGGCTCGGAGGTGTCGTAGATTCTGAACCCGTGAGAGCCGCGCGCGTTCCAGAACGCGTGACGTCCCGCCGTCAGCGCGCCCTCGAAACAGCCGTCCGCAAAATGCAGACAAATCTCGCCGTTCTTTACGGTCACCTCAGTCATCTCGTCCTTAGCCTCGGCGCTGTCGAGCAGCTTTTGCAGCGGACAGCCGTTAGGGGTGATCTCTTTGTCTATTGGCAGAACCTCAATGGTTTTGTCGCCGAATGTCGTATACTTGCCCGCGCCGAGAATTTTCACAAATGCTCCGCCGCGGAACAGCAATCCCATTTGGTTTTCGTTTATAATCGTCTTCATAGCCGTCTCCTTGTCTGTGTAAAACGTTAAATTTCTTAATATGTAAAGCCCTTGCGGACGGGAATTCTATGCTCCGTTTCATATCGGGCAAGCGGCGCAGGGATTGAGCCGTGCGCGACGCAACGCGTATCGCGTGATTATGTTCGCGCGGATAGGCGAGGTGTCGCGACACGGCGGTATCCTCCCGACGGCAGGGCTTGCGGGATATTGCGGCGGCTTGGCTGACGGCAAACCGACAGCGTCCGCAGCTGCGCGAAACGGAACATTTTGTTGGAGAATGAACCGAAAGGTTCATTTGCAGTGCTGCTTCTGAGGCAGTTGGGAATCGAACCCGATACACGTTGAGGTTGCCCTCGGTCTGTATTCCATGGTGACCCCGGAGTTGTCCGAGACCTTGTTGGTACAACCGGCGATGCGCTTTCCTACAGGGGCGCAGCCCGCCGCCCCGATACTACGGCAGACGGCTGTGTACGCGTTTATTATACTGCTTACGAACCGTTTTGTCAAGTGTTTTTATAAGTTCGCAAACTTTTTTATAAAAAGCCCTTGACTTTTTCGGGAGTTTATGGTATAATAATTGGTGTTATCGAGGGCGTTTATCGGAATTCATCATAAGAGATTGTCTTTGTTATTGCAATGTCGCGGCATTTTTGTTAGGTGGAAATCTCGATCAAAAATCGTTTGACCACTTCGGTGGAAATTTTCATATTTCGAGGCGTGGCTCAGCTTGGTAGAGCGCTGCGTTCGGGAGCATAAGCCCATTGGAGTGCGTTGCAGAGCCGTTTTCGGTACATTGCCTTTGATACTACACTCTCACGGCATTTTCGATTGCTTAAAATTCCGGTCAAAAATCTGTTTGACCACATATTTGACCACTTCGGTGGAAATTTTCATATTTCGAGGCGTGGCTCAGCTTGGTAGAGCGCTGCGTTCGGGACGCAGAGGTCGTGGGTTCGAATCCCGTCGCCTCGACCAAAAACCGCATTACAAAGCCTTTTGAGGGCTGCGTGATGCGGTTTTATTTTTTGCGCAGTAACATTTCGTTACTCCATTTTCAAACTACCGAGACGGTAGTTTTGAAGGATGCCCTGTTTTAGGGCGGGTGTTTTATGTGCCGCCGTATTCTTTGTTTTATGCGGCTCAATTTCTGAACCACATGTACAGGAGGCATCTATGAATATATACGCTGAGCTGTTTTTTACATTTATGAAGATAGGAGTGTTCACCTTTGGTGGTGGATACGCTATGATCCCTCTGATTGATCGTGAGTGTTCCGAAAAAAGAGAATGGATAACCTCGGACGAGTTGTCCGAGGTGACTGTTGTTGCGGAATCCACACCCGGACCTATCGCTATCAACTGCGCCACCTTTATAGGAATCAAGAAAGCGGGATTTCTCGGCGCGGCTCTCGCAACTTTAGGAGTAATACTTCCGTCCTTTGTGATAATCCTGCTTATTTCGGGATTTATGGAAAATCTGTTGAATAACACCGTTTTTGCAAACGCTTTTAAGGCAATACGCATTGCGGTGTCGCTGCTTATTCTCCGTGCCGGAATAAAAATGTTAAAGGGCTGTTTGAAAAAATCGCAAAAAAAGACCGCATCCGCTATAATAGCCTTGATATTCTTTGCCGCGGTAACGCTGCTTAATATCTTTGGTGTAAATTTTTCTTCAATTTATCTGATTTTGATTTCGGGAACTGTCGGCTTTTTCGTTTTCGGACTGTTCGGAGGTAAGCGCGTATGATTTATCTGACTCTTTTTCTCGAATTTCTGAAGATAGGCGCATTTTCGTTCGGCGGAGCTTACGGAGCTATTCCGCTGATAAAAGAAACTGTCATGTCAAATGGTTGGCTTGATGAAGAGATGTTTGCCAATATTATTGCCGTCAGCGAATCTACTCCCGGACCTATTATGATAAATACTGCGACCTACATCGGCAATGTGCAGGGCGGCATATTAGGGGCGGCACTGGCTACCCTCGGAGTCGTTCTTCCGTCTTTTATAATCATTATTGCGATATCATATATTCTAAGGAAATTTTTGGCGAATAAACACGCGCAGGCGGTAATGTGCGGAGTGCAGCCTTGCATTTCCGGAATGATTATTGCCACAGGCGGATTTATGGTATTTACGGCAGTGTTCGGCAGCGTTTCGGCTCTTGGTATTGATGCTTCGGCTCTTATAATTTTTTCTGTCCTTGCTGCTATCGTTCCGATATATAAAAAAATCGCTAAAAAAGAGATTTCGCCCATTGTTTTGATTGTGATTTCGGCGGTTCTGGGAATCGTAGTTTTCGGTGTTTTTAAATAAATTTCGCGGAGCAAAGGCGATTGAAATTCTGGATTGATTTGAATTAGACCTTACTGTACCACTTTTTCCAATGATGACCGACATTTGGCGTATATCGCTCGAATCACCCTATCGGAAAGACCAGTTCCATATATTTCAGTTCGTATCTTTCTGCCACATTCAAAACAGCCTAAAAAGTAATTTTGAGGGATGCCCTGTTTTAGGGCGGGTGTTTTATGAGCCGCCGTATTCTTTGTTTTATGCGGCTCAATTTTTGACAAGTAATTGATGATGGGACAAATCATCCCGTCATTATTTTTTCACGAGGTACTCATGTGTATCCTCATCTATGTGGTACTCCTCGAAATAGGGGGACCGTTTTTGAAAGGTAGCGCAATCCGTCCTTTAAGCAACTCGGGGTTAAAACTCCCCTGAGTCTGAACAAGTCAATTCTGTCAAAACGGCAGTTTCGAAGGATAGTCCGTTTTGGACACACCTTGCCCTATTTTAGGGCGGGTGCTGTATTCTTTGTTTACTGCTACCCCAATTTTGAACGCACTCAATAACGATTCGTTATCGAATTTCAAGGTTGAACGATTCGTTCACCGTTTTCAGCCTTTCTTTCTCCGCTTTAATTTCAGCCTTGACCTGTACTATCATCGCTGCAAGTTTTTCCTCGCATTTCTCGCGGGTTTTGGCGTAAATATTATGCGATTCACGTTTGCCGTAAGCATTTCTCGGACTATATCTTCCCTCATAAAGGTGGTCGTTTATCATCGTCACACAACCTGTCCCGGATTTGCGACATTTGGGCTTGTACGGCTCGAAATCGGGCGGGGTGGTATCTACCCTTGCTCGTTCATCTGCCCTTGGAATTTCGGCTTTTGTTCCGCCAATCTGGCGGTCTATTTTCGCTGCCGCTTGCCGTTGCATCGTGTCGGTTATATGGCTGTATATATCAATTGTTGTTTCCGAGGAGACATGCCCTATCGTTGTCGAGAGGGTTTTCACATCCATTCCGTTTTCAAGAGCCATCGTCGCGAATGTGTGTCTGAGGTCATGAAATCTTACCTTTGGACAGCCAGCCCGCTCCAGCATAATCTGCAATCGCTTGCGGACTGCAGAAGGATGTCTCGTTTTTGAGCTGTCGATTGGCGAGGGGAATATCCACTCTGAATCAATGGTTTTCTTGTATTCAGATAGAATTTGCAGAAGCGATGTCGGTAGTATTATCGTTCGAACCGACGCTTTGGTTTTGGGTTCCGAGATAATCTGTTCTCCGTTGAAAACATTGACTTGTCGCTCTATACGAAGTTCTCCTGTCGTGAAGTTTAGGTCGCTCCATTTTAGGGCAAGTATCTCCCCGCGACGCATTCCCGTTCCGAGTTCTAACAAGAACAGCTCGTAGTAGCCTTCCTCTTTCGCTCGGTTAAGGAATCGAATAACTTCGCCCTGCGTAAGCACTTTCATTTCTCGAGATTTTTTAGGCGGCAGCTTACAGCCTATCGCGGGATTAGTTTTGATCAATCCCTCTTGTACTGCCTTTTCTAATGCCGACCTACAGTTCGCATGGATCGCGCGAATTACCCTGTCGGATAGTCCTGCGCCATAAGCCTCTACTCGGATTTTTCGACCGCCGACTTTCGTCCGCGCGTAGAACTGTTGTAAGTCTGATTGGGTTAACTTATTCAATGGTATCGTTCCAATTTCGGGAATGATGTGACTATAGATTCTGCTCTCATACTCTAATTGAGTTGTGAGGCGAATGGTGTGCTTGCAGTATGTTCTATACCAGAAATCGATCCATTCTCCAAATGGCATTTCCGAATTTATCCTCTCGGTAGGTTTCCCATATTTCTCTTTGAGTGTTTCGAGTTTTTCTGCACATTCAGTTTTCGTTTTGGCGGTAACGTTCTTGGTTTTGGGAAGTCCTTTGTCATCGTATCCTATAACTATCCGTCCTTCCCAGCGTCCGTCCTTGCGTAGACGTAGCGTTCCTTCGCCATGTTTTCTGCGTTTAGCCAAGTTTCATTCCCCCTATTATATCGTCCATAAAGTTGCCTACGATTTTTGCTGCATTCTTTTGCATATCTGTGGTAACATGAGTGTAAGTATCAAGCGTGAAGCTTGCATTTGTATGACCTAAAATTCCGGATAATGTTTTCGCATCAACTCCACCCGCGATAGCATGGGTAGCGAATGTATGGCGCAGGTCATGGAATCGTATCAATGGAAGTTCTGCCTGTTTAAGCAGTACCTTTAGATGTGTATATGCACTTTGCGGATTGAGCGGTTCTTCGGGGCGGTAGAAATTTGGAAATATCCAATCTCCAACTGCATTTTCTTTTCGCCTTGAGAGCAATTCAAATGTGCTTGGCGGCAGGATAATTTCACGTATACCCGTTTCGGTTTTAGTTTCACCGATTGGGAGAATGCCGTTTTTAATTCTGCCTACGCTACGTCGGATTTTTAGTTTACCACTCTGTCCATCGAAATCTTCCCACCGTAGTCCGCATATCTCACCTCGGCGCAGTCCTGTTGTGAGTTCCGTGTAGAAGAAATCATGCCATTGTTTATCTGATTTTATCACTTCCATAAATTTTTCAAGCTGTTCGTCATTCAGAATTTGTTTGGCTTGGTAGTTGTTCTTCGGTATTGTTGTACCACTTGTCGGATTGTTTACAACTAATCGCTGCCGCATTGCCGTGTCAAGCGATTCATGGAGCAGCATATGGATTTTCCTGACCATGCTGTCTGCCAATTCCGTTCCGCGGGTTTTGTCGGGATTTACTCTGCCTTGCTTTTTAACCGTGTTGTAAAATTTTTGAATCTCATTTGTTGTAAGAGTTGATAGTGGGCGATTTCCAAGATACGGCTTTATTTGATGCTCAATCAGCGATTTATACGCCGACAGCGTTCCCTCGCGAACGGTGAAGATCATAAATTCGTTTATCCACTTATCGAGCCACTCTCCGAGCGTCATGTTGCAATCTTCACTCAAATCAGCATCGCGATACATTTCAATCTTGTCGTGCAGCTTTTGAGTAAGTTCCGCTTGAGTTTTCGCAAGGACATATCTGTATATCGGCTTCCCGTTATTCTTATGACCGACTACGATCCTACCCTCCCAGCGTTCGTCAGCTCGCTTCCGAACCATTCCGTCACCCGATGGTCTGCGCTTCGCCATAACACCACCTCCCTTGTAACCACACATCATACCACATTTTCCCGAACAAATCCAGTAATCAAAACGTAAAATTTTGCTCGTTATTTTCGACATCTTTGACAGTGTGGTCGGTCTTGATTCCGAAAGCGCGTTTCTTCTGTTCGATTTTAGATTTCAGTTTAGAGTCAATCTGATTGTTTAGATGTGATTGCTTTTTCTGATACGAATCGTTTATCATGCTGCCGAGTAGCCGAACCCATAAGGTCACCATATTCGTAACATTAGAATTTGAAACCGCAAGATCGTTATTGCTGCCCAAACCCCAAACAGCTTTTATGATTGCATTTTTTATACTGCGGAATTCTTTGTTGTTCTCAAGTGGGATATCCGGATCGGGTTTATCGTGGTAGATGGATAATTTTTGTCGGTTGATATTATTCCACTCCGCATAAAAATCTGCTATGCGGCTGTCTTTCGCAAGTTCCCTCATAATTGCATCCACAGTATTTTTGATATCCTTTTGTAGGTATCCATACAATTTTTTGCCCTTGTGCTTTTTGAGTTGCTCAGTGAGTTGCGATATTAAGAACTGAAAATTTTCATTGCACGGAGCATTTTCAGAAGTGCGTTTTATGAGTTCATTTATTCTCTGCTGCGCTTCTTGCTTGATCTCGTTTCTCATTTGAGTTTGCAAAGCAAATAAGTGATACATCTCATTGCGGAAAATATCGTTTGCAAATATGCTGTGTAAGCTGTCGATACCCTTTTTCGTCAAGTATCCGTGCTTTATATTTTCGGAGTATACCACAAGATGAATGTGTGGGTGATGGGTAGTGTTGTGGAATGCCGCGTACCATTTCATTTCCGAGATAGGGATTTTATGAGCCTCTGCAATCTGCATAGCATTTCTGCGGACAAGTTCTCTCCATGACGTCGCTTTGTTATACCCAAGCCGTTCCGCGTCCTCACGGGTCAAGCTGACGACGTGAGTCCAGATCACACCTTCGTGGTTCGCAACCTCATCACAGATTTTATCCAAGTCAATTTTATCATCGCTCTGCGAAAATAATCCGTGCTTACCGATTTTCTCAACTCCCGGTCGCTCTGCCATATATGAAACCAATTTCTTCACGTCTTGAATTTGATCAGCATTGCCCTCTATAAAAGCATTTATACATTCCGTCGCTGCGCCTTTTGAATGTTCGGAAATATATTTTTGAAATTCAGGGTACTCCCAAGCAGGGGGATATGCTTTGAGAAGTTCGCAAATCAAACTGTGCTGCTTTTTTGTCGCAGGAGAATTATCGTAATCGTTTGTCAACTTTTCTACTCCCTCGCGCGTTCCCATATATTTTATGAGATTACCAGCGTTCTTGGATTTGGATTTCTTGATATATCTGCTTGTGCAAATAAGTTTTGGCATTATTCGTCCTCCGAGTTTTGAAAGCGCATTGCTTCTTCAAATGTGATGATCCCGTTATTCTCCGCGATTTCTTTTGAACACATTTCGCGTAGTTCTCTCACTGTTTCGTCGTTTATGCCATTGTAACAAGCGACTATGTTATTTACAATCGCCTGTTCTACCGACAGCTTGTATAGCATTGACGAAATATTTTTCTATACGCTTTCGACTTCATTTTTTATCGTCTGTGCAAGCAAGGGCGCGAGAAAATCTATGCTTTTCTTCTGCCTTAAGTACGCGATGTAGAATTCAGTTGCTTGCCGAACAAAATCTGCCATTGAGGTTGCATTCGCTTCACCCATCATATTTTGTATTTCCGCTTTGAGTTCGGATTCAAACCTGATTGCTGTTTTCTCCATTATGCTCCTTTCCCAAGAGACCGCCTTTTAACAAGCACCTTTTTCTTCAAAATGCTCCAAACGGTCGGCTCTGCCGTCCGATGTGATTGTGAGGGGGCGGCTTGCCGACCCCTCGCTTTGTCCTGCTTATAAATAATATCTGTTATATTTGCCTTTATTGTCAGTCAGACGGCTTGCTCGTTAGGCTTTAGATTAAGTCTTTCAAGTAGTTGCCTCTGCTTGTCCTCCGCAATGGCTCGATCTATATTTTCGAGCTGGCGGTCATAGAAATATTTCTTTGCTTGTTCTATCGGCAAGATCGTACAGAGCAGATTTCCGTTGAGTTTCTTGCCCTCTGAGGTGTGAATGCACGTAGGTTCAGTGGCTATAAGCTCCTTGTCAACAAGTAATTGAACATACTTGCTAACAGTGTTTCGCGACATATTAAGTGCTTTTCCAATACTCTTGTAGCTCTGATAACATTGGAATGTTTTCCTGTTTTCACGGTAGAGCAAGTACGAGTATACAGCTATCTCGCCGTAGGATAGGTTGAGACAGAATGTCTCGTTTGGTAGAGGGAAGTAGTCCTTGATCGGATCGCGCTTCGGGTATCTACTGTTTCTCATCTGCACCTCACTTTCCCGTTTTAGCGTCTATCCAAAGCTGTAATTTCTCTCTTGGCACGACCAGTCTTGAGCCGATGCGTATCGCAGGAAAGTCCTTCTCGTGCATTAGTTCGTAGCTGCTCGAAACCGAAACGCCCAATAGCTTTGCGAGCGTTTCCGCATTTAAGAATAGCGGTAGTTCCTCATAACTTGTATACATTGCTTCTTTCAAATTTCTGACCTCCGATAAAATTTTAATGACGATCAAGAGCGGATTAGTTTTGTTTAACCGCTTTTGACCGTCTGCTTTATTTTAACACACCTCTTGCAAAATTTCAATAGATATGCTATAATTAAATGCAGTTCTCTATTTTTCTTTTCGCATTATCTATTTTTTGAAAAAATTTTTTTCGGAGGTCATAATGTTTAATTTCAAGGCTTACTTTTGGGGTAATGACGTTTATATAAACGAAAAATACAGATACGATTCCAACGAAATTCTCACAGCATATTTGAACGACAGCCGCGCAAAACGCATTTTAAAATTGGATTATGTCGGTAAACTTAAGAATTTTAAGCGCCGTCTGACCATCTCGCCGTATATGGATTATGAAAACTTTTCGAGATATAACAACAATGTTTTCTCTGCTATAGGTTTGCTTGAAGATTTGAATCGGAGCATTTTATCGCTGCCGCCGTTTGATAAAATCATTGACCATCCGCCCATAAAACTTGATGATATTCTGAACGGATACGACCGATTTTTCGAGGATGGACTTAATTCTATGGACTATGCTCTCAGCTATGTTGATGAAGATTTTGCAAATGAATACGGCTACGGGGAGAAAGACGAATACGGCAATTACTATCTGCGGCTGAACAGATTTGACCTTCATCCGCTTGATAAAAGTGATTTGGAGGATGAGGACGTAGCCGATGATTTACGCGAGTTGAACAGAACTCTTTCTTCTTTTTTCGATATTTATCTCAAATTTTTGAACGCCTATTTGCAGATTCAGCGCATTTACAAACCGTTCATTTGCGACTATTTTCATCGCAAGGATGCATTTCTTACGGCAAGTGAGACGGCTCAATGCTTTGAGCAATTTAATCGCTATAAGGGTATAAATTTCAATCGTGTCAAATGCAAAATGGAATCGTTTGGGTACAAGGTTATTGCCGATAAAAACGAAGAGCAATCACTATGCGAGGAGATCAAATTCAATAATCTCGGCTCATTTCTCTACTACGATTTCTTCAACGGATTGAAACAGAATTTCATTCCAAACCTATGCAAGAATTGCAAAAAATTCTTTCTTATCCGCGGCGCATGGTACTATACTTACTGCGATAACCCGCTTGTTGACGGGTCGAACAAAACTTGTCGTGATGTTGGTTCAAAACGTCGCTACGATGAGAAGTGCAAGAATGATCCGATATGGCAGACTTACAATCGAGCTTATAAAGCGCATTACGCTCGCTATATAAAAAAAGAAAATGACGGGTTCCGAGTTCGAGAAATGGTCGTAGTTCGCCTCGGAAATTCGGGATAAGACACTTGCCGGAGAGATTCCGTTTGAGCAGTACTATGCTGATATTCGGAAATAAAAAATGCTGAGGTGGTGTTTTGCCGCCTCAGCCTATGCTTTGCCTATTCTTTGTTTTATTCGGTGCATCTTTTGATACAAACAATCCGGTTTATTCTAATCGCTCAGTGACTTTTGTTGGAATTTTATCTCGGCTCTTTCAGTATTTTTTTCTGTCCCTCTGCAAAATTGCTTGTTCGTTTAATTTCCTTAAAAAAAGGGGAAATCGCATAAGAAAAAAGATGCGTTGGCATAATAATAGCATTTGCAATAGTTCTTATTACATTCGTTTAAAGAATTTGTTCTTAAATTTTTTTATGTTGTTATCAAAGGTTTTCTCCGTTTCGATTGATCACATCCTTTACGAACATGCCCGAATCTTTTATTATCCTTTTTTGAGTATCGTAATCTATGTAGGTTAATCCAAATCGCTGGTTATATCCGTGCGCCCATTCAAAATTATCCGTAAGCGACCATACATAGTAGCCGTTCAGCTCTATTCCGTCATCGGCAGCGCGCTTATATTCGCGCAGATAGCGGCGGAGGTAATCAATACGATTATCGTCGTGCACCTTTCCGTCAAGAGAAACGGAGTCGTGGCACGCCATTCCGTTTTCAGTAATAACGATTGGTTTACCATAACGCTCAAACATAAATTTCGGACCCCAGTACAGTGCTTCCGGTGTGATCGGCCAGTCTATGGCAGTACGGGGAAAGCCTTGTGGATTTTTTAAAATTCCTTTTTCCGCATTAACATATTTGCCGTTGTATATATTCAGACCAAGAAAATCCAAAGGCTGACAGATCAGCTTCATATCCTCGTCTGTTATAACAGGCTTGTTTATCTCCTCAAAACGGCAGACCCAATCGGGATATTTGCCTTTAAAAACTGGATCGAACCAATAGGCGTCGGAAAATGCAAAAGCGTCAAAATCGCTTTCAAAATAACATCTTTTTGCAGCTTCAATATCTCCATTGCTATCGGTTGCGGGAATGGCGGGACAGGACGCGCCGGTTATCCCTATAACACACTCTTCTCCGTTTCGCAATTCCTTGACGGCGGTTCCATGTGCCTTAAGTATATTGTGACCTATCCGCAAAAGCTCCGCCTTCGATAGCTTATATCCCGGGGCGTGAACTCCTTCAAAATATCCGCAGCCCACAAACACCTGCGGCTCGTTAAAGGTGATAAAATCATGAACCCTATCACCGAAACGCTCTTTTATAACACGAGCGTACTCGCCGAACCATTCCGGCGAATCATCGTTAAGCCAGCCGCCTTTAAGGTGGAGCGCATAGGGCAGATCCCAGTGGTAAAGCGTCATGCACGGCTTTATGCCGCGTTCTGTAAGACCATTGATAAGCCTGTTGTAAAATTCGACACCTTTTTCGTTGATTTTTCCGGTACCGTCGGGAAGTATCCTCGCCCAACTTACAGAAAAACGGTAGCTTTGCAGACCAAGCTCAGACATAATGTTCATATCTTCTTCAAGACGGTGATATTGATCGCAGGCGATATCACCGTTGTGATCGTCATATATCTTTCCTTTTTCATGCGAGAACGTGTCCCAAATGCTTAATCCTTTCCCGTCGTCAAAGGCAGCGCCCTCTACCTGATACGCGGCAGTCGCCGCGCCCCATATAAAGTCTTTTTTAAAACTCATAGCAATTATCCTTTCTGTCCGATCAAACGCTTTTAGTTTATTATACACCCTAACTCTTTATTTTTCACCTCGCTTTTTTATCGTGCCTGTCCTATAACCCGAAGGGGTTATACCAAGCTTTGATTTGAATTGTCTCATAAAGTGAATATCGCTCTTGTAGCCGCACATCTCCGCGATCTGATTTATCGGGATATCGGTAGAAGAAAGCATAAATTTCGCATGCTCTATTCTGCTGTTTATGACCTCGTTCATCGGACTTATTCCAAATATTTTTTTGTATGTATGTTCAAAATGCGATTTGCTCATTGTAAGCTCATGAGCCAATCCCTCTATATTCCAATCATGCTGCGGCATACTGTAAATTTTCGCCCGCAGGATCGACATTTTGTCATAACAGCTTGAGATCCGGATCTCCTCGGTAGAATGAAGCTTCTCGCTTAGCTTGATAAAAAACAGTTGAAGATAAAGCTCCACCGAATCGGTTTTATACAAATTTGAGGAATAATTTTCATAGCTCATATTTTTGATCAACTGGGATAGATTGCTCATATCACCTATGCTTATCACCTTATCAAACGGGATTTCCAATGCCTCAAACAGCGCTTTTTCCTTTTCATCAAATGAAAAGTGAAACCAATCGTTTGCAAACTCACCGCCGTCGGAGCGGTAATCCTGCGGTGTGCCCTCGCGGAACAAAATAAAGGAATTCTTATCCGTATGCAGTTCCTCGCCGTTCAATACAAATACGGCAGGGGTTTTAAGCAATAAAAGCAGGTTGTCTCCCGAACCGTTTGGGCGCAGCACAAAAAAATCCGAATCGTGCTTATGATTATAACCGATGTTGTTTATTTTCATTTTGAACCTCCAAAAAACAAGGCGGCGCCCCACAGGAACTTTTTCGACCGCCGGCATAAACTCCGCATTAAAATTGCGGCGGGTTCATAACGTTTTGCAAGCTATATACTTATTATACTACTTTTTTGCCGTTTAGGCAATAACAAATTCTGCTTTATAACTAACATATTCCGTTCAAGCATTTTGCAGGATATGTTAGTTAATTTGCATAAAACTCTATTGCAAGAAAGCTTCTGATAATGTATAATTAAATTATAAAGAGAGGAAGTGGATATTGAAATGATCTGCACAATAAGAATTAACAGTGAAAACAGAATAGGAAAAATTGATAGACGGCTTTTCGGCTCTTTTATTGAGCATTTGGGGAGAGCGGTCTACGGCGGGATATACGACCCTGCACACCCCTCCGCCGGCAAAAACGGTTTTCGCGGCGACGTGCTTGAGCTTGTTAAGGAACTGAACGTACCGGTCGTGCGCTACCCCGGCGGTAATTTCGTTTCCGGCTACAACTGGGAGGACGGCACGGGAGACAAATCCAAGCGTCCCCGCAAAATGGAGCTGGCGTGGCAGTGTATCGAAACCAACGAGGTAGGAATCGACGAGTTTCAGGAATGGGCGAGATCTGTCGGCTCCGAGATAATGATGGCGGTCAATCTCGGAACAAGGGGCGCGGACGACGCGCGTAATCTGGTAGAATACTGCAACGGTACAACTCCCACCTATTATGCCGATATGCGCCGTAAAAATGGGTTTGAGCAGCCATTCGGTATAAAGCTGTGGTGTCTTGGGAACGAGATGGACGGAAAGTGGCAGATATGCGCCAAAACGCCCGAGGAATACGCGAGAGTAGCATGCGAGACCGCAAAGGTAATGAAATGGGTCGACGACAGCATTGAGTTGGTCGCATGCGGAAGCTCCAACAGCGGTATGCCCACTTTCGGAATATGGGAAGAAACGGTGCTGCGGGAGTGCTACGATTACATCGACTACATATCTCTACACAATTACTACGGCAATCCCGACAATGATTCCGCCGCATATCTGGGTTCGTCGCTCGATATGGACAACTTTATAAAGCACGTCGCAGCAATCTGTGACAAGGTCAAGGCGGAAAAAAACACCGACAAGCAAATAAACCTTTCCTTTGACGAATGGAACGTATGGTTTCATTCTAACGAGCAGGATAAACAGATCCCGAAGTGGACGGTGGCTCCTCCGCAGCTTGAGGACATATACAATCTGGAGGATGCTCTGGTGGTGGGAACGCTGCTCATCACGCTTATGAAAAACTGCGACAGGGTAAAGATCGGCTGTCTGGCACAGCTCATTAATGTTATCGCGCCGATAATGACCGTGCCGGGCGGCGGAGTGTGGAAACAGACAATATTCTATCCGTATCTTCATGCGTTAAAATACGGCAGAGGAACCGTTTTTGACGTCGAGACCGAATGCGGCTTTTACACGGCGGGCGGAAAAGATATCCCGTTTATCGAAACAACGGCGGTTTGCAACGATGAGGAAAACGAGATCATTGTTTTTGCGGTAAACCGTTCGCAGGACGAGACTTGCGAACTGAATATAGCCTCAGAATTCAAGCTTGAACTTACGCGCCACATAACGGTAACCGGAGACGACCTGAAGGCGGTAAATTCTCCCGACACAGAAACGGTTTCTGAAATGACTGTTGACTGCGGGGAGATTCCCGTGCTGCCGAGACAGTCGTGGAATATTATGATATACAGGAGGACGGATATATGAAAAAAAATAAACTGTTTGCAGCAATTGCAGCGGGGGTGATATCAATGTCGTTTTTACTCTGCTCATGCTCCGACAACACAAAAACCAGCGAGCCTGCTGATTCCACTGTGGAGCAGAGCGATACAAGCGACAGCGTTGAGCCTGATGTTCCTAAGGATATTCCTAAGGATCATGGCGAGATGCGCGGACTTACCGCAAAGGAATTGATCGCCGAGATGAAAACGGGCTGGAATCTGGGCAACTCACTTGACTCTATAGGGGCTGACGAGACCGCGTGGGGCAACCCCGTTACCACAAAAGAAATGATAGACGCGGTGAGTGCGCAGGGGTTTGATATTCTGCGCGTACCCGTTACATGGGGGCAGCATATGGGACCCGGTACAAATTATACCGTTGACCCCGAGTTTATGGCTCGCGTTGTTGAAGTAGTGGATTACGGAATTGACAACGGAATGTATGTTATACTTGATACGCACCACGAGCCCGACAGCTGGCTGCGTCCGCAAAGCGAGAGCATGGAAAAGGTCGAGCCAAAGTTCGCCGATCTTTGGCGGCAGATATCGGAACAGTTTGCGGACTACGGAGATCATCTTATCTTCGAGGGACTCAACGAAGCCCGCATAAAAGGCTCGGCTAACGAGTGGACCGGCGGCACACAGGACGAACGTGAATGCGTAAACCGACTGAACAAGATATTTGTCGACACCGTGCGCGCGACCGGCGGCAAAAACTCTCAGCGGCTGCTTCTGGTCTCGACTTACGCACAGGCTGTCACAAACAGCGCATTTGACGGATTTGTTGCGGAATACGATCAATACACAGGGGTTTCCGTTCACGCCTATACTCCGTACAGCTTTACCTACCACAGCGGTGAAAGCTACGAGACGTTCAAGTGGGACGGCAGGGAAAAGAACAGCATCGCGGGAGTATTCAAGCTGATAGACGAACAGCTTATCAGTAAGGGGATACCCGTTATGATCACCGAATACGGCGCCGTAAGAAAACAGCTTGAGGACGGTACGTACAACACCGAGGATGTCATAGCGTGGCTGGGTGATTATCTCGGCGCCGCAAAGGAGCATGGGATACCCTGCGTATGGTGGGATAACAACTACTATAACAGCGGAAATGAGCTTTTCGGGATTTTTGACCGCGGAAGCTGCGAATGGAGCGCAAAGGAGATAGCCGACGCGATCGTGGACTTGTATAAGTGACGGTGCAAAAAGTAAAATAGGTAAGCAATTTGTAGTTGTATTAATTGTTTTGAGATTTTGGATGCTGTATAATTGTTTGGGCACAAGGCTCTCATCGATAAAAATGACAGTCAATCATCATATCAGCGTTGCGATTGTTATGGGTACTCATCTGTAGAGGCATTTATAAATATATCGCCTGAGGTTCGGTAAAATATGCGTGATTATCTTTAAGCAATTTTTCGCGGAATACTTCTCGCAGAAAATTACAAAAAGCGAGGCTCGCAGATTTTATGGACATACCCCCAATTCCTTTATAATACAGGTACGGGCAGAACTCGGAAAACCGATTCTGCCCATTTGTAATTATTCACAAATATATAATCCCATAAAAAGCTCTTAACCGTAAACTTTGAATCCCACAGATTGATACAATCTTGATGCCGCTCTGTTGATTGCGCGAATCGTAATTATTGACGCTCCGTCGGCAAAAGCGTCGCTTACGGCTTTTTCGCATACAGCCCTTGCAAAACCTTTTCCGCGCATTTCGGGGATCGTGCCGACGAATTCAAGAGACGCAGCACCGTTATTGTCCATAATGGAAGTCACGGAAACGGGAGTGTCGTCATGATACAAAATATAGCATTTCACGCCAAATTTCTCACACCAAGTAAAATGATTGACAGGGTGTATATCGGTGTGACCGCCTGCAAGAATATCATTTACCATTTGCGCCCAAATCGCAAATTCTTCCGCTGTATGCACCTTGATAATTTTATGATTATTTTCATGGTATTCTTTTTTTCCCCCGGAAAGCATAGCCAAATAAACTTCATCATCTTCTTTTGGCTCTCTCTTTTCCTGAGAAGGCTTTTTTCCAAAATATATATAAGCCGCCTCATCGGATAAATTCATACCGAGCCAAGTCGGCATATTCATTGATTTCATTTCATCAATGACCTTTTTCATCTCTTCCGCAGGAAGATCATTGACGCGTACATTATAGATAAAGGATATACCTTGTTCCCCTTCTTTGGGTTTTACATAAGAATAAAATTCTTTGTCAACCTTGTCCATATGTACAGCTTCTCCGAATAAACCGACATAATAGTTTGCTCCATCATCGATGTGTTGAATAATTTCTCTGTTGGTCATAAATTTTTACCTTGTATGATATAGTAAAGACCATATCATCCTTTCAAAAAGTTTAGGCTCAGCTCGTAGGAAAGAAAAATTGTACAGCCGAGCGAGCGCAGTGAGGGAAGCTGTTCAATTTTTTCGGCGGAAGCATAACACCACGCCGGAATGTGCTGTAATAATCTTGAACACCATATGACTGTTTTCGATTATCAAGACTTTACATACTGTTCCATAATATCATCCGGAATTGTGATCTCATACTCGCAAGTCAAATCGCCCATCAGAACCGAATGAATAACTTTTCCTTCAAGTTCGCGGTCTAAGAAAGCTTCCGAAAAGTTCATCACATGACCCAAGCTGCAATTGCACAAGGCTGCCGATACCGTTTCTCCGGACAAAATTGACTCTTTTGCAAAGGGACAGTGACACGCGTGATAGCGCTTCATCGTGCTGTCATTTGTTTTCAGATACTCTTTCATATCGCATGGGAACGCCATACAAATCAGTTTGTTGCCATTTCTCACAGGAGCCAGCATCGCAGGATTTTTCCTGATAAACTCCAGAACTTCATCGGTGATTTCCTGTCCATAGAAGTCTTTATTTTCCTTATTCAGTTTGGTAAAATTCTCTAATCCCGCAGCAAGGTGGCTTTTCAGAAACGCATCCAAATTTCCAATTTGCAAAAACTCTTCACGCGCCCAAGACGATTGTGATGGCCTCAAGCCATGCCGTACTTTGCAGAGAATGGATTTTACGGTTTCCTTATCGACCATTTCCTCAAAGCGGCGCATAAAAGCGCACATGTTGCGGCACTGACACTTTCCTTCTGTTTCTATATCCGGCAAAGTCAACCCGTCTGTAAGCTTGTCCCAGAATGAATCACCCAATGCCGCACAGATTTCACTTCTAAAGTTGTTCATTCCGAATTTTTCATCATAGTCGATTTTGGTGTCTCCCATAGTATCACTCCTTTAATTGTCGGTCTCCTTACGTTCAAATGTTTTGGTTCCCGCTATCAACACTTGAAGGGAAATTTCAAAGCTATCCTCAATTGACAATGGATGTCCGAATGCCTTATTATTAACCAATAAAACATATCCTTCCAAAAAAGCCCGATATGTTCGAATCAAATGCTCACAATTTTCCTGCAAAATATTCAGAGTAGAAAAAATCTTGTAAATAACAGAAAAAAATTCTTTTTGTAGCGTCTTGCATTTCTTCACTTTGAAACTTATTGTACCAGAGCATTGCGTTAAAAACACCGGGATTCTCTGTTGCGTACTTATAAAATGTACGCCCCATTGCCTCCAAAGCATCGTATCCTGTAACGCAAAGCTGAGGCGATAGTCGACAAAATTGATGCCGAATACCAAGAGAAAAGTTCTGTGATAGAGCAGCTTAACAGCGAGATCTCCGAAAAGGAGAACATCAAAGCCAAAACAGAAGCTGTTCTTTCCGAAAAACAGGCTATCCTCGGTGAATGTATTCAAAAGGTGGTAGCTACTTTGTAGCCAATGTTGCCCAAACCCAGCCGCACTATCACTCTCCAATTCCACTGATAATGCGGCTTAACACTTTTCACTCGTCCGATCCGCAAAAATGAAAACGGTATCAATCCGGTATCATTTCGCAGGCCAAACTAAAACATTTGGCTTATCTAAGCCATTTATTGGGGTTGGGTAATTATTCCCACTCGGCTTATAGCACCATTTCATAAGGGGAAAACGCTGTTTTATCCTTATTTTTCGTTGCAAGATTTGCGGAAAAAGCGGTATTTTTATACCGTTTTGATTTTTTTGTACTCAATTTGTACTCACGGATTATTGTTAGTCGTCCTTTTTAGGACGGCTTTTTTTCGTCTGTGATTTCAATTCTTTAGCTATTGCTTTTTCGCGTGCTTTGGCAAGCTCTGCTTCATTTCCGAAATCCCGATTTACCTTTACGGTGATATGCCCGTCTGCGCTTTCAAGCAGGATACTGTTAAATTGCATTTCTAGCTCAATAATGTCCAAATCATCCGCTACACTCTTTAGGGCGGCGTTTGATGCGCCCTCATCGTTCTTGTATGTGGTAGACAGCTCCTCATACTTTGTGTAAAGGCTCTCCCATTTCAAAAGGCTATCCAATATCATTTTGCGATTTAGAGTTAATTGTATATCCTCGGAGAGACAATTCAAGTCAACAGCTTGAAAATACTTCCCCACCGTTGGGGCGAGCGAAAATGTTACAGTATCAGATATAAGTATCCCGTCTTTTCCTCTGTCCCCATTTATAGTGATGATATGGTTTCTGCGCAAAATCATCACGAGCTTTATTAAATCGCCGTATGTTTCAAGACTAATATTCCAGCCCGAAACAGGCTCCTCAAACACTCCAACATTAACACCGAAAGCGTCTGCCAACCTTTGAATTTGCGGCGGCAAGGGTAACGCCTTATTGGTTTCATAACGCTTGATTGATACAAGACTTATACCACTTAATTCCGCTAATTTGGCTTGACTTATTCCTGTATGCGCTCTGCAATATTTAATTTTATCTCCTATGGTCATAATAATCCACCTCTTTAAATCTTAGGTATATTATAGCACAAATTGGAAGAAAAAACAACCATTTTTTAAAAACTACTTGACAATTCAAAAAAATTATGATACAATATCTTTGGTAAATGGTATATATACTATAT
>CAMWVP010000027.1 GCA_947177735.1 uncultured Clostridia bacterium
GTAAATCGACAAGAGATTGGCGGCGGTAAGCTAAGAGATTACGCGCGCAAACCTCTCCGGAGGAGGACGGGGAGAGGGGAAGAAGATCGGAAGAGGAAACCCGTAGGGGAGGGGGGAGGGGGTTTCGGCGCGTAATAATAGGCGACCACAAATCCTCCCTCCCCCCTTCCCGAAGGGTGTCCTCTTGCACCGAGGTTAGTGCAATAATTAAAGGCAAGAAAACCGACCAAGCAATTACAAAATAAACGCCACCGAGGTTAGTGTAATAATTAAAGACAAGAAAACCGAACAAGCGATTACAAATAAACCCCGATATTAACACAGTCGGTTCTCCCCACCGCAGGCGGGGAAAACATAAAAAAACCATTTATTTTTGAAAGGCTGCAAAAAAGGGTTGAAATTGTCGGGAAAATGTGATATAATTTTTAATGTATAAATTTTTTTGAAGGAGAGATGGCTGACAATGGATTTTTTAGAGGGTCTTACCAAAGTAAACGACGCGGTAAACACCTTCGTGTGGACTAATCTCGGCTTGGTTCTGTTGATCGGCGCGGGCATTCTGCTGACGTGCGCGACCAAATTTTTCCAGGTCACCCACATAAAGGAATGGTGGATGAGAACTATCGGCGGTATGTTCAGCAAGAAGAGCAAAGCCCGCCACAATAAGGAGGAAGGCTCGGTATCGCAGTTCCAGGCGCTCTGTACGGCGCTTGCGGCGACTATCGGCACGGGCAATATCGCGGGCGTGGCTTCGGCTATCGTCGTCGGCGGACCCGGCGCGGTATTCTGGATGTGGATCGCGGCGTTCTTCGGCATGATGACGAACTTCTCCGAGAATATCCTCGGTATCTACTACCGCCGCAAAAACGCGGAGGGCGAGTGGAGCGGCGGCGCGATGTACTATCTGCGCGACGGACTGGGCGGCTATAAGGGCTGCAAGTACATAGGGCGCTTCTTTGCGGGGCTGTTCGCGGTGTTCGCGGTTCTTGCCAGCTTCGGTATCGGCAATATGGGTCAGATCAACAAGATCGTCATCAATCTCGACAGCGCGATACTCAAGAACGTCGACCTCGGCAACGCGTTCGGCGACGTCAAGTGGACACACGTTATCATCGGTGTGCTGCTGATGATACTCGGCGGTTTGATCATTCTCGGCGGTCTGAAGCGCATCGCGGCGTTCGCGGAGAAGGTAGTGCCGTTTATGGCGTGCCTGTACGTGCTTGGCTGTCTTATAGTATTCTTCGCGAACATTACGCAGATCGGCGCGATCTTCGCGAGCATATTCAAGTTCGCGTTCGGCATTAAGGCAGTCGGCGGCGCGGCGGTCGGAATAGGCATAAAGACGATTATAACGCAGGGTTGCAAGCGCGGCGTATTCTCCAACGAGGCGGGTCTCGGCTCGTCGGTAATGGTACACTCCGCGTCCAACGTCCGCGAGCCCGTAAAGCAGGGTATGTGGGGCATTTTCGAGGTATTCGCGGATACCATGGTAGTCTGCACTATGACGGCGGTCGTAGTGCTCTCCTCCGGCAAGATCGACCTTGAAACGGGCTTGGCTGCCGAGGGAACCAACGACGCGACGCTCGTAGCGGACAGCTTCGGCAACGTTTTCGGAGCGGCGGGCAGCATTTTCGTATCGATCGCGATACTTCTGTTCGCGTTCACGACGGTGGTCGGCTGGTCGCATTACGGTTCTAAGTCGTTCGAGTACCTGTTCGGTCTGAAAGCGGCAAAGGGCTACAAGATATTCTTCGTGCTGATGATGATCTCGGGCGCTATTATGACAAGCTCCCTCGCGTGGGATATCTCCGATACGTTCAACGGTCTGATGATGGTACCGAACCTTATCGGCGTACTGGCGTGTCTGCCGATGGTGGTAAAAATTACCAAGAACTACGTTGACAGACGCATCAAAAAGCTCGATGTCGAGCCGATACTGTCCTATGACCCCGCGATACAAGCGGAGCATACCAAGGACGTCGAGCGCGAGATACAAGAGGAAAACGCGGATAAATAATAAGAACCTGTACCAATAGCCGCTCAACGCTTGTCTTGCAGCAAATTTCGCCGCTGTCTGCGTCAAAGCTCCTAGGCGTACATACAGTACGCCGTCGTCGCTTTTTCTTGACATCGACAAAATTTGTTTGCAATCCAAGCATTTCGGGCTATTGGTACAGGTTCTAACGAGTAAATGTTTTTCCCCGCCGGCGGCGGGGAAAAGTCATTTTATCGGCGGCTTCTCATACTAAGCGTCGTAGGGCACGTAAAAGTATGCGGCATAGAATTGGCTCTCATCATAACCCGAATCCTTGAAAAATACGTCGTGTTTCATTGAATCGGGAGCATTCATAACAGCGAGAATGTAGCCGTCATAGCGGAATAAGTACTCTCCGGAACTCAAAGCTCCGAGATACTCCAGAGAAAACAGCTTGCCAATCGCGTCCGGGAGCTTATCGGCAACACTCGTTCCGCTCACACTATCATCGTAAGGCGCTTGCACGATCTCTCCGCCGTCTATAACAAAATAGCTGCTCGCCGGAAATTCATAATACCCGATCCCGTCAAGCTCAAATGCATTCCCGTAACCGATTCCGGGCAGGTTTACGGGAGCCGTTTTTTCTTCCGGCGGAAATACGCGCGGTGATGAGGCTTCGGCGCCGGTGCCCTCGTTATTCGTCTTGACGCTTTCCATGTATGCGCCGTTGTCATACTCGATGTGTGCGTACATTCCGTTTATGAATTCGCCCTTGGTGACCGGCTCCGTTCCGTCGTAAACATTTACGGAGGTCACGCGCTCATTGACGTCGTATTCCTTGATGAGCCGATTAAGCTCCTCTATCGTTTTGGCTTCGTCGACGATATTCATCAAGCCATTAACGAAATTTATATAATCAGATCGCTCCTGCGATTTGGCTCCATCCAGGTATGAGCCGTTGTCATACTCGATGCGAACGGTCATTCCGTCCATGAACATGCCCTCGGTGACCGTCTCCGTTCCGTTGTAAACGTTGACGGCGGTCACGCGCTCGTTGACGTCTAATTCCCTGATGAGCCGATACAACTCATCTATCGTTTCGGCGTCGTCAATGATATTCATCAAGCCGTTTACGAAATTCTGACTGAAAAGTATATCGCCGGCGTAAAAGTCGATTGCATGCCCGACGTAGTATATCAGCCCGTCTCCCTCATCGGTGTACGTGACGCGTATAAACATACCGTCCTCGATAGTGCCTTCGGTGACGAAATCCTCCGTACTTCTGTAGTTTTCCGTAACCTTAACATAGGTAACGCGACCGTCGGTGTCCGCCGCCTTAATATCGCTTTCGAGCTGCTCGACTGTCTTGGCGCGGAGCATTATGCCGCGGATCGTGTCTTCAAAGCTGCCGTAGTCCATAAAGGGCTGAACGATATTCGGGAACTCCTTGTCTTTGACGCGTACGGGCGATGTTTCGTAGTCGGTGCCCCCCTCATTCAATATTTCGCCGTAGTAATAGTCGATCGCGTATCCGACGAGGTATCTCAGTCCGTGGTTTTCCGCGTCAAAGGTGACGCTGATCAGCATATCATTCTCGATAGCGCCTTCGGTCACGGGCTCGCCTGTCTTGTAGTACTCGACCTTGTCGGTCTTTTTGGTTACTTTAATGTCCAGAACGCGCCCGTCGGTGTCCGCCGCTTTAATATCGCTTTCGAGCTGCTCGACTGTCTTAGCGCGGAGCATTATGCCGCGGAGCGTATCCTCAAAGGTGCCGACCCCCATAATAGGCTGAACGATATTGGGGAAATCCCCGTCAATGCGGTCTGCGGCTAAAGGCGGCGTGCCCGAGCTTTCGGAGGCGTTTGGATTGCCCGGAGCAACGATACCGCTGTTCTGCTCGTTCGGCGAGGATATCACACCGCTGTCGGGAGGCGTTTCAATGCCGCGCACCTTAGCCACCGCGAACACCCCGATCACCAGAACCGCCGCGCAGGCAGCACAGGCGAGTATCTCCCTGAGCGGGAAGCGCCGCTCCATTACTACCTCCACGGGCTGTTCGCCGTCGCCCTCGGCATCGGATATAAGTTTGTCGTCTATTTCGTTGATAAGTAAGAATAATTGTTTAGCTTTCATAGCTTGTAGCCCTCCTTTGCCAGATATTCTCTCAGTTTTTCACGCGTCCTGTGCAGCGACACCGAGACCTTGTTTTCGGTCACTCCGAAACGCCGCGCAATATCGGAAACGCTTTCGCAGTGCCAATACCGCAGCACGAAAGCGCGGCGGTTGAAGTCGTTGCACTTCCACAGAAACTTGTTGATAAGCGAGATG
Source organism: uncultured Clostridia bacterium (assembly GCA_947177735.1). Lineage (GTDB taxonomy): Bacteria > Bacillota > Clostridia > Oscillospirales > Ruminococcaceae > CAG-115. The sequence goes on from CAMWVP010000027.1 coordinate 4,304, forward strand.
ATCTGTTTATTCTCAAACTCGTTCTCCAGGCTGCCGCCGTCGGACACGCACTCCTCAAGCTCGTCGAGGACAGCCGCTATCTCGCCCCCGCCGCGCTTTTGAGCGTTTCCCGCACGGAGCATACTCACCGCCGCGCACTTCACCAGTTTGCCGACGAACGCTTTAAGCACGTTCGGGCGCGCGGGCGGTATCGAGTTCCATGTCCTGAGATACGCCTCGTTCACGCACTCCAGCGCGTCCTCGTGGTTGCAGACTATCCTTTCCGCGATCCCCGAAAAGTGTCTGCCGTACTTCTTGGACAGCTCCTCGAGCGCCGTTTCGTTCCTCTTGTGGAAAAGCTCTATTATCATTTCATCCTCCACGCGTTCCACCTCCTGTTGTCTATAAAGGCGTATCGCGAACTCCGCCTCTGTAAATATGTTCGCAAGAATCGGGAAAATCTGTCGGATATTTTTTAAGTTTGTTAATATTGTACAAATCACTGCAATAAAAATTGGTATAAACAGTCATTTTAACTCGCATTTCTCAGACCGGCGAGAAACACTCGCAGACGAGGAAAATGGCTTGCGGCTAGGCTTTGTGCCTGCCGCAGGCCATTTGACGAAGTAAGCGCCGTCGCAATGCGACGGCGCGGTGCGAGGGTTTATCGACAGTCTGCAATGCGGACAGGACGTCCGCATTTTTATATATCATCAAATACTCCGAACTTGGTTTTCAGGCGCTCAAGCCGCTTGCCGACAGGCTTGCGGAGCAGCAGCAGGAACACCGCATTGGAGACGCAGTACACCAGGGTGACGGGCAACGCCGCGATCATCGACGCTCCCCAGCGCACGGGCGAGAGCGCCCCGTCAGCCGAGAGAGTTGTCCAGATCTCCATTATGACCGAGTACAGAGCCCCCGCGAACACTCCGAATACGCACAGTATAACGGGCTTTTCGAGCAGCCTCTTGCCGTTGAGCAAGCCCGCCGTCCAGCCGATGAAGCCCCAGCTGAACATCTGGAACGGCGTCCACGCGCCCTGCCCGAAATAGATATTCGAGACGACCGCGGAGAGCGCCCCGACCATAAAGCCCGCCTGTCTGCCGAAATACATCGCAGACAGCACGACAACGGCGGTGACGGGCTTAAAGAACGGAACCGCCGCGAAGATGAACCGTCCCGCCGCCGAGAACGCCGTCATCACCGCGATGAGCACAAGCTCCCGAGCCGACGGTGCGCGGCGCTCAAACGCCGTGAACACTGGCACGCAGCACAATACGGCGATCAGCGCCGCCGCGATCTCCCACCGCATCACGCCGCCGATCGCCGCTAAAACCGCGGCAAGCAGCGTCGAGATCAACGCTGCTGTGCCGATAATATTCTTGATCTTCACTTTCTCCGTCCCGCTCCCGAAAGCATATCGTCGTCGTCCGAGAGCAGATCGTCCAGACCCTTTGACGCGATTATCTGCGTACTGCGCTTGCGTGCGGTACGCGCGGTGCGCCCGGTCACTATGCCGGATTCGCTCCTGTCGCGCTGCGGAGCGCGTGAGGCGGCGGAGTTAGCGCGCTTGAGCGCGTCCTCGTTGAACGTGGGAGCGTCGGTCTGCGCGAAAAACGCGTCGCCCGAGTCCCTTTTGGGGATATTCGGGAGCTCTGCGGTCTTGCTCGCCGCCGGTCTGCGCGGCTCGGCGGTGATCTCCTCGGAGTTCTGTGCGTATCTGCTTACCGCGACATTGCTCGGAGTCCGCGGTTCGGCGGTCGGTTCGTCTGCCTTGCCGATATTTATAATAGAGGTGTAGCCCGACGACGGTCTCTCGGGCAGCTTGACTGTCGGCTTTGTGATATCGGACTTCTTATCGGTCAGCGGAATGGGGATAACGGGGCGCTCCTCGGTTTTGCGCTGCTGCCTGCCCGAGTAGTTGAACAGGACGTCTCCCGCGTCGCCCGCCTTTTTGGCGGAGCGGTTGCGCGAATAGGTCGCCTTTCCGTCGTCGCTGACAGCGATCTTGCTGCCCGTGTGGCGTGCGGCGCTGATCACCTGTTCGTCCTCAAAGCTGTCGCCGTCGGCGTTCTTTACCTGCGGAATGACTTCGGGAGGAGGCAGCTTTGCCGCAAACGCGCGGAGAATGTCATAGATTATCAGCGCAACGCACGGCAGGACTGCCAGAAACAGCACTCCGAGCGGCGTCTTGATAAACGATATCATCCTGCCCAGCACGAGGCTCGAATAATCCGCGCGTCCGACAATAGACGCGTCGGGTATGACCGTATCCTTATTGTCCAGCGTTACCGTCACAAAATATGTGCCGTCATTGGGGTAGATATTCTTTACATACGCGAGCGCTGCCGAGCGCTCCTCGTCGTCGGAGAGGTACATGATAAGATTGCCCTCGCGCAGATCGTGCACCGAGCACTTCTTTACGATCACGGCGCTGTCCTTGGGCGCGGTAGTGATATTCTCGCTTTGCACGAGGAATATGTTCATCCCGAACGCTCCGACGGTGTCCTTAGACCCGAACGCGGCAGCCGCGACTATAAGCAGCACACACAGCACCAGCAGCGCGGCGCTGATCACATATCCCAGTCCCCTGAAAAATTTTTTCACCAAATTTATAAAAAACACCCCTTTTGTACTTGACAAATCCAAAAAAATGGTATATAATAGAATAGTCGCAAAAATCTATATTACAGTATAACATATTTTTTGCGATTTTGCAACCCCTTTTTTTATTTGCACGGTTTTTTCTCAAAAATTCCCTTTGTGCGGTGAGGCGTTGATCGTCCGTACAGTTCGGTCTCGCAGACCGTAAGGACTTGTGCTCGTAGTTTTCGGGTCGTGCGTTTATTTTACGATCTGTATGCCGGTGCAGCTCAGTCTGTAGAGCAGCGCATTACAGGCGGTATCTACGGCGATGGCTTCGCGTTAAAGGACACGAAAGCCTCGCGGAAATATATGCCCGACAGCAATGATGCGGTGTGGGAGAATACCCGAAAAAAACTCCTGCTCTGCACGATACAGGAGGACAGCGAAAAGCTGCGCCATGGTGTAGGAAATGTTCCCCGAGCTTCCCGAAAGGAAGAAGAGCAAGAAAAAGTAAGAGGAAAAAATGAAAACACGATTAACTCATACACGGGCAAACGTGTCGGACTTGCATAAGTCTATCGAATGGTACGAAAAAACGCTGGGATTTGAATGTACCGGAGCCGATATTACCGACCGATGGCAATACGCTCAATTTGAATCCGAAGCGGGCGCAGACTTTTCTATCATGGTGGCGGATACAAGCGGAACGAGCGCGAGGTTCAATTTTTCCGTTGACGACGTTAACGCGCTCTGGGACAAGCTGAAAGATAAAGTCACCGTTATCGAGCCCATTGAGACCATGCCCTACGGAAACCGTAAATTTACCATCGCAGATCCGGACGGAAATGAATTGGGCTTTGTTCAGGAAAGATATACGGAGGGGAACTGATATGAATTTAGGCTTATGCGGTCTTGATTGCGCCGAATGCGGTTCTTTTTTGAATAACGAGTGCAAAGGCTGTCGGGAAATGGGCGGTACCTCAATATACGGTAAATGTGAATGGTATCACTGCTGCAAGAGCAAGAGCCTGGAGCATTGCGGACAATGCGGTTCGTTTCCATGCAAGGAATTGAATAGCGCGCTGGAAGCGGTTGGCGGTTTGTCAGCCATAGAAAATTTAAAGAATTTACAAAACTGACCGCATGCCCGAGATGACACGCGAGTTCAGAAATTGCTTTCTGTGCCGATGTTTACCGCGGTGCAAGTTATCCGCGGCAACGGATCGCAAGTCTTGTAAATTTTCGGCATTATTGGATTGATGATAATTTTATCTTTCCCGTCACAACGGTAACGCAGGTTGCTAAAAATTAAATATGCTAGTGTAGCTCAGTCGGTAGAGCAGCGCATTCGTAATGCGCAGGTCGGGGGTTCGAGTCCGTTCACTAGCTCCAGTCGAACAAAATCCCCCTCGCTTTGCGAGGGGGATTTTGTTCGACGCTAAAGGCTTCGGTCTGCGTCTTCGGCTTGACCTCAGCTCATTGCTAGCGCATTTTTGCTCGAATTGCCCCAGTAAGTGCAAATCGCCCTCGCTGCGCAAGTGCGATTTGAGACTTACCACAATGGCATTTGCACACGCCGCAAGCGGCGCACGCAAACGCTCATTGCTAGGGCAATTCGAGAGCAAAAACTGCGCGGGGTAGCTCTTCTCCTATAAAAAATCTTTTTGGTAACGATGTCACACATTATTTGGATAATCCCAATGGCTTTGCTGTGGGGATTTTTACAAATAGGAAACGGCTTGACCGTTTAAGGGTCGTGCTATATAGAAGTATTGCGTGGTCGAGCGAAAACGTTCGGCTGCGCAATCACCTATAAAACGGCTTGAAAAAGGCGGCACGCCTTAGTGGGGGAGCGATGTAGAAGTTTTCCAAATCGTTACAGACTATCGGCGGAATATGCACAAAACAAGAATTGCGGCAGTGCCAAATCGGTGCTGCCGCATTCTTCTTATTAATATAAGTATATAGCATAACTTTTTCTATTGAATATACTGCCGTAAGTCTATTTCAACCCTTCGATCCCCTTGCAGATCAGCTTCACGGCAATCTCTATCATCTCATCAAGCGGTATCTGCTTTTTATCGGCGACCCACTGCTTGTATATCGCCAAAGTACTCTGCGAAACAAATGTCATTATTATATTTTGAAGATACGGGTTTTCGGCGGTTTCCTTGTCATTTCCCCACGTCTGCGTCATAATATCCGAGGTAATACGGCGGCTTATGTAGTGATAGCTGCCGCTGCACGTTATACGTTCGCCAAGCTCGCCGAGTTCTTCCTGCGACAAGAAAAATTCGCGCGTGATCTTGTCAATATCATTCGGACGCTTTAGGTCTTGTGTACGTTTTATGAAGCTCTGCGCCATTTCATTCTGCATTTCAAGCAGAAGATCGTCAAGCGAGTCATAATGAAGATAAAATGTCTTGCGGTTTATCATCGCGCGTTCGGTAAGTTCCTTGACGGTGATCTGTTCAAAGTCCATTTCGCAGATCATTTCCTCAAATGTCTTGCGGATAAATGCCTTTGTACGTTTTGCTCTCAGATCGTCCTTTTTACCGCTCATAACAATTCTCCTTTTATGTAAAAAATGCACCGAAATTTCTTTTTCCATTAGATTATAATACATTTAAAGGAAATATGCAACCCGTGTTGCGTATTTTATTTTTGCCTCATTTTATCCGCTTGTGTGGCGTAAACCCCTTAGCTTGCAAAAATGGTGTTGCGTTTTTTTTATAATCGGTTTATAATAAATTCATTGAGAAAGCAAAATGCTTGATATTTTTTGGAGGAATAATTATGGAACAGACATTTATCACATTGAACAACGGAACCAAAATGCCGCAATTCGGCATGGGAGTTTTTATGATTCCCGACGGCGAGGAAACCAAAAAGGCTTGCCTTGACGCGCTAAAAATGGGCTATCGTCACATCGACACCGCTCACGCCTATCAGAACGAGCGCAGTGTCGGTGAAGCTGTCCGCGAAAGCGGCATTGACCGCAAAGAAATTTGGGTAACCTCAAAGCTCTGGCCCAGTGAATACGGCGAGGGCAAGACCGCGGCGGCTATAAACAAAATGCTTGAACGTTTGAGGCTTGAATACATCGATCTTCTGCTGCTTCATCAGCAGGTCGGCGATTATATAGGAGCTTGGCGCGATATGGAAAAGGCTGTTGAGCAAGGCAAGGTTCGCAGCATCGGGCTCAGCAACTTCGAGAGCGACCGCCTTGAAGAAGTCTGCACCGCCGCAAAGATCAAGCCCGCCGCGTTGCAAGTTGAGTGCCACCCTTATTATCAGCAAGCCGATCTGAAAAAGCGAATTGCGCCCTATGGCACGATTATTGAGGCTTGGTATCCGATAGGTCACGGCGATGCGGAGCTGATCAATGAGCCGATCTTTACCGAGCTTGCGAAAAAGTACAACAAGACCAATGTCCAGATCATTCTCCGCTGGCATATCCAGGAGGGCAATGTCATTTTCCCGAAGTCCACAAATCCGCAGCACATCAAGGATAATTTCGATATTTTTGACTTTGAACTTACCGCCGATGAAATGGCAAAGATCAGGGCGGTCGATAAAAATATCCGCTTCTTTAATGCTACTCTTGAACAGCAGGAAGCGCAGTTTACGAATTGGGCTCCCGCAGACTAAACGAGGTGTGAAATGAAAAAAGTATTTGCTTTGCTTTTGTGTACGTTAATGTGCTTTTGCTTGTCCGCTTGCAGTAACGGCGGCAATCCGGGCGAAGTATCAAATTCCGGAGCTGCTGCAAACAGCAATTTAAACAGTTCTACCAAACCCGACAGCTCCGATGTTGTCAATAATTCGACAATTGACGAATCGGAAACAGGCAATTCAAATAATTCATCGACATCCGAAAATTCGGACAACACCGACATCACCGCCAATTCGACAATTTCCGAAAGCGTTCCCGAAGTGCCTTCGGATTCGGAAAAATCGAATATTTTAGTGGCGTATTTTTCGCTTGCCGATGAGCAGTATGAGGTAGGCGTTATCGAAAAGGGGAACACCGAGATCATTGCCGAGATAATTGCGGAAAAGACGGGTGCCGATCTGTTCAAGATAACCGCGACTACCGAATATCCGACAACCTACAACGGACTTCTCGACATATCCCGCAAGGAAGAAAATGATCCGCCGCAGCTTGCCGAAACGGTAACAAATATGGCGGATTATGATACGGTGTTTATCGGATATCCGATATGGTGGGGCAATTTGCCGACAATAGTCAAAGTATTTCTTGAAAATCACGATTTTTCGGGCAAGACGGTGATCCCGTTCTGTACTCATGCCGGAAGCGGTCTTTCGGGAACTCAAAAAAGCGTTGAAAACCTGTGCTCGGGGGCGGAAGTGAAAAACGGACTTGCCGTAAGAGGTTCAACGGCGCAGAATGACCGCTCTGCTTCCGAAAAAGCTGTTGCGGATTGGTTAGCGGAGCTTGGGATAAATGGCTGATAAAAATTTATGTGTAAACTGCGGAAAATGCGCCGCTGGCTGCCCCGCTCGGATAGAAGTCCCAAAGTATATCCAAGCTTATCAAATGGGATTATATTACGATAATATCATATCGGACGGAAAGCCTATAGACTGTATCGAGTGCGGGTATTGTTCGCTGCGCTGCCCGCAGAAGATTAATGCTTTGGCGGTGATCAGGGAGCTTGCAATGCGCGATTGTGTGAAAAATTCGATGGAGGCGGCTTTATGAAAACGAGAAAGATCGGCAATTTAACAGTTTCGGAAGTGGGAATGGGCTGCATGGCTTTTTCACACGGTTACGGGCAGATACCATCCGAACAGTACAGCGTTGAAGCTATAAGAAACGCCTATGATCACGGCTGCACATTTTTCGACACCGCGGAAGTTTACAGTCCCAATTTATCCGGCATAGGACACAATGAGCGTATTGTCGGAAAGGCTTTGAAAGACGTTCGGCAATGCATTGTGCTGGCTACAAAATTATTCGTAAATTCTTCCGAGGTGCGGAGCGACGGTTCGGTTTACGGAGCGGTTCGGCGGCATCTCGAATCATCAATGGAGCGCTTAAAAACCGACACCGTTGACTTGTATTATCTGCATAGAACGAGCGGCGGAATTTATATCCAAGATATAGCCGAGGCAATGGGCAGACTTATTGAGGAAAAGCTGATACGAGGCTGGGGATTGTCGCAGGTCGATGTTGACATTATCGAAAAAGCGCATAATATCACGCCGCTTTGTGCAGTTCAGAATATATACTCAATGGTCGAAAGAGATTCGGAAAAAGCGGTTATCCCGTTTTGCCTTGAAAACAATATTGGATTTGTTCCGTTTTCTCCAATAGCGAGCGGTTTGCTGTCGGGTAAAATTACGCCCGATACAAAGTTTGAAAGAAACGATGATGTGCGGAATTGGGTTCCGCAGTTAAGCCGCCAAAATATTATCGGAAATCAGCCGATAATCGATCTTTTAAAGGAATACGCGGAATTAAAAAACGCAACTCTGGCTCAGATCTCGCTTGCGTGGATGCTGCATAAATACCCGAATGTAGTGCCAATCCCCGGCTCAAAAAACAAGGAGCGCATAATTGAGAATTTGAACGCTTCCGAGGTTGAATTATCCGAGGAGGAATTTAATTCACTCGAAACGGCGCTTGATAAATGCAAGGTTTACGGACACAGAGGGTTCAGCAGATAATGTATAGGAGGAAACGAAATGTCAAAAATTCTGACGGTTTATTTTTCAATAAAAGGACAGACCATCGGTCCGGGAATGACGATTACAAATCAGGAAAAAGGCAACACAGCAATGGCAGCCGAGTTTATCCGGAATGCGGTTGGCGGCGATCTGTTTGAGATAGAAGCTGCAAAAGTCTATCCCGAAGATCATATGGAACTTATCGATATTGCCAAAAAGGAACTCAATTCTCATACCCGTGTTGAGGTAAAAAATTACCCCGATAATTTTGTGAAATATGACACCGTATTTTTCGGTTATCCGAATTGGTGGAACACTATGCCGATGGTTATGTTTACATTTTTGGAGCATTACGATTGGACGGGAAAACGGCTCATTCCCTTTTGCACAAGCGAGGGCAGCGGTTTTGGTTTAAGCATTGAAGATATAAAATCGACCGCTAAAAATGCCGATGTAAAGGAAGGAATATCGCTGAAAGGCTCGCAGGTAAAAAATATGGAGAGTAAAATTTCCGATTGGGCAAAGGGACAAATTTAAATAATCTCGGAGGTTATACTTATGAAAAAGTTAGGATTCGGTTTAATGCGTCTGCCGCAGCTTGACAAGGACAATTATGGCAGCGTGGATATTGAAGCGACAAAGGTTATGGCGGATAGATTTATGGAGAACGGATTCACATACTTTGATACCGCTATGCCGTATCATCAGGGGAACAGCGAGGCAGCGTTCCGCGAGGCAGTGGCTAAGCGGTATCCGCGTTCGTCTTACACCATTACGGATAAGCTGTCATTATTTATGATCAAAAGCCCGGATGATTTTGACAGCTTTTTTGCCGGACAGCTCGAACGTTTGGGCGTGGACTATATTGATTATTATTGGCTGCACGGTCTCGGTGAACCGAGCTACAGACTTGCCGAGGAATGGAAAGCGTTTGAGTTCGTTCAAAAGCTGAAGGACGAGGGCAAGGTAAAGCATATCGGCTTGTCCTTTCACGATAAGGCGGAGCTTTTGGATGAAATTCTCATCAAGCACCCCGAAATGGAATATGTGCAAATTCAGCTTAATTATCTCGATTGGGACGATCCCACTGTCGAGTCGCGCAAGTGTTACGAGGTTGCGACAAAGCACGGAAAGCCTGTTATAGTCATGGAGCCTGTTAAGGGAGGAAGTCTTGTAAATATTCCCGAGGAAGCCGAAAAGCTCTTCAAGGAACACTCTCCCGAGCTTTCAACAGCATCGTGGGCAATCAGGTTTGCTGCAACTCCGAATAACGTTATGATGGTGCTTTCCGGCATGAGCAACGAGGAGCAGATGAACGATAATATAAGCTATATGCGTGATTTCGTTCCGCTGAATACCGATGAGGAAAGCGTTCTTGAACGTGCCGCGAAGATCATCAAATCGTCAATAACGATTCCATGTACGGCTTGCAGATACTGCATTGACGATTGCCCCAAAAAGATAGCGATACCCGATTACTTTGCGATATACAACAATCTCAAGCGTTTCGGCGAATCGCAGGGAATGGTAGCGCGGACATATTACGGCAATTTAACGAAATCTCACGGCAAGGCATCTGACTGTGTGAAGTGCGGCAAGTGTGAAAAGCATTGTCCGCAAAAGCTGACCATACGAAAGCTCTTAGAGGACGTTGCGGCGGCTCTGGAATGATTCTCGGAAAGGATGAGATAAATTGAAAAAAATAATTGCGGCTTTATCGGCAGTCTTGCTGTGCTTTTCGGTGACGGCTTGCAGCAGCGGTGAAAATCCTTCAAACAGCGTATCGGCTCCGTCATCTGTATCACAAAGCGACAGCACTTCGAACAGTTCGACAACAAGTTCGGATACCATATCAAACAGTTCAACAAATACATCGGAATCTGCGAGCAGCTCTGTTGCAAGCTCAAACTCAACAACAAGCAGCACAACGAATCTACCTGAGTCTTCAAGCAGCTCTGCACCAAATTCGTCCTCTGTAACAAGCAGTTCGTCAAATCCGCAGAGTTCTTCGAGCAATTCCGCTTCCGGTTCGACCTCTGTAACAAGCAGTTCAACAACTCCGCAGAGTTCCTCGATCAGTTCCGGTTCAAGTTCGACTTCATCGTCAAGCAGTACAACAAATCCGAAGCCGAATATTACAAATTGGGGCTTTGATCTTACAAACGGCACGGTAACGCTGAATAATGGAATAAAAATGCCGATTTTGGGAATAGGAACATATCGTTTGTCCGACAGTCAAGCCGAAAATTCGGTTTATTGGGCATTGCGCGACGGCTACCGGCTTATTGACACGGCGCGTATCTATGGAAACGAGGCAGGTGTTGGCAGAGGCATCCGCAGAGCAATCAACGACGGTTTTGTAACGCGTGAGGAAATATTCGTTACAACCAAAATGTGGACAGCGGATTTTGACAATGGTGCGGCAGCTGTCAACGCTTCATTGGAACGGCTGGGGCTTGATTATATCGATCTGATGATACTTCATCATTCGCAGCCCAGAAACGACGTACAAGCGTATCAGGCAATGGAACAGGCAGTTCGTGACGGGAAATTAAAGTCGATAGGTTTGTCGAACTTTTACGAGCCGGAGGATTTTGACCGCCTTGTAAACGCAACGGAAATCGTTCCGGCATTGCTCCAGAACGAAACTCACCCGTATCATCAAAGCGGAGTTATGAAAGAGCATTTGAAGAAATACGGCACGGTAATGGAATCGTGGTTCCCGCTCGGCGGCAGAGGAAACACGCAGATATTGTTTGACGATCCGACGATATCAAGCATAGCCGTCGCTCACGGAAAGACCTCGGCGCAGGTAATTCTCCGTTGGCATTTGCAGGCTGGAAATATTGCAATTCCGGGTTCGAGCAACGAAGCACATATTCAAGAAAACTGTGAGATTTTCGACTTTGAACTGTCCGATGAGGAAATGGCGAAAATGACCGCTCTTAACAAGGACGAAAGATTTGCGTCTTATTAAAAGGAGAACAGCTATGGATAAAAATTCTTTTGAAAGAGTTGATATGTCGGCTCCCGATTATCAAGGAACATTCGCCGAGATCAGCCGCTGCACAAAGCTCTGCTTTAAAATCAACCACACCGAGCCGTACACCGACGAATCGAGAGCGCTTATTGACAGCCTTTTTGAAAATCCGCTTGACGGCAGCAATATTACCCCGCCGATGCAGATCGATATGGGTAAAAACATGAAGATTGGAAAGAATGTTTTTATAAATCACGGCTTGACCTGTATGGCTCGCGGCGGTATCGAGATCGAGGACGGCGTTATGATAGGTCCGAACGCTTCGCTACTAACGGCTAATCACGAGCTTGATAATCATATGGTTTTGCTTTGCGGGAAAATTCATATTAAAAAGAATGTGTGGATAGGCGCGAACGCGATGATCCTGCCCGGAGTTACCGTCGGTGAAAACTCGGTGGTAGCGGGCGGCGCGGTCGTAACTAAGGACGTTGAGCCGAATACGGTAGTCGGCGGAAGTCCGGCAAAAGTTCTTAAACGATTGTGAGGAATTCAATGAAACGGATCATATTTGCGGTGATCGGCTGTATGGCGATACTTTCTCTTGCGGCTTGCAGCGGAAATAATACCTCGGACAATGTTGATATTTCGTCTTCTGCCGTTACAGACAGCAGCTCGGATATTTCCGCGCCAACTAACAGTATGGAGAACAGCAGCGAACAATCAACCGCTTCAAATGAGGAACAAAATTCCTCTTTTACGGAAGAATCCACAAACAGCGGAGAAAAATCCAAAATTACGGAGATCCGCATTGCTATCGGTGAAACGGTTGTGACTGCCAAATTAAATGACAGCGAAACATCAAGAGATTTTATCGCTCTGCTGCCGCTGACACTCAATATGACGCGTTTCTATGACCGTGAGTACGCCGGAAGTCTCAGCTCCGCGGAGCTGTCGCAAAACGGAGAAGCGATAGACGACTTTGAAAACGGCGACGTGACATACTATGTCGCGGGCAATGCGTTGGCTATATTTTTTGATAAGGCTGACGAATACGATCAAGGCGGACTCATCCGCATAGGGAAGATCACTTCCGCTCTGAGCGAGATCATAAATATGAGCGGAAATGCAGAAGTGACAATTACTTTATCCGAGGTGGAAAGCAATATGAATTATGATTTTTCCAAAATCAACAACGTGGAGTTGATAAACGCCGATTTGGATTCTATGGACGTTGAACAGCTTTCGGTTCTTTATCAATTGGCACGCTATTGCCGTGCTATGACTGAGGCGGATATCGAAACTATGCGCGAGATAACGTCCGAGGATATGACGTTTACACACATGAGCGGCAGAAAGCAGACGCGCGAGGAATATTTTGCTGATGTTAAGGACGGCAGCTTGGATTATTTCACAATAGGAATCGACACTCCGGTTGTCGAAGTGAACGGAAATTCAGCGACCGTCACATATACCTCTGTGCTGAACGCGAACGCTTACGGAGCCGAGGGAACATACCGTATGCACGGAACGCATTATTATGAAAAGCGAAACGGGAACTGGATAGCTGTAAACCGTCCGAACAATTGAGGTCAATATGAAAAAATCAATGAAAATAATAGCGGCTTTGCTGTTAGGCGCGGTGGTCTTGTCGGGCTGTTCCCGAAACGAGCCTTCACAAGAGATTATATCAAGTGATCACAGCAGACCTATCCAATCCGAAACCAACTCCGAGGAAAGCAATTCATTGAAAAATAATTCGTTGGAAAGCAGTTTCTCATCGGAAAATTCAGTGCCGGTTGTTTCTTTGCCAAGCAGCGAAGCATCAGATAGTTCTTCGGAGAACGTTTCATCATCGACAACTTCCTCGGAGGTGAACCCCATAGAAACTTCGTCTTCCGAAAAGGATGCGCCCGTGCTACTCTATATGGGGCAAGCAAGTATTCGCGTGGTAACTCCTGAAAATAAGGTGATATATATTGATCCGTATGCCGGAGATGATGGTCAATACAGTCTCCCGGCTGATCTGGTTTTGGTAACCCACGCGCATTTCGATCACAGTATGGTGGACAAGGTTATGAACCGTGCCGAGGATTGTCAAATTATCACACATAATGAAGCGGTTCAGAACGGTGAGCATAAAATATTTGAATTTGACTATGTTACCGTTGAAGCTGTCGAGGCAGGTTACAATTCGCTTCATGACGTTAGGAAATGTGTGGGATATGTGCTGACATTTACCAACAGAAAATCGATATATGTCACGGGCGACACCTCTAAAACGGAGCAAATGCCGCTACTCGCCGAAAAGCATATAGACTATGCGTTCTTCTGCTGTGACGGCGTTTACAATATGGGATTTGAAGAAGCCGCAGAGTGTGTGGAGCTTGTCAAAGCCGCGCACAATATTCCTTATCACAATACCACTACAACCACGGGACGGCAATTCAGCCGAGAACTTGCGGAGCAATTCAATGCTCCGAACCGCCTTATAGTTGAAGATGGCGAAGAAATTTTGATTAATTGAGATAACCCACCCCTTAAATATTTTCGCACCCCTTGATGTTTTAATGTCAAGGGGTGCGAATTTTTTTGTGCTTTAAGTTCTCCTGCAAAAGCGCCGGGCATTGTATATTCTGCACAAAGTTGTTTGTGAGAAATGTAGAAATTCAAAAAATAGACCGTATTTTTGGCTTAAAAATTTCCTATAACTAAAGCGCGATAAGGAACAATTTATAAATGTTACAGACACTCGGCGGAATTATGCACAAAAAGTGCGGCGATCTTAAAAAGAATCGCCGCACTTTTAATTTTGCTATTGTCGATTTTGCTATGTAAATTGTTGTTCCTGTCATAAAGCATAAAGTAAATGAAGCAGTTCACAATCCGAAGCAGCCGCAAAGCTATCGTTGAATTTTATAAACCCACTTATATTTATTCCTTTAGTTCATACCTTTAATGAGGAAAGCACGTTTTCGCATGATAAAAGAATAATGTTTCTGTCACCAGTTTGAATAATCCCGGAAATACAGGGGTTCTTGTTGAGCAGACAAGCTGATGGTTTCACATCATTGTCAACAAACTCAATGATATCATCAATCACAACATAAACTTTTGATTTTCCGTTTTCAAGTAAAACGGCAAGGTTTGAAGCTGAGATCGTTTCTTTGTCTGCTCCGAAAAAGATTCGTAAATCTGCAACCGGATATACCTCTCCATCCTCTTCGGTAAGTCCGAGAATGTATGGTTTCGCTTGCTGCAATGGTGAGATATTCGATAGTTCTGTGACTTTACAGATTAAATCAGAATTTATTGCGCAAATACACCCGTTTACCGAAAAAATCAGAAGTTTTGATGTCATTTCACGTTCATCGTACGCTTTTTGGTTGATAGAATTCACCATAAGCCCCTCCCTTTCACCTTGTAATTATTCATAATTTCCACATTGACAGCTTTTAGATCAAATTTTCTTCCAATAGAGCTTCAACATAACCATTGCGGTAATAAACGCAAGAACATCCGCAACGGGACCCGCCCACAAGACACCCTCTACTCCAAGTATCATCGGAAGCAGTAGCATACTCGGAACGAGATAAACGATTTGTCTTGTTAAGGATAAAACCGTGGCTTGAACCGGTTTGCCTATCGCTTGAAAGAAAACTCCAGTCACCATTTGGAAACCGTTTATCGGACATACCAATAAGAATATTTTAAAGCATTTTACAGCAAATTCATTGTACAGATCGGATTCGGAGCCGAATATTTTTATGATACTCATTGGCGCGAGCTGAAATACAAAGAATGCCAATACCAAAACAGCAGTCGCAGCTATCATTACGATACGATAAGTTTTCTTTACTCTGTCACTCTGTTTGCTTCCGTAATTGTACCCCCAAATTGGCTGAGCGCCGGTGGAAAGTCCGATCAAAACAGCCGAGATGATTTGATTTACTTTCATTGTGATGCCCATTGTTGTAAGCGGAATGTCCGCACCGTAGGGGGAGATCTTTCCGTATTGCACCAATGCGTTATTCGATACTGCCACAACTATCATAAGCGACATCTGTGTTATAAAGCTCGATATTCCAAGACGGCATATTCTTGCGGTGGTTTTTCCGGAAATATGAAAACTCGACTTGGTCAGCTTGATACTCTTGAATTTCCATATATATAAGAAATATATAACCGCATTAAGTACCTGTTCGATAACAGTTGCCCACGCCGCGCCTTTTACACCAAAATCAAATACAAAAATAAAAATCGGATCTAAAATTACATTTACAATGCAGCCGACCAACAGACCCGCCATAGTGTACTTGGGACTTCCGTCTGCGCGGATTATTCCCGACATACCCGAATCAAGAACTGAAAAAAGCACTCCGAGCGAGATAATTCTTCCGTAATCCAATGCATACGGAAGATTATCATCGGTTGCTCCAAACAGCATACAAAGTGGTTTGAGGAACAATACAAACAGCAGACAAAGAACAAAACCCACTATGAACATAAGTGTGATCGAGCAGCCCACACCTTTTGCTGCTGCGTCGGAGTTCTTTTGACCAAGCTTTAAGCTCATATATGCCGCTGCGCCATCTCCGATAAGCAGTCCAAGCGATATGACCACTATTGTCAGCGGGAATATAACATTTGTAGCCCCGTTTCCGAGATATCCCACTCCCTGCCCTATAAATATCTGGTCAATAACATTATACAGAGCGTTTACGACCATCGAAATGACGCTCGGTACAGCGAACTTTACAACTAACTTACCGATACGTTCCGTACCAAGCGGATTTTCGGTTATTGCTTCATTGGTATTCATAATAATCACCCCTGTAAAATTTTCTACACCTATATTCTATCACAAAAATACTTGACATGGAAGTGAAAATGTGGTATAATCAATGACGAAAACGCAATAATAACGGAGGAAAACTATGAACACTCAACAGCTTGAAAGCTTTATACAGGTAGCCGAAAACTTGAATTTCGCAAGAGCCGCCGAAATTCTGAACATCACGCAGTCGGCGGTCTCGCGTCAGATACACTCGCTGGAAGATGAACTCGGAACAAAACTTTTTAACCGCTCCACCCGAACCGTTACCCTTACCCCGGAAGGAAACGTATTTTTGGATGACGCGAAAAGTATTATAGCCAAGCTCCGAACCGCCACAGCAAAAATACAACACCGTTCGGGAGTGAATGTACCGGTGATCTCTATCGGCTGTAAAAACGAAGCCGATCTTGATCTGTTGTGCAAAATTTTAAAGGAATGTCGAAAAGAAATACCAGAATTACATCCGTTTTTAAGAATAATTCCATACAGATATATTTTAAGTATGTTCTACGATGAGGAAATTGACTTGCTTTTCGGATTTAAAGATGAAATTCCTATACGCGGTGACACGATATACAAAGAATTGGTTAAAATACCTCTTTGCTGTGTAATTCCAAGTTCTCATTTCTTTGCGAATAAATCGGAAATCGGTGAAACGGAAATGTACAATGAAAAAATAATTACTTGCAGTTCTTATGCGATCCCGACCAAGGCTGCGGAAATACAAAATCGCATATCACAGCATATTCTGCCGGATCAGATCCATTTCTGTGAAAATATGCAGGTCATACTCACACTCGTAAGAGCCGGATACGGAATTTCGGTATTGCCGAAGCTGAATTTTGCAGATCCGGAAATAAAGTATGTTCCTCTGAAAAATATTGAGCCGTTATCATACGGATTTTTCTACAAAAAGGGAGCGTCTAATGTACTGCAAAAAAAGGTTATGTCGATCATAAAAAAGCTTGATAATATATAAAAGCCTGTTCGGTATCCGGAAAGGCACCGGATACTGAACGGGCTCTTACGGCTGCTTTGAGAGATTTAACGGACCGTGCTGCCTTGAAAAACATTATGCGAGGTTTGATGAGAATAGATTTTCAAGCCTCAAACGCAGAAATATGATTGTATGTTTATTATTCGATCAAAAAATCTTTAACGCTGCAAAACACGCCCTTTGTTAAACAAGTATCTATTATGTCGATTATCTTTTCTTTGCTTGTTTCGGGAGAGCTTACATTCCACCACTTCATTGTTGTCAAAATATTGCTTGAGATCAGATTTGCGAAATAAAAAGCTATCTCTTTGCTATCTTCGCGAATTCTAAATGACTCGCGTATCTTTTCAACAAAAGCGGAAACCATTACCTCAAACATATCGTCAAATAAACGGGTAGGAGTGTTGTTTTTACTTAACGGAATAAGGATATCTTTGTTCTTGTCAAAAAAATCCACTAACGGGATTATATAATTTTTTATGTTTTGAGATATTTTCGGTTCGATAGAAACGATCTCCGGATAAATGGTTTTTTTGTACTTTTCCAACAATTCATTGGAAATTTCATTAAGCAGATCGTACTTGTCATTGTAGTTTCGATAAAATGTAGAACGGTTGATCTTACATTCACTTATCAAAAGTTTAATGGTTATATCGGAAAAAGAATAGCTGCCCAGCAAAGCTATAAAGTGAGAATGTATGTTCTCTTTTGTTTTTAATACGCGCAGATCGGTTTTCATTTTTGCCTCCCAAATCAAGAAATTTTTGAGTTTTTTTACACTATAAGCAACTTTTTAAACGTCAAAGTTGCATAAGCAACTTATTAAAAAATAATAGTGGTTGACAATGCGTTTTCTTTATTATACAATATTTTTAAGGGTAATGCAAGTTATCTTTAAAAATTTTTCAGACTGTATAAAAACCCTCTAAGGGAGGGGGAGAGGGTGCGTAGGCTCCATCCCACCCCCTGCCAAAGGGGCTTGTCCCTTTAGAAATCCCATTTTTTGAATTTTTCTACAAGCTGCAATATTTTTATAGATAACACAAGTTATCTTTGAAAATTTTTGATAAGGAGCAGTGGATC
Source organism: uncultured Clostridia bacterium (assembly GCA_947177735.1). Lineage (GTDB taxonomy): Bacteria > Bacillota > Clostridia > Oscillospirales > Ruminococcaceae > CAG-115. The sequence continues at coordinate 22,457 of CAMWVP010000027.1, forward strand.
AGCGTGAAAAACAAATTTTATCCCGAATTGTTTAAAAAAGGCAAGATCGGAAATGTAACAACTAAGAACAGAATTGTAAGAAATTCTATGGGTACTTATCTCGGAAACCCCGATGGTACAGTTACAGACCGCCAGATAAAAGCGTATGCGGAAGCGGCGGAAGGCGGCGCAGGTGTTATATTTATGGATAATGCTACACCAGTTCCTATGACCTCCTGCGGACTCAGAGCAGATTCCGACGAGTTTATCGCAGGTCTGTCCTTGCTAGCTGACGCTATAAAGCAGCACGGCGCTGTTGCCGGTATGCAGCTTGCTCATCCTGGAAGAGACGCAGCCTTTGTAGGAAGCGCAGATGTAATAGGAGCTTCGCCTATCACTTTTGAGCCTTGGTATGAAGCCGGTGCGAGAGTTCCGAGGGAGCTTAGCATTGAAGAAATTCACGACCTTGTAAGCAAATTCGGCGACGCGGCGCTCCGCTGCAAATTGGCTGGCTTTGATATTGTTGAAATTCACGGTGCTGCCGGATGTATCCCCACAAACTTCCTGTCGCCTCACGATAATCATCGTACCGATATGTACGGCGGTTCTTTACATAATCGTATGAGGCTTCTTATAGAGATCGTTCGTGATATGAAAAAGAAATGCGGTCCGGATTTTCCGATCGGTGTTAAACTCAGCACCGAGGATTGGGAGCCGGAGGGCATCAGAATCGAAGAAACGGTCGAGGTCGCAAAGGCTCTTGAAAAAGAGGGCGTATCACATTTGAACATAATGGGCGGAACACACGCTACCGCAGCGATGGAATTCCTTTTGCCTAACGCGTTCAATGCCGAGAACACAAAAAAGATCAAAGACGCAATAAATATTCCCGTATTTATTGGACATAACATTTTTACTCCCGAAGAAGCCGAAAGTCTGATTGAAAACGGAACAGGCGATTTTGTAGCTTTGGGACGTTCTCAGCTAGCTGATCCTTGCTGGGCTAAAAAAGCAAAAGAGGGTAATGCCGCCGATATCAAACCTTGTATCAACTGCTTAATCGGCTGTCTTGACAGAGGATTGCTGCATCACACACCCATTTGCTGTACTGTTAATCCGACCTTGTATAAATTTGAATGTCCTACGATCACACCGGCAGAGAAAAAGAAAAATGTTGCTGTTGTCGGAGCAGGTCCCGGCGGCTGCGAAGCTGCGCTTACTGCTTCAAAGCGCGGACACAAGGTAACACTTTTTGAAAAGAGAGCTTTTGGCGGTGCTATGATAGAGGCTTCTGTTCCCGATAACAAGGCAAACATCAGAAGGCTTATCAAATATTATGAGGAGCACATAAAAGCTGATGAAAATATTACGGTGAGAAACGAAGAAGCAACCTTTGATACGCTTGTTAATGGCGGGTATGATGCAGTGATCATTGCCATTGGCGGCAAGACAAGAGTTCTTACAGGTTTGGATACCGATACCGATATGGTCATCTATGCAAACGACTATCTCAACAAGAGCAAAAAAGCCAACGGAGATAAGGTCGTAGTTATCGGCGGCGGAATAACGGGTGCCGAGACAGCTTTGGAATTAAAGAATGAGGGTAAAGATGTAACGGTTGTTGAAATGGCTGATGCATTTTTGGCAAATATGAGTTCTGCTTGTCAAGCTTACGGTATATCTATTTCACAAACCGACATCAAGGTAGTTACCGGAAAACGCTTAATCGGTGTTGATAAGGGCAAGGCTGTATTGACAGACAGATGGGGCAACATTCAGGAACTGCCTGCTGACAGTATAGTGATCGCCGCCGGATTTACTCCTCAGAACGAACTAGCTTGCAAGCTGGAGGAAGAAACGGATATCGAGGTTTACAACATTGGTGACAGCCGGAAGGTTCGTCAGATCTTCGATGCTGTACACGAGGGCTTCTTCGCTGCAAGACAAATATAAAATATTTTAAATGTCTCTTTTATCGGGCATTGCGGCAAAATATAATTTGCCGCGAAACGGTCTGATAAAGGGGGCATTTTTATATTCGTTCAAATTTTTTGATCAAAGTTTATTTATAGGTACTGTTAGGATTGCTTTGATATTTGCATAGCAATTCAATAGGTGATGATTTTAGGGTTAGGGTTCCTAAAATCAAGTTGAACGGCTCGCCGCTTCAACTAACGAAAATATACGTATATTTTCTATGGCTTGCTAACACTTCCCCAACGCTTAGAATACGTACTCCAAAATTTAAGCCTTTTTCTCTCGGATTGGTTATCCTAGACTAACTTGTGATTTGAATTTTTCTTCGGGAGTGATGACACCTCGATTTTTTTGGTTCGGACTTGCAGCAGAAAAGATGGTTATCCTAGCCTAACTCGTAGTTTATACTCCAAACGGGAAATGCCAACCCCTCGGATTTTCTCGGAGTGTTTGCGTGAGGAAAATTGGTTGTCCTAGACTAACTCGTTGCCTGTATTTCCGCTCGTTAGCCACTACCACTCTGATGTCTCGCCGCAAGGAATTATCGCCAAGTTCGGTTGCTCCTGCCTAACCTATTGCTCAATATTACTCCGAAAGCCCATACCCCTTAAAATAATTTCTGCTCCCCTTGATGTACTTTCATCAAAGGGGAGCAATTTTTTTTAAAGAAACGCGGCTCAGAATTTCCTCTCAAGCTCAGACCTCTCGTCAATAATTTTATTCAGCCAAGTGTTGACCCTCGTTCGACACGAAGCAGCATTGTCGCCTTGCAATTTCTTTTTCTGCTTTGCCAACTCTCTTTTGAATTTCTCAAAAAGCGCAAGGTACTCGGCTTGAAGTTTTTTACTCCCTCGCTCAAAAGCCTTGCCCCTACGAAAGTTATTGTAGCTGTATCGCTCCTCTTGGCATTGCTTGTAAAAATTATCGCGTTCAAGGTTGTGCTGGCTGCGTAGCTTGTTGTCCTTATCTTGCAGCTTGGCACATTCCTCGTGATACCTACGCCGTGAGGTATTAGTGAAGAACGGTTCTCCACATCGAGGGCATATCCTAAAGAATAAGCTGCGATCCGACAAGTAGGATATGTACTGCACATAGAATTCAGCAAGGTTTGAGCAAAATATTTTTTCGGTAAGGTCTGCTCTCTTATAGTAACGTATCTGCTTTAGGTCTGAGAGGGTGGTCGGGTTGTGTTGGAGCAAATCAAATTCTTGCTCTATGCTCCGCTCTAAATCCGAGTACAACTCCCGTCTGCGTTCGGCGGTGTAGGCGAAGATACCCGTCGTTCCGTTTGCCGCTAAATGCTTGACCTGATAAAACTTACAGAAAAAGTAGTTGATGACGATCCGCTGAAAGGTGTTGCCCTCGTTCCATAACTTCTCCAACATTTTATAGTCGGAGGCTTTCTCGCTGTTGCCGCTGTCAATCGAGTGAAGCATTGAGCGAAAGATGTTTGTTACCTTCAACAAGTGGTTCGATACAAAGTCATAGCTATCCATAAGCAGACTGCCGAGCGGTCGTTCCTCGGATAACATCAGCACCGAGCCTTTGTGTTTCGGTATAAGATCGGAGTTTTCTGAGATCTGCCGGAGCGCTTTTTCCTCTCCGAGATAAAAGCGCTCCGAGTTCTCTCCGAACTCTATATAGAGTAGCAAAGGATTTTCAATTGCTTTGATCGGCAGCTTGATTACAAGTTTACTCTTGGAATTATCCCCAGCGAATTTTTCAAAAGGTATGACCATTCCATTTTCAGATCGTTTCATAGTATGCCCCTTTTCTGTTTTTGTTCGTCTGTGTAAATTATATCATATTTCATCACGTTTGTCAATCATTTTGTATCTGTTAAACAAGGGCTCGATTTTTCTTGAAAACAAAAAAATTTTTATAAAATCTCCTAAAACTCACACAGAGAAACAACTAATTTGCACCCATTTTATGCGCAATTCAGCAAGCCTTTTTATATCAGAAAACACCCGCAATCGCACTTGTAAATCCAATTTTTGAACAATTTCCGTTTCTCTGTGTAAATCGTTCAAAAACCTCTTAACTTTTTAAATTTTCTGTCGTATAATATAATTACAACTAGCGCAGGCGCTATAAAAATTAAAACAAGAAAGGAATGATTTTTATGAGAAAATTCAAACAGGTAAAACGCAAGGAGATCGTGTTCGCTTTGGACGAGTGGAACAGAATCGAACATCTGGCGGCAGAAGCAAAGCTCAACACTACCGAATATATTCGGCGTATGGCGCTAGACAATAGGATCGTGCAAATGAATATGCCCGACATCACTCACGTTCTGAATGTGATGAAAAGCGTCGCGAACAATCTGAATCAACTCGCCAAGAAAGCGCACGCGATCAACAACATCTATGCAGAGGACTTTGATAAAATGGGAGGTGAATGGCGTCCGTTATGCCATTTGTTAAGTGTATATCTATCAGAAGCACTGTCAAACGCAGCCTGAGTTATATCCTTAATCCCGAAAAGACAGATGATTTGCTCTATACTGCTTCGCTGAATTGCTTAACCGACCCAGAGTGTGCTTATCTGAATATGAAAATGGTCTACGAGCAATTCAGCGGTAAGAGTTTTAACG
>CAMWVP010000028.1 GCA_947177735.1 uncultured Clostridia bacterium
TATGCGCTTCACTTGAGGGCACATCGAAGAAGCGCAGTATCTTTTCACTTTTGAGCGTCAATGCAAAATTTGACATGATCGTCATCAGCAGTACGCAGAGCGTGAACACAACTACCATGACAGAAAACTGCTTCGGTGAACTGATCACATCATTGACCGAGAGAAATGCGGTTGACGGCAGCTTTGAGCGCCCTAAATGCAAAAAGCTCTTTCTTCGGAAGCGCTCGCCGGTCTGACCGTTTCTTACCGCGTCGATCGGGGAGAGTTTATTTACTCTGCGTGTGCAGCCGTAACAGAACAGCAGGATAATGACAACTACCGCCGCGGAGCTTAAAAGCCCCATAAGAGTACTGCTCTCACTGCCAAGAATTATATTTTCCGATACGGTTTTCATCATCATATCTCCGAGAGGGACAGAACAGAAATATCCTATCAGCGTACCGACCAGAGCAATGGCAAGATACTTGACGATATACAGGCTTCTTATACTGCCGTTGTCGATACCCACCGCCTTCATTACACCGATCTCACGAAATTCCTCGCTGACCGTAAAACCTATCGTGAAACGCAGCACCACAAAAGCGGTGAGCATCAGTACGATACTGATTATCATTAAAACATAAGCCGGAATCATATCATAGAGATAAATACCCTTGCTTTCTTCCCGTGTGTAGACATATACGCCGCTGTAGTTCTTTGCAAGTTCCCTTATTTCATCAGCATCCGATGTATTTATATAAAGCTGCTTGTAATTTATGATATGAGTGGCTTCGTCCTTGTCAAGATAGTCATAATCAGCGGAGTTCATGATAAGATACGGGGGATTGCTGTTTCCCGAACGGAACAGCGCACCTTTGAACCGCCCCATAAATCTTAGCGTGAGATGACTGTCACCGACATCAAGCTCCACTTCGTCGCCCTCTTTTATATCAGTGTCCTGTAAAAAAGGAGTATTGGCATAAAAACAGCCCCTGTCCACGCTTTCGATGATGTTATTGTTCTCATCGAAATAGTTGATAGCCATTTCTCTATCAGAGATCAAACCGGCGGCATTAATGAAATTATCAAGTTCTTTTCCGTTATGCCTGAAAAACTTTGAGCTGTATACACACAGCCACTGTTCGGTCTTTATCTCCTTGACGTGGGCAAGCTCCCCGATCTTTTCCCCGAGATCGTTTTCACCACTGTTCATCATCAGCACGGTGACATCGGGAACGCCCGCGGCGTCGAAATAATGCTCGATACCGCCCGTCACGGCTATGATGTTGTTCACCGCCGCCGCTGCAAACATCGAGCACAATATGACGAACAGCAGCAGAATGACGTTCATCGTTTTCTTGCGTTTCAGGTCTTTTTTCAATATCCTCCAGAACATAGTACATACCTCTTTTCTTTCGTTTAATTTTCTCTATGCTCTGATTATAGCATATAAATTCTTAACAAGTCTTTAACTTTTGACGGAAAGCGCTTTTTTTGTTCCGCCGAAGTATTTAATCTCGGTGACAGCGCGTGTTATCGGATTTCCGAACATCGCAGCTGCGCGGTCGGCGGTCTCCTGCGTCTCCCTGCGGTAGAGGGAATTATACGATAAATCAAACGCAAACGAAACAGAATCAAATAAAGGCTGCGCAGTTACCGCGCAGCCTCTTCCGTATTCAAATCAATTGCTCTTGCAGATATCGGCGATAGCGCGCGCTACCAGCTTTCTGAACAGCGGAGCTACACGATCGGCGGTCTCCTGAACCTCCTTGTGCGAGAGGGGATTAGCCGATATTCCCGCTGCGAGGTTGGATATGCAGGAAATGCCGCAGACCTCCATCCCGCAATGCCGCGCCGCCATCGCCTCCACGGCGGTAGACATTCCGACCGCGTCCGCGCCGAGCCTGCCGTAAGCGCGTATCTCGGCGGGGGTCTCGTAGTTCGGACCCGTGGTCTGGATATACACGCCGCGCTGGAGCGGTACTCCCTCGGCAGCCGCGGAGTTTTCAACGATCGTCCGCAGACGGCGGCTGTACACCTCGCTCATATCGGGGAAGCGCGTTCCCAGCTCGTCAATGTTCGCCCCGATAAGCGGCGACGGTACGAATGGCGAGATGTGATCGGTTATCAGCATAAAATCGCCCGCTTTGAACGAGGGATTTATACCGCCCGCCGCATTGGTGAGGAACAGCGTTTTCGCGCCCATCAGGTGCATGAGCCGCGTCGGGAGCACAACGTCCTGCACGGGATATCCCTCGTAATAGTGCACACGACCCTGCATCGCGACGATCGGCACACCGCCCGAATACCCGAATACGAACTGCCCCTTATGCCCCGCGACGGTGCTCTTCGGGAAGCCCTCGATCTCGCTGTACGGCAGCGTTTCCTTAACGTCCATAGTGTCGCAGAAGTCGCCCAGACCGCTGCCGAGAACAAGCGCCAGCTCGGGCTTGAAAGTGATCTTCGCCACCACAGCTTCGTGACATTTTTTCAGCTTTTCATAGACTTCATTCATAATAAAACCTCCGTAAAATTATTTTTTCGCAATAAAGAAAAACCGCGGAAATCTGAAAATTATTTCGCCGTTTTTCTGCTTCGGATATTCCCTTTCAAGCTCTGCCGAAATATCGGCGATAAACTCCGCGCCTTCCTCCTCCGAAAGCGCCGCAAGATACGTCCGCAGGCCCGTAGAGCGGTACCACTCGATGATACTCTCAATGCTCGGCATACGGTGACAGTAGGTCGTCTGCCACATCTCGAAGTCATCCGTCAAGCCGCTTAAAATATCGAAGTATTCCGATTGCGTAAGCGTTCCGAATATCCGCTTTTCGGGGAATTTCTCCGTCCATTTAGCACTTTCGGAGACCTTGCCGATAATACGGTGGATAGGCTCGTCGTAGTTCATCGGTATCTGCGCCGCGAGCGTGCCGCCCTTTCTCAGCAGCTTAAACAGTTTCGGCAGCAGCTCCTCGTGATTTGGCAGCCATTGCAGGCACGCGTTTGAGAAAACCACGTCGAATTTGCCGTGCATTTCCGAAAGATCGCCCGAAATATCCATTACGACAAAATCAAGATCGGGATTATCCTTACGCGCCTTTTCGATCATATTTTTACTGTTGTCCGCGCCAAGGATATACGCTTCCGGAAAGCGTTTTTTCAGCACCCGCGTGGAGTTTCCGGGACCGCAGCCGAGATCGATAACTTCCATATCCCGCCCCTGCGGTTTGCCGCCAAGTCTCGCCGCCAGATCAATAGCGGGCTGAGTGCGCTGCTCCTTGAATTTCAGGTATTGCTCACTGTTCCAGTCGGACATTTTTAACCACTCCTTTTGACCGCACTATATTTCCGCCAGCGTGACCGTACCGTCATGATAAAACTCGATTATCCTCGAATACCTCACATCAAGCACCCACGTATCGAACGCGGGTGCAAGAACGTCGTCAAGGCAGCCCATAACCTGTTTAAATCTGCATTTTATCACGGGCAGCTCGGCGTTGTTGTAGATAATATAGCAAGTAAAATCCGCCAGCGACCGCAGCTCCGAGAGCGACATTCCGCGCGAGCTTTTATAGCGCCGGAGATCCAACCGCCCGTAATCCGTCAGTCTTAAGTTCGTCAGCGCCATTTTCGCCTCATAGAGCTTCGCGATCTTGTAGCTCCCGAGCGCTGCCAGACATTCATCAAACAGTGTCATATGTCCCCGCTTTCAGCGTCACAATAAACTCGGTGCCCTTTGCGGGCTCCGACCGCACGTCAACGGTGCCCCCGCAGAGCTCCGTTATCTTCCTTACCAGCGGCAGTCCCAAGCCGTTTCCCTTTGTCGCGTGAGAGCTGTCCGCCTGGTAGAACTTCTCGAAAATATGCGGCAGAGCACTTTCCGGAATACCGCAGCCCGTATCCGTGACGGTAACGGTGACGTTCCCGTCTTTCTCCGCGCAGCAGACCCGTATCGAGCCGCCGCGCGGCGTAAACTTGACCGCGTTGTCGAACAGATTATTCCAGACGTGCGCCAGGAGCTGCTCATTCCAGAAAAATTTAACGTCCTCGAGCCCCTCCATATCGATCTCGATATCTTTTTCCGACCACTGCGGCTCGAGCCTTATCATACAGTTCCTGAGCTGCTCGTCAAGCGAAAATAGCGTTTTCTCGGACACGATATCGCGGTTCTCCAGCCCCGTCAGCAGCAGCGTGTTCTGTGACAGCACCGACAGATACTCCGTTTCATCGAGAATTATCTTGGAAAACTCGCGCTGTTGCTCGGGAGTAAGATCGCCCTCGTAAAGCTGCCGCGCAAAGCCGCGTATCGAAACCAGCGGCGTCTTGAACTCATGCGAGAACGACGAGATGAAGTCCTTTCGGAACAGCTCGGTATTGCGAAGCTCCTCGGTCATTTCGTTGAAGTCGCGGATAAGCTCCCTCAGCTCCTTTACCGTGTGCTTTTCTATCCAGCCTATCTCCAGCCGCACCGTGTAGTCGCCACCCATAACGCGCTTTGTCGCCTTGACGAGCTCCGACAGTGGCTTAAGCACCGTGTTTCCGATGACAAACGACAGAAGCGTGCCTATTATAATACTCGCGACAACAGCCGCTATCACCTGCGTGGTATCGTTCGTACCGCCTGTTACAAACCCGATAACGATAGCCGCCGTAAACGTCAGGATATCCGCTCCGAGGATTATCAGCAGCGTGAGGATAGTCAGCTTCATTCCGAGCCTGTTTACAACGCCGAACAGGTGGTTTTTATCTATTTTCTTCTTCACCCGTGAAACAACCTCCGGTTATCATCGTATAGCTTCCCGATCGTCGACAGCACCAAATTGTACATTCAAGCCCGCTTCAACCGCCACTGCGCACCTCCGAAATTCTTTTCCAAACCGCAAAAATCATCCAATCCTTTGCGTCGGGATCGTCACCGTATTCTTCAAACATTTTCTTTAAAACCGTCCGTGCCTTTTGATAGTCGTCTATCAGCCCCACCTGTTCAGATCGGCTTTTGTGAACGCTCTGTCATAGCCGAAGCAGCAACCGGTGAGCACGCTTATCTCCCACTCGTCCGCGATCTCAAAGCCGCAGAACGTAAAGCCCTCGATCACGCGTTCAGCGATATCCGGGTCGTCGATCTCATTTCCGTTTTTATCGAGCATACAATATTCGCACAATATCTGCTGTTCCTCAGTCAGCGGATAATCGCGCGCCAATTCCTCGGTCATGATCTCTGTCGGCTCGCTAAGCGTTATTACTTCCTCGAACCGAGCGAAATCCTCACAATGCAGCTCACTCGGAAAACGCCTGTTGCACAGAAAAAACTGCGGATTATTCCTCATATCTAGCGTTATGCAATATCCTCCCGATTCGTCGGGAAGATAAACGAAATGCCAAACACGCATAATTCCTCCGTCAGTCGTTCCTCACAGCCTTATATCCCAACCCCCTCACGGTAACTATCGAGAAATCGGGATTATCCTTAAACCTCTCGCGCAGACGGTTGATATGCACATCGACGGTGCGCGCCTCGCTGTCCGAGTCCATACTCCAGAACTCCTCCATTAAATTCTGCCGCGTAAAGGTTTTCCCCGGGAACGACAACAGCTTAAAGAGTATCTGAAACTCTTTTCGCGGAAGCACCACGGCATTCCCGTCACGAATAACGGAAAACGAGTCATAGACAAGCTCCGTGCCGCCGACGGCGATCCGCTGCTCCTCGCTTATCTTGCTGCGGCGAAGCAGCGCCTTTATGCGTAAGATCATCTCGATCTCGTCCACAGGCTTGACCATAAAATCGTCCGTGCCGAGCAGGAAAGAGCGGCGCACGTCCTCGGGCTCGTCCTTGGCAGTGATGATAAGCACGGGAACGTTCGAGCCGCTCTCGCGCAGAGCTTTAAGACACCCGTACCCGTCAAGCACGGGCATCATCACGTCCAGTATCACGAGGTCGATATGCTGAGCGCCGAGCTTTGACAGCGCCTCCTCGCCGTTTGCGGCGGAAAACGTGCGGTAGCCGTTCTTTTCAAGCGTATACTCATACAGCCGTCTGATGTTCGGCTGATCGTCAACTATCAGTATATTAAACAAGTTTTCACCTCTTAGTATTAAGGAACCACTGATTAAATCACGCCTTACGGCTTGGTGCACATCTCGTTTGCATATTTTCCGTCATCTTGCCCAAAGTTCGCTTGCAAGGCGTCAGCCTTGCGGCGCTCACTTTGTACAATCTGCCGAAAAATCTGACTGCGCGATATGCGCACCAGATTTAATCAGCGGTTCCTTAAGGCTCATTGCAAATTCCGTGACAAACTCCGTAAAGCCCTCCTGCGGTCTGCGGTGCGCTATGTCGGCAGTAACCATCTCGGACGGGATATTGTCCGTGAACAGAGCCGTGCCCGCCTCATTCAGCATAGACACGTCCACTAGGCTGTCTCCCGCGCAGACGATATCCCCGCGCGTCAGCCCGAGCCGTTCCGCAAGCGCCCTCACCGCAAGCCCCTTGGAAAGCTTTTTCGGGATTACGAATAACTTGCGTCCTTGCGCAAAGCACTCGCATTGCTCGCCCGTGCCGAGACGTTCAAGACTAAGCTCGGGATTTTCACTCTTCGTGAACAGAAACAATCCGTCCACCAACTGTATCTCGAAGCACCTGTCGGGGTCGTTCTCAAGCAGCCCGCGAAACCGTTCAAGCTCGCGTTCGCACTCCCGATACGCCGCCAGCGAGCGGCTTGTCCAATCCGCGTCCGGTACGCCGTTCACGAGCAGAGTTCCCCCGTTGCTGCACAGCGCGTACTCGGGCGAAAACCCCTCCGGAAACCGTATGCGCCGATACTTCTCCAGGCTCCGCGTAGTCACCGGGATAATACACCGCATGTCGGGCAGCAACTCGGCTTGCCGCGGAGTGACGCAGGATACCGGTTCGCCGCGCAGCCTGTCGACAATAATATCTCCGACCCGTCGGCGTTTTGCGGAAAAGATAAGCGTACCGTCGAGGTCGGAGAATAAAATTTTAGACTTCCCAGCTTCCAAGATACTTCTCCTGTTCGGGAGTGAGCCTGTCGATCTCAATGCCCCACGCGAGCAGCTTGCGCTCGGCTACCTTGCGGTCGATCTCCTTGGGCACGTTCAGCGTCATTTTATCGCCGCCGCGCAGTTTGTCCTTATTCTTGGCAAGATACTCGGCAGACAGCGCCTGAATGGCGAAACTCATATCCATTATCTCGGCGGGATGACCGTCGCCTGCCGCGAGATTCACGAGCCTGCCCTCGGCAATGACGAACACGGTGTTTCCGTTTTTCAGCCTGTAGCCCATAATGTTGTTACGCGCGAGATAGCTGTCCGCCGCGATCTCGCGGAGCTTAGCCATATTGACCTCAACGTCGAAATGCCCCGCGTTGCAGCAGATAGCGCCGTCCTTCATGTTGTTGAACGCTTCTTCGCCGATAACGTCCGCGCAGCCCGTGACGGTGACGAAGAAGTCGCCGAGCTTGGCAGCCTCGCGCATCGGCATGACCTTAAAGCCGTCCATGACCGCCTCCATTGCCTTGATGGGATCGATCTCTGTGACGATAACCTCCGCGCCGAGCCCCTTAGCCCGCATTGCAACGCCCTTTCCGCACCAGCCATAGCCCGCGACAACGACGTTCTTCCCCGCAACGATAAGGTTGGTCGTGCGGTTTATGCCGTCCCAGACGGACTGTCCCGTACCGTAGCGGTTATCGAACAGGTGCTTGCAGTCCGCGTCGTTTACGAGCACCATCGGGAACTTCAGCGCCTTTGCCTTGTCCATAGCCAGCAGGCGGATTATGCCCGTCGTCGTCTCCTCGCAGCCGCCGATAACGCCAGGGATAAGCTCCGTGCGCTCGTTGTGAATAAGGTTCACGAGGTCGCCGCCGTCGTCGATGATAATGTTCGGCGCACTGTCGATGACCTTGGATATGTGCGAGTGGTACTCCTCTTCATTGGAATCATACCACGCGAACACGTTCAGCCCGTCATGTACCAATGCCGCCGCGACGTCGTCCTGTGTCGACAGCGGATTGCTGCCCGTGACATACATCTCCGCGCCGCCCGCGGCAAGAACCTTGCACAGATACGCGGTCTTAGCCTCCAGATGCACCGAAAGCGCCACACGCAGCCCCTTGAACGGCTGCTCTGCGGCGAACTCCTTTTCGATGCCGTTAAGCAGCGGCATATTGCGCTTGACCCATTCGATCTTGCGCGCGCCGCTTTCCCATAAATTTACATCTCTGATCTCGCTCATAGTTTTACTCTCCCGTATTTTTTTCTTCCCCGCCTGCGGCGAGAAAGAACATGATCTTTACAAAATCCTGCTTAACAATCCGCAAGCGATCACAAGCTCATCCTCGCCGTCGCGCTTCAAATGCAGCATGATGGGTCTCCCCGCGATCTGCGTTAATGTCGCGCCGTCAAGGTATACCTGCATTGACGCCTTGCCATCCTTGTCGGAATACATATCCGGAAGCGGCAGCAGCTTTCCGCCCGGAGTCTCGCACAGCAAGCCTTCGTGAATGTGAAAGCCGAATTGGTCATTCTCCGGAAGCTTGTCGAAATCCGCCTGCAAATAAATTCTGTCCGGCAGGAAATAGACGTATGCCGACCCGTTGATATCCGGATATTCCGCGCCGCCGAGGAGCTTAGCCTCCAGCACGGGACGATCCTGCTCCATATAGGTAAAATCGTTAATATTGTCGTTAGACTGCATAAAATAATCACCTCATGATTATTTTATGCGGCAATGCCCGTACTTTTTACTTCCGGATAAACAAAATCCCCAAAGTATCCTCGCCGCAGTGGCACGCCACCGTGCAGCCTGCGTCCGTGACCGCGATCTCCTTAAAATCCTTGTACTTCTTTATCTCCTCGGCGGTCAGCGCGGTGTTTTCCGCCGACGTGGTGTGAGTGATAAAGATAAGATCGTCCTCAACTTCGACATCGGTAAGCCTGTCCATGACGTAATCCCTGATGGTCTTTTCAATGCTTCCGCGGTACTTTTTGATGACCTTCATCTTCCCGTCCAGCACGGCGATACAGGGCTTGAGCTTCAACAGATTAGCCCCGAGCGCGGCGATCGACGAGCACCGTCCGCCCTTGTGGAGATACTCCACGTTGGCAACGAAGAACGTCGCGTCGACCCTCGGAATGACTTCCTCGAGCTTTTCCGCTATCTCGTCGGCAGACAACCCCTGCGCCGCAAGCTTTGCCGCCGATACCGCCACCAGACCCTCGCCTGTCGACAAATTCCGCGAATCAACGACCCGAACATTCGGGAAGTCCTGAGCCGCGATATTGGCGTTCTGATAGCATGCCGAGAAATCTGACGATATCGTGATGATTATCAGCTCGTCATAGCCCTCAAGCTGCTCCCTAAAGAAATTCGTGAAGTCCTCTACGCTCACCGCCGAAGTTTTACATAACCGACCCGTGCTCCGATAGTAAGCGAAAACATCCTTCTGGCGTATCTCCGCGCCGTCCTTGAGCGTTTCATCGCCTCTATTGACGTACAGCGGCACAACGCTTATATCATACCGCTCCTTAAGCTCCTCGGACAGATCGCAAACGCTGTCCGCACAAATTTTGACCTTACCCATAAATACCTCCCGATTTGCAGAAATCCCGATCTCATTGTATTGATCCGCCAATTAAATATTTCCGATTTCGCGCTTGTTTTTGCGCGGTTTTCCCCGCCTTCGGCGGGGAAAACCGCTGAAATTTCGGAAAAGTTTATTTGGAACATCAATAAACAGAAGAACCGCAGAGATCATCGACGGCAGCCGATGATCAAACCTGCGCCGCCAAAGAATTAAGCACCCTCTCCAGCTCCTCCTCGAGCGCACTGTAAAATAATGTGAACAGTATATCGCAGCTGCCGAGCAGGAACAGATTCTTGTTATTGACCGTGGCGAGCGCGGGAACATAGCCGTAGATGTACCCCTTGAACCATTCCGCGTCGTATGCGGGAACGGGCTTGCCGAGCTTTACCATACGGCGTATCTCCTCGAAATCATCGGCGATGGCGTTCTCATAGTTGCCCGCGCCCTTCGCGATGACCATATCGAAGATAGTCTTGATCTGCTTGTCATTGAGAGCGCCGCCCCTCGTCCTGATGTTCTTGAGCTCGGGCAGACGCACTGCGAACGAGTATACCATCAGCGACAGCACACGCTCATATTCGGGCGAGTTCATTTCCTTGCAGCGTTCCTTGTCAAGCTTTATGCCCGTGTTGTAAAGGCAGGTGGTGTCGGTGATGTTTTTAAGCGTGATCTTGAAAATGTCCTTGACGTTGATATTGTAAAAGTCCCTGTCCGCGATCATATAGATATACTTCACCGCGTTAAATAAAGACACTCCGGACTTTACTATCGTGTCGGATATCATTGTGTAGGCGGTACGTTCGCTGATAAATTCCATATTTTTCCTCCGTCCTTTTATTTTGCAAAAAATATACATTATTATTATACAATTTTTTTACAGATTTTGCAAGAGGTTTTTACGGATTTATACAAAAATATCTATTTTATCCGAGTATGAACGCAACTATGAACTTAAATGCCCGCTGCCGTCCGGCAGACTAGAGCGTGTTCACATTAACGCTCTAGCGGCACTCCCGTTTCGCGGGCAGTCCGAGGAGCGTATCTGCTGTATATAAATATTGACTTTTGGAATAATATGTGATATAATTATCTTAAGAAAATACTGATTTAATTGCGGTTTTCCCTGCCTCCGGCGGGGAAACCGCATAAAATAAGTCGTTAAATTTTGTAAAAACGATTTAATCAGTATTTCCTTAACATAAAAACTTAACATAAAAATCCGGGAGGTAAGCATTATGGAGCTTTTAAAGGATCAGGTCGCTTTTGTAACGGGCGGAACGCGCGGTATCGGATATGCTGTCGTGCATACGTTTCTGGAGAATAAGGCTAAGGTCGTGCTGTGCGGGTCAAGACCCGAAACCGCTCAGAAGGCTGTTGAGGCGCTCAAAGCCGAGAACAGCGCGTTTGAGGTCGAGGGTATGTCTCCCGATCTGACCGACTACGCGAGCGTTGAAGCGGCAATAAACAGCGTTAAGGAGAAGTACGGCAGGCTTGATATCGTCGTCAACAACGCAGGCATAAGCGCTTCCGATCCGCTGTACGCCTACGACCCGAAGAACTTCGACAAGATAATGCAGCTCAACGTCAACTCCTGCTTCTACACGTCAAGAGCGGCAGCGCCTATTATGAAAGAGAACGGCGGCGGTGTTATCCTCAACACTTCATCGATGGTGTCTATTTACGGGCAGCCCGCGGGAGTAGGATATCCCTCCTCCAAGTTCGCGGTGAACGGGCTTACCAAGTCGCTGGCGCGCGAGCTCGCCAAGGACAACATCAGAGTGAACGCGGTGGCGCCCGGCGTTACCGATACGGATATGGTATCCTCGCTCCCCGAGCAGACGCGGCAGTATATAACATCAACCATTCCGCTCGGCAGAATAGGCACACCGCAGGATATTGCGAACGCGTTCCTGTTCCTCGCAAGCCCTCTCGCTTCATATGTGACCGGCGAAATTCTCTCGGTCGACGGCTGCGCAAGAACGTAATACTAGAGCGTGTTCACATTAACCGAAATGTTCGGATTTCGAAGCGGATTTTTCGCAGAACGAGGACGCATTATCCGCTTCGCGGAAAACGCTGCATTATGCGCCTGTTGTCTTTAGGACAACCGCGCAAAACGCTCAAGAATTTTCAACGAAGTTATGCGGAAAATCCACCTTAAGGCACGATGCCTTAAGGTGAACGCCCCAGCGCGACGCGATGTCGCGCATCAAAGGCGTTCACACTAAGACGGGTGCTGAACGTTAATGTGAACACGCTCTAATTGTCGATTGAAAGCAGACAAATGATTTGCGAGGATATTTTGTGTCCTGCGAGGACGACGAAGCAGGGCGCAAAATAGACCGCAAAGAATGTCTACCTTCAGTCGACAATTAGTATAAAGATCATTTGCCGAAATTGAAATGCGCTGCGGAAGTAATTTAATACCGGAGGGCGCTCAGATTAACGCTCAAACTTCTTTCGGAGGACGATATGACACAAAACCTTAACGGAAAATGGCGGCTTCGCGCTGCCGGATACGACCTCGCCGCGGACGTTCCCGGATCGCTCTGCGGCGCTCTGCTTGCGGAAGGACTCATTGACGACCCCTACTACCGCGACAACGAATACACAACCCTGCCCATCTTCGACAACGACTGCACCTATGAGCGCGGCTTTGACCTCTCCGAGGAACTCCGCGGCGCGGATAAGGTTCTGCTGCGGTTTTACGGCGTCGATACCATGTCCGAGATAATTCTCAACGGCTCGGTCATCCTCTCGACCGACAATATGCACCGCGAGTACACCTGTGATATTACGGAGCTTGTTCACGCCGAGGGCAATACGCTCACGGTGAAGATATTCTCCCCGACCAAGTACATAGCGGAAAAGAACGCCGAAACGCCGATCTGGGGTGTGGATTCGACGATGGCGGGCTATCCTCATATCCGCAAGGCACATTATATGTTCGGCTGGGATTGGGGACCCATGCTGCCGGATATGGGCATTTGGCGTGATGTGGAGCTTGTTGGAGTGCGCGGCGGGCTTATTGATAGCGCGTACGTCCGTCAGAAGCACTCTCCCGATGGCGATGTAAAGCTGAATATCGATGTTGAGACGGCGTACATACACACGGACGGTCTCTCCGTTACGGCAGTCCTCACCGCTCCCGACGGCAGTGCGCTCGAATCGGCCGCCGATATTACCGATAGGAACATCCTGCATTTTACCGTGACCTCTCCCAAGCTTTGGTATCCGCGCGGCTACGGAGAGCAGCCGCTTTACGGACTTGCTCTGCGGCTTGTCGGCAGCGACGGCGAAACGCTCGACGAGCGAGAAATGCAGATAGGTCTGCGCACCGTCACCGTCAGCCGCGACAAGCTCACGAAAGCGGATGGTTCGGACAACGGTGAGGAATTCGCGTTCGTTGTAAACGGCATCAAAATATTTGCGATGGGCGCGAACTATATCCCCGAGGATCAGATATTGCCGCGAAGAAGCGCGGAGCTTACCGAAAAGCTGCTCTGCGCCTGCTGCGACGCGAATTACAATATGATCCGCGTATGGGGCGGCGGCATTTACCCCGATAATTGGTTCTACGAGCAGTGCGACAGGCTCGGCTTGCTGGTGTGGCAGGACTGTATGTTCGCGTGCTCAGCGTACAAGGTGGACGAAGCGTTCCGCGAGACAGTCCGCGCGGAGATCGCCGACAACGCCAAGCGGCTGCGCAACCACCCCTCGCTCGCAATGTGGTGCGGAAACAACGAGGTAGAGAGTATGTGGGAGGGCTGGGGTCTCCCCAAGGAGCAGCACCGCTACAAGGAGGACTATCTGCGCCTATTCGAGCAGGTCATTCCCGAGGTGCTCGCCGAGTATGATCCCGAACGGTTCTATTGGTGCAGCTCTCCCTCATCGGGCGGCGGCTTCAACGACAGCAGCGCCGAAAACCGCGGCGACCAGCATTATTGGGCGGTCTGGCACAATCTTAAGCCGTTTGAGGACTATTACAATCACGAGTTCCGTTTCTGCTCGGAGTTCGGCTTTGAATCGGTACCGTCGATAAAGACCGTGCGCGTGTTTGCCGAGCCGCGCGACCTCAATCTCTGCGGCGCGGTTATGGAGGCGCATCAGAAGTGCGGACAAGGCACGGAAAAGATAATGTTCTACCTCGCCCAGATGTCGCATTATCCGTACGATTTTGAGGGGCTCATTTACGCCACGCAGATGGTGCAGGCTGATGCTATCCGCATAAACGTCGAGAATATGCGCCGAAACCGCGGCACGTCTATGGGTTCGCTGTACTGGCAGGTGAATGATTCCAACCCCGTCATCTCGTGGTCGTCTATGGACTGCTTCCAACGCCGCAAGGCACTGCACTACGCCGCTCGCCGATTCTACGCGCCCGTGCTGCTCTCCGCAGACGACCGAGACCCCGACAGCATACGGCTGAACGTCTCCTCCGAGAGGACAACCGAGTTCACTGCCGAGGTGAGCTGGCGGGCGCGGCGGAATACGGGAGAGATCATTTCTCGGGGCAGCAAGACCGTGACCGTAAAGCCACTCGCCGCCGAATACATTCTCACCCTCACTCCCGCCGAAACCGGTATATCCAAATCCGACCGCGGCAGCTCCTATATCGAGTTCAGCCTGACCGAGAGCGGCACTGTACTTGGTGCGAACACGTGTATGTCCGTACGCGCCAAGCAGTTCTCATTCATCGATCCGCAGCTGTCGTTCAGCGTCCGTGACAGAGTAGATAAGTTCGAGGTAACCGTTTCCGCCAAGGCGTTCGCGAAAGGAATATGGCTGGAGCTTAAAAGCGCGGACTGCGTATTCTCCGACAACTTCTTCGACCTCCACGCCGACAGCGTGACCGTTACCGCCGTCAAGTCGTCTCTCTCCGCTCCGCTCACCGCCGAGCAGTTTGCCGAGGAGCTTGCCGTAAAGTCGTACTATGAAATGCTCGGACTGCAAAAATATATGTGAATACAAAAGCGCTGTATATAAACCGACGGTTCTCCCCGCCGAAAGCGGGGAGAACCGTCGGTTTATATACAGCGTTTAATTTTATGGGTTTATGCTGAACTGCTCGGAGCACGAAATAACCTGCACACGACCGTTTCTGCTTCCGTATGCCAATCCCTCGCCGGTGAGGAACTTGAAGTTCATCTCTGTTTCCTTGATAAAGACCTCGCCGTCGCCGAACATATCGCCGATGCCGCACACCGAGCCGCCTTCACAATACAGCTTCACTGCGCTGTGACTGACGTGGCAGTTTATATTACCGCGGCGCGTGCCTAAGCAGTTCGCCGTGCGTCCGTTGACGTTGCAGCTGATGTTGCCGTTCTGCACCAGGATTCTGCCCTCGCCTTCATTAAGCACTCCGATGCATGCGGTATCAATACCGCTGAGTTTGACGTCAAGCAAAATGTTCTTGAGCTGAATATCCGTCTTTCCCTTGAAAGAGCCTATTCCGACCGCATTCGGCGCGTTTATCGTAATGATACACCTGCAATCCTGAATATCAACGATACTGCCGCCGTTTGTCACGCCGATAGCCGTGCAGCTTCTGCCCGAGCAGGCGATGCTGATATCGCCGCTGATAAGCCGCAAAACGTTGGACGGCTCATTCCTGCCGCCGCCGATAGCAGTTACGGTATCGCCGTTAGCCTCGATGGACAGCCGCCCGTTCATAGCCAGCACGATATTTCCGTGATTCTCGTTGCTGTCCGTGCCGATCGCGTAGCAATCGACGCGGTTCGAAACGAGTCGCAGCTCGCCGTCTCCCGTCAGCGTGAACGTTGAGCTTGACGGTACATAAATGCCTTTGCCGTCCAGCTCCGATCTGCCCATTACCTCCAGCTCGACCTCGCATCGCTCTCCGATCATCAGAGACGGCGCTTCTTTGTCGGTCTTTACGCGCACATTGTCGAGCGTGATCTTCGTCTTGATGCCGTCCTTGACGACGAAAAGAATATCCAGCAGTATATCCGATCTGCCTCTCAGCGTGACATTCTCTCCCTCCACAAACACGGACGTATAATTGTCCGCCTTTATCATGCACAAATCAACGGTTTCCCCGTTTGCGGGGTGGTAAGCCCTTGATATGCTTCCCGAGTTAATGAGGTTGATAGTCTCGATGTCGCGGCAGACGTTCTCGGATATCTCCAGAAGCATGACGGGTTTTGGGCGCGAGGTGTAATAACCCTGAATGAGATCGGCTCCGAGCAGTATCATGGTCTGGAGCTCCTCATAGGTCTCAACGCCCTCCGCAAGCGCCTGATAGCCGTTCTCGTGGATAAACTCGACAATGCCCGAAACCAGCTTGCGAATTTTCGGTTTGGTATGTATGCCCTCAATAAGCGCACGGTCTATCTTGACGTAATCGGGGTTGTAGCGGATAAGATTTGACGTGTTTGAGTATCCTGTGCCGTAATCGTCGACCGCAAGCTTGATGTTCCTGCGCCCGAGGCGGTCGTGTATTGCCGCCAATTCCTGATCGTTTATCTCGGTCTGCTCGGTGAACTCGATGACCATCTTCTCCATAAGCTCGCCGAACTCTTCCTCAAGCTCATGCCAGTCATCGTCGGTGAGCATATGCGCGGTTATGGAGTTTACAAACACCTTGCGGTTCTTGAGGATATCCTGGTGCTTTCCGATAAGATCGAGGGCATTTCTCATGGTCGCCTTTTCGATCTCGTACAGCTGACCCGCCTTTTCCGCGCAGTCAAGTATCTCGAGTGGGTACATACCTATGCTGCTGTTGCTGCGCATAAGCATCTCATACGCGAGTATCTCGCCGTCCTTGGCGCTGACAATGGGCTGAAAATGGTACTGGAACAGATTTTCGGTAATAAGCCTGTGAAAACGGCTCATCTTCTCAAAGTCTTCCTTGTTGCTCTCATACTGCTCCTCGGAGTAGCAGACTATCCCGCCCGCGCCCTTTAGATTAGCCTCGTACAGCGCAAACTCCGCAGTGCTCATTCTGTGCGTCAAAGCGGCGTCCTGTTCACCGATACCCGCTGAAAACGTGATCTTCCTGTCATTGGTAAAAGTGTCGTTTTTTTCCTCCGCGATAACGCCGTGCAGCTCTTCAAGATACTCTGCGCCGTCTCCCGTGAAATTTGGGATATACAGCCAGAAACGATTCGCCGAGTGTACCGATGCGAGCATTCCCTTGGGGGAGTGTTCGATCATTGCTGTCAGCGCGTCAAATATCTGATATTTTGTAGGTTCGCGTCCGCCGCAGGTCTTGAACTCAATCAGCGCAAGCAGCGACGGCGCGTCGCTCTGCGATATCTCGAGCACCAACCGCGAATTTTCGCAGACCGGCAGTATATCCTTGCGCTGCCACTCGTGGACGTCCTCGCTGCGCTTGAGGATGCCCGCGGTGATATCGTCGTTGTACAGCACTATCTGAGCATTCAACACCGAACCGTTCTCAAAATGCTCGGGCAGTCTGTTCACGAATGCGACCATCTCGTCATACTCCGGCACCTCATCGAGCCCCGAAAGTATACGGGCGTTCCCGTCGAGGAACACCTGACGGGTGCCGTGTGTGATAAGAAAGCCGCCGATTTCAGGGCAAAACTCAATGACCTTCGGCCATGCCTCGCCAAATATCTCTTTCCACCCCATATTTTCCAAGTTGGACATAGCCTAGCATCTCCATTCCGATATATTATTACGTTGCTTTAATTACTTAAACCATATACATATATTATACAATACTTTTTTCCAAAAGTCAAGCATTTTGGTTTTTTTGTACAAAATGACAAGGTTTTGGGATTTTGTTTGGCGAATATCCACGAAGAATAGCCCGCTAACCTTTGTACGACTGAAAAGAGTTACTTTACGCAAGGAAAAAACAGCGTTTGGTATATTCCTATCGATGAGATCCGCAGTACGTTGAAACTCTTCAATCGAAATACACTCCCGCCCGTAAGCTCAAAACCCGGCTGAGGAACAATTTCATTTCCGAGATTTCACACTTGGCATTCAGAAATAAATACGGCCGTTGATGTAAAATGAGCATTACAGTTCATTGAATCGAAATCCGAGGAACTTTATTGCGCCGGTATAATTATTGCACCTCTGCCTAACAGCGAGTACATTAGCTCTATGATTGAGCAGACCGCGAATCAGCTTAATTGCGCTTTCGAGACCGTTTCGGCTATTCGTAAATGTTTGCAATATTCTACGAAGTTCCGATAGGTTATCTACCGTAGTTCACCGAAAGACGAAACGTAGAAAAATCGAGTTTAAGCGGCTCTATCTATCCGATAAGACGCTATCCGATAAGACGATTGAAACTATAAGACTAAAACCGCAGGAGCGTACTTCGACAGCGTGAACGCTTACGGCGATAGACACCGCTGCAACATATCCGACGGCGAGGTTCTTGCTTACTACGGCGATGAGAACTTTAAAGCAGACGGATCGAATAGTCAGGTTATGGTCAAGCAGCCAAAGTTCTACTATAGCGTTGTGCCGCTGAAATTGTAAAGGATTTACGGTGACGTGTGTCATCTGCTTAAGGCAAGATACTATTTCGACACTCTGAAAGCGGAATTCAAGGTACACCCGGCGTTTATCCGAAACGGAGTAGAAGTTAATAAAATTTATTTATCGGCTTTTGAAAGAAGTATTTATAATGCCTCTGAAAGCAAGTATCTTCTGGATGATGAACAAGTCGCCGAGTTCAATAACGACAAAATGTCAAGTATTTCCGGCGCAATGACTTGTTCAGGGCCGTCACAGGCTTTTACAAGAACAAATGCTCGCAAACTTGCTCATAACCTTGGAGAAGGTTGTGAGCAATTGAATATACAAGTGCTTTCGGCGACACAGCTGCTGTTTATTGTTGAATATGCATCATTTAATTCACAGGTCAAGCTTGGATACGAAGCGACGTTGAAATCCGATGATGGCAGCACCAATATGGCAGAAAACACCGGTGCAACGTTATCTTTAGGAAATTCTTCGGAGGCCAGCATAAATACCAATAAAATTCAAATTGTTTCATATCGTGGCGAAGAAAATCCTCGGGGAAATATTGGACAATGGATTGATGGAGTAAATGTATTTAATCCGCCTCATGGTCAGCAAATCCAAAACCCAACAATCTGTCAGGAACAATATTTGTAGCAGACGGCAATTTTTTCCGACAACAACGATGATTATCCATACAGTAACATAGGAATCCCGTCTGTATATGGATCGGAATACATATCGACATTTGGATACTCCGAATTATTCGACTGAATCTTTGTTCCCACAGGATCTGGCGGAAACAGTTTGGTTCCGATAGGAGATACCATATGCGTCGCGCGTTTACAATCATAACGAAATGGTGAATCTTGTGGACAGCGCATTGGAATTCTGGCTTACTGCGGGAAGATTTACTGATGAGTTTGAACGCAAGTTCTCGGAGTATCTCAACGTGAAATACTGCGCGTTGGTGAATTCGGGTTCTAGCGCTAACCTGACCGCGTTTATGACATTAACTTCTCCGCTGCTCGGCGAGCGTGCGGTTAAGCGCGGCGATGAGGTAATTACAGTTGCGGCGGGATTCCCGACTACGGTAACGCCCGTTATTCAATTTGGCGCGGTGCCCGTTTTCGTTGACGTGACTATCCCGCAATACAACATCGACGTGTCAATGCTGGAGAAAGCGCTCTCCGAGAAAACAAAAGCGATAATGATCGCGCATACTCTCGGCAATCCGTTCGATCTGGGTGCGGTCAAGGCGTTTTGTGATAAGCATAACCTATGGTTTGTTGAGGATAACTGTGACGCGCTCGGCTCGACATATACACTAAACGGTGAAAAGAAGTTTACGGGAACGATCGGTGACATCGGCACGTCGAGCTTTTATCCTCCTCACCATATGACAATGGGAGAGGGCGGCGCGGTCTATACCGACGATCCGTTGCTTGCGAAGATCATCAAGTCTATGCGGGATTGGGGACGCGACTGCGTTTGCAAATCCGGCTGCGACAATATGTGCGGACACCGTTTCGACAAGCAGTACGGTGAGCTTCCGCTCGGTTACGATCACAAATACGTATATTCGCATTTCGGATATAACCTTAAGGCGACCGATATGCAGGCAGCGATCGGCTGTGCGCAGATCGAGAAATTCCCGTCGTTCGTTGAGCGGAGAAAGCTAATTTCAAGCGGCTAAAAGCGGCGCTTCAGCCTGTTGAGGACAAGCTTATTTTGCCCGTGCCGTGTGAGAATTCCGACCCGAGCTGGTTCGGCTTCCTGATAACCTGCAAGGAAAGCGTAAACCGCAATGAAGTTGTGAAACACATAGAAAGCAAGGGCATTCAGACGCGTATGCTGTTCGCGGGAAATCTGACCAAGCATCCGTGCTTCGATGAGATGAGGAAAGCCGGAGAGGGCTTCCGTGTTGTCGGTTCGCTTGATAACACCGATAGAATTATGCGCGATACGTTCTGGGTCGGCGTTTATCCCGGTATGACCAACGAGATGATCGACTATATGGCGAAAGTGATTATCGAGGCGGTAAAATGAAGAAGATAATCTTAGGCGCGGGAATTGCTGGACTTGGTGCATATTATGCAGATAACAGCGCGGATATTTACGAAGCGTCCAGTCAAGCCGGAGGAATCTGCCGCGGTTTTTGGATCAACGATTTTTACTTTGATCAGGCGGTTCATTTATCATTCGCTAAGGATAAAACCGTGCGCGAATTATTTGATAAAACAGATCAGTTTTATCATCACCCGTTTCCGTGCAGCTGGTATAACGAAACATGGCTGCGCCACCCTGCGCAGAATAATCTGTTTGCATTCCCGATACAGTTCAAGATCAACACTGTAAAAGGATTCATTGAGCGCAAAGGAAGAGAAAACGCATACAACTTTAAGGAGTGGCTAACAGCGCCATTTTAGGTCAGCCAACAAAAAGAAATATAAGAAAGAGCATAAGTCAAGGAATTTGACTTATGCTCTTTTTGCGGATAAGTCTGTCTGCGGGAATTGATCTGCGTCAGCTCAGCCGGCTAGGGAAGATTTATCTGCTCCCGTCAACGGACGAGAGAGAATAACCCGGTCTTACGACAGCCTGACCGTAAGACCCGGACGGCGGCTCGCTCGCGGCGCTGTCGCTTATCGTGCCGTCAAAGCTGCGTATGCTGTTGATGTTTGCCTCAATATAGCTGTTGTTATCTCGTGAGTAGGTCATGGAAATATTGTCCAGCGTGAGGGCGACTTTCGCATAGCCGAGGTTTCCGAGATATTTTGATAGATCAAACCCGTTATTATTGTAAATGGCTATAATCGGCAGCTCTGTGCGGCAGAAAAACTGACCGCTCTTGGTTTCGAGGCTTATATCGCGGTAATCGGATGTGTAGTTTCCGAGATCGTCGGAGGCGGGGAACATCACGGGCAGTCCCGTCTCGCCGCGGAGCGGTATACAGAAAATAACATTGCCGCTGTCAACGATATACGCGTTCAGCGTAGTCTCACCCGAAAATCTGACAATACTCATATAAAGCTTCTCAGCCGCCGCGAGCTCTTCATCGGGCGTTACCCCCAAAGAATGCTCCCCGGTGCGCGTGAAAACCGTCATCGCGTTTTCTATCTTCAGACCGCAGAAGGTCTCTCCGGCTTTAAAGCGCCGGTAATCGTACCTTGGAGGCATACCGACATACATATTCTTAAATACACCGCCCTCGTTAAAGCATTCCGCGTCATCGATACTGTTGTAGTTCGCGCCCGCGGGAGCGCTGAGGTAGCAGAGCCCTTCACACCAGATCTGATCCCAATTGTCGGCGGTGAGGTCTGCGCGGGAGATCGGGTTCATATTCACGTCAAGGATATCGTCCGCGTCGCTGTAAGATATCTGCTTGTAATCGGGTCCGTACAGCTCAAACGGCAGCGCGTCCTCGGATTGTGTGTCGGCGGTTTTCGGGCGAATATCGACGATACCCGCAGTTATACGATCACTTATCCCCACACCCTTGCTCCAATACATATTGATGTCCGAGATCGTGATCGTTACTTCGGCGACATCGTTGTCATCGTCAAACAGGTTCCCGGGGTAGAAATACGTTCCGTATTGTAAATAAATAGCGGGATATTCGCTTGTGTATATAAAATCCTTGGCCATTGATAAGCCTAGGTATGCTCCGCCGATGTATGACTTGCTTTTAAAAACTCCATCCTCAAATCTCGGGAACATCACGGGGAGCGGACATTCGGAAGTCATCGGAACGCATACCATACCGCTGGGACTATCAACGATCTTGCGGATAAGATACGCGTCCAGCGTAACGCTGCCTTCAAATCCAGCAAAACACATAGTGAGACACTCGCCGGGGGAAGAGCCGTTGTTTCTGAATATGCTTTTGGCGGACATAAGCGTCAGAGCGCCGTACTTATCGCCGACATTGTAGCGCTTATAATCGGAATTGTCGAAAGAGCCCATATCGAAACCGTAGCTGGGTAAGGCGTAATCTGCGTACAGCTCGGGATCGTCGAGGCTGTTGGTGCTGAGCCCCGTCGGCGGCGCCAGGTACGTGATGTCGTCGCATTCAACGCGTAACCAGCCGTCGCCGTCAAATTCGTCGGCGGAGATCATCTTACCGTCGGGTGTATCAACGCACGTAACATCGGCTTTGGTTATCTGTACATTATCGGGACCGTACAGGGTTATCGGAAGCGGCTCCTTGCTGTTGCTGCGCGGGGGGTATTCGGTACCGAAATGGTAGATAGGGCTCGCACCGGAAACGACCGTGCCTATAATGCTCGCGTCGGAGACACCGATGCCGTCGGCAGGCGGCGTGAGTCCATCCTGCGGCAGTTGATTGACGCGTATATGGACGGCGAGAAAAGCCGCGCCGAGCACTCCGACGCACGCCGCCGCCAAGCCTATTATCCTCATTTTGGAGGGTCTGCCGCTTTCGCGTATTACCACGGTATCGGAGTTGATGTCGGTGTCGTTCCATGCCGCGGTGACGTACTTTTCGTCTATCTCGTTTATAGCGTTGAACAGGTCTTTATCGTTCATATCAAAACCCTCTTTTCTGCAAATGCTTTACCAGCTTTTTCCTTATTCTGAACAGCTCGACAGCCGTGCGGTTCTCGGAGAGCCCCACTCTTGCCGCGAGCTCGGCAATGCTCATACAGTGCCAATAGCGGAGGACGAACAGATCACGCTTGTCCGACGGCTGCTTGGCAAGGAATGCGTTTATCGCCTCGATGAGCTCCTTGTGCTCATAACTGCGCTCAACGCTGTCGCTGCTTGCGACGCACTCTCCGAGCTCCTCATACACGCGCGCGAGTTCTCCGCCGCGCTTTTCGGCGTTGTCTTGACGGTAACGGTTGAGAGAGATGTTCTTGGCGATCTTTGCCAGATAGCCTCCGAGGTTATGCGGTTCGGCGGGAGGTATGCTCTCCCAAGCCTTCAGCAGCGTGTCGTTTACGCACTCTTCCGCGTCCTGGCGATCTCCGAGGACGTTCATAGCGACGGTGGAAATATATTTGCCGTACTTTGAGCTTGCAGCCGAGACGGCTTTTTCATCGCGGTCGAGGAAGAGTTCAACGATCTCGCGGTCGGAGCGCTGCGCGAAAAGAGTCGCGGTGCTGAGCTCGATATATTCATCGTTCAAGGTGTTCACCTCCTGTTTCACTTATAAAGACACGGTTTCGAGAAAAACATTACACTTTTTTGCAGAAAAAATTGAGGATTCGGATCGGTGCCGCCTATAGGAATCGCCAAGCTTAGTCCTTTTTTCGGTTATTATACTTAAACATTGCAAACGCCGCTCCTATTATAATAAAATACCCTATGAAGCTCCATACGTCGGGTATCTGTCCCATGGAAATAAATCCCAACGCCGCCGCAAAGATTATCTGCGAGTAGTCGTAGATCGAGACCTCCCGCGCCGGAGCGTAGGTGTAGGCGGCGGTTATCGCGAACTGCCCGCCCGCGGCGGCTGCGCCCGCTCCGAGCAGGCATAGCAGCTGCTCCCACGTCATCGGCGAATAACCGAATATCACCACCGGCAGAGTGCACATCGTCGAGAACGCGCTGAAAAAGAACACGATATAGTATCCTTTTGTGCCGCCGCTCGTCAGCTTTCTTACAAACGTATACGCCAGTCCCGCAAACGCTCCCCCGATAAATCCGGCGCAGGACGGCAGAAGATCGGCATTCAGGAAACTCGGCTTGAGCACAAACATCGCCCCGAAAAAAGCCGTCAGAATGCACGTTATCTGAACCTTATCGGGGCGCTCTTTCAGTAAAATCGCCGAAAAAATGATCGCGAAAAACGGCGACATCTTATTCAGCAGCGATGCGTCCGCGACTGCCAGCCGCGACAGTGCGTAAAAATTTCCAAACATTCCCAGCATCCCGAAGACCGACCGCAGTAAGATTCCCATACGCTCGCCCTTTTGCGGGAGAATATAGTGACGGTTCCTGATCATAGCGCCGCTCGCTATGACCATCGCAAACAGGTTTCTGAAAAACGTCTTTTGGATGACCGGAACGTCTCCCGACAGCGACACGAACATATTCATCAGCGCAAAAAAGAACGCCGACATTATTATCAGCAGAATGGCTCTGCCAAGCCGTTTGCTGCGTTCCATATCAGCTCTCCAGCATTTTGATGAGGTACGGCAGCGCCTGCTCGAAGTTCACGCCGAACTTGCGGTCGGCATCGCCGGCGGTGAACCGCGCGGCTTCGGCGGTAAACTTGACGGAAATTTCCAGCGCCTGCCCGAAGTCCTTGCCGCGGAGTATGGCGCTCAGCAGCACCGACGCGAAAATGTCGCCCGTGCCGCTGCAAAAAACGTCCTGCTTCTCGCCGTATGCCTCGAAAAAACTGCTGCCGTCAACGGCGGCGCAGCCTATTTCGCTGCCGCGTATGATCCCCGTTATGACGACGGTTTTCGTGCCGAGCTCCGTCAGTTCTTTGAGCATATCGCGCAGCTCCGCGCCGTCCGGCTCGGGATCGTAATCTTTTCCGAGGAGCATATATGCCTCTGTCAGATTGGGCGCGATGATGTCCGCGTGGGCGCACAGCCCGCGCATTTTTTCGGCATAGTGCTCGGTTATCTGCGAATACAGTCTGCCGTTGTCGCCCATAACGGGGTCGACAAAAACAAGCGTATTCTCCGAGCGGAACCCGCGGATAAACTCCTCGATATGCCCCATCTGGGAAATGCTGGCAATATAGCCCGTCGATATCGCGTCAAAGGTTATCCCGTGAGTGTGAAGCTGCTGGCAGATATTGGGAATGTCATCGGTCAGATCGCGGGAGTAAAAGCTCGGAAAGCCCGTGTGGTTGGACAGCACAGCCGTCGGAATGCCGCAGCACTCTATACCTGCTGCCGATATTATCGGCAGCGCGACGGTAAGGCTGCACTTTCCCACACAGGAAAAATCCTGTATCGTTGCAATTCTCTTCATTCTTTTGTCCTCTTTAATTATTTGGATTACTTTAAGGAAACGCCGATCAGCTTGTGTGTCATGGTTTTATCGACTTTCTCCCCGCCTACGGCGGGGAAAATCCGTTTAATCATTGGTTACTTAATTATATTTCGTCCCTGTTTTTCGCCGGAGAGTATAATAGCGATAATATATTATAATATGTATACCGCAAAAACTTTCGTGCCGCTTGTTCAACGGCACGAAAATTGCTTTTATTCGTTATTCCTTGACCTCAAACGTGTTCGGCGGGAGATCGCTCTGCATATTCCTGAAGCTGCCGAGGTGCTCGACTCCCAGAACGTACCAGTCCATATTCCTTATCTGCGCGTCGCTCATATAATCGGATTGCATGATCCTGACAGAACCCGAAGTGTCCTTGAGCTCGCCGTCGAAAATGTACGCGTCTCCGCTGACAAGCTTCGGTTTGAGTGCGTCGATCGTCTTCTGAGTTCCGTCCTTGGCGTCGCTGAGCGCGTCGGAGACAGTCACGATATCGTTGCTCATAGAGCCGACATGCTCATCCGGCAGCCATGTATCAAGCTGCATTTGCTTGAACTGCGCAAGGAAGTAGCTGTCGCGGCGGCAGCAGTAGTACATCAGCATATTCGGGTACTCTTCCTCCATACCTCTGTAATCGAGGCTGCCGATATACTTTACGCCCTTATCCCGACAGTAATCCGCGGAATGAGGCGACGCAGTGTAGCAGATGATAACGTCGCAGCCCTTATCCAGCAGCGCGTCGATCGCTTCCTCGATCTCGCCGTCACGGGTCGCGTTCGCGGCGTAAAGCTTCGCGTCGGTGTATACGAGCTGCATTCCGAGAGCGGCGGCGTTTATCGAGGGCGTGGTCAGCAGCAGGTCGGGGTCGCCGACAAAGCCTATTTTCTGAGCCTCGGAATTGTACGCCGCGACCATACCCGCCACGTAAGCTCCCTGATATGTCAGCTCGGTATAGCAGCTCACGTTCGCGGGACTGCTGGTCGAGCCGTAGTTGATAAAGTTTATGTTCATATACTTGCTTGCCAGCGCGTCAAGCGTATTGGTGAAAACAGCGTTTCCGGACACTATATCCGTGCAGCCCGCCGTAACGAGCGCCTTTACCGCTTTCTCAAAATCTGTCACGCTCACGTTATCGATATAGCAGGTCTCCATATTGCTGCGGTTCGCTGCTTTAACGCGTTGTAGGCTCATTTGACCCGCAAACCCGTTTATATCCGCGTTGCCATGGAAGATATAGCCAACCTTATGCGGGATAACTACCTCTTCTGAGGTGTCGGAAGAATCAGAGGAGCTGTCGCCGTCCTCCTTGTTGCAGCCCGTCAGACCTATCGTCATACACAAGGCCATAATTACCGCAAAACGTTTTAGCCATTTTGAAGTCATATTTCAATAACCTCCTGTTGTTTTTCAGTACAATTCTACGATATGTATATAAATTTAAGAAATTTTATCCCCTAAGAATCATACCACCTACATTATAGCACATTTCAAAAAAAAAAACATCACTTTTTTGAAATATTTCATACTTTGTCTTTATTTTTTTTCATTTCATATGGCAACATTTGATTTTTTAGTTC
>CAMWVP010000029.1 GCA_947177735.1 uncultured Clostridia bacterium
TGACCTGGGCTGCCTACTTAAACGCCGCGTCACACCCCGGGGGCGTCAGCCTGTATATAAACCCGCGGTTCTCCCCGCCGCAGGCGGGGAGAACCACATAAAATAAAGATTTATTTAAATTTCTGGATAAAGTTCATAAATATCCCTACCCCGACCGCCAGCACGGCGCTCAGCGCTATCGGGAACCAGACGTTCGCAAGCGGCAGACCGTTCGCGGCGTCTCCGAGGTTCATTCCGTAAAAGCTGAAAACTATCGTCGGCATCGTGAGGATTATCGTGATGGTCGTCATTCGCTTCATTATTATATTAAGGTTGTTGGAGATGATACTCGCGAACGTATCCATCGTGCCGTTCAGAATGTTCGAGTAGATATTGGTCATCTCTATCGCCTGCTTGACCTCGATGAGAACATCGTCGAGCAAGTCCTGATCCTCCTCGTAGAGCTTGAGATAGCGCCCGCGCATAAGCTTTTCGAGAACCGCCTCATTGGACTTGAGCGACGTGGAAAAATAGACTAGGGATTTCTCCAGACCGAGCAGCTGAATAAGACCTTTATTTTTCATCGAGAGGTACATCTTTCCCTCGACGTAGTTAGACAGCTTGTCGATCTGTTTAAGGTACTGCAAATACCGCGCGGCGATCCGCAGCAATATGGTGAACACGAACCGCGTCCTGAGATTCGGCTGTATTCCCTTGACGACGCCCTTAGACAGCTCGTCGAGCACCGTGTTCTCCTTAGCGCTGACCGTGATGACGTTTTTATCGGTGATGATAATGGACATTGGCGTGGTCGAGTATTGGAGCGTGTTGTCGTGTCCGTCGTCCTGCTGCTCCGCGAACGGGTAGTCGACGACTATCAACGTCACGCCGTCGTCGGTCTCGATACGGGAGGGCTCCTCCTCGTCGAGCGCGGCGCGGATATAATCGCGGTCGATGTTCATATCGTCCTCGATATCGGAAATCTCGGTCTCCGTAGGGTCGACAAGGGATATCCAGCAGCCCGGTTCGGCGGCTTCAAGCTCCTTTATCTTTCCCTCAATGCTTCTGTAATATTTTACCAATAAGGTCACTCCCCTGCTTTACGCAGAAAGGCGCACTGCGGGCATGAACGCAGCGGCGTCTGCGGTAATACTTCGACATCGGCAACTGCCGGCATCTGCGCTCATGATCTCACTCCCTTATTTTCAAGATTATTCTGCGGGGTAAACCGCATTTGATCAATATTCCTTAGTAATTATAACACATTTGGCGATAAATTTCAAGTATTTTCGTGAAAAAAGCCACGGCAACAGCATTAACTTTTTCTTATCCAATTACCTTCTCAAGATACAGCTTTATTATTGCTCCGCCAATTAAGGCAACATCGCACAATTAGCGGCAAAGGAGTTAGCCGCTAATTGTGCGGTGTTGCCTTAAATTTTTTGTGCGGTTTTCCCCGTCTGCGGCGGGGAAACCGCATAAATATGTGCTTCTCCGCTTACGGCTCGGCAAGCATCCCGCCGGAATACTTTTCATAGGTAGCTTTATCAAGCTCCGCGCACTTAAGCGCCACTTCAAGCGAAATGTTCTCTTTCAGCAAATTTTTGATGGTTTCGATCTTGCCCTCGATTTTACCCTCGATCTTGCCCTCGATCTTGCCCTCAATCTTGCCCTCAATCTTGCCCTCGATCTTGCCCTTTCTTTCGCCTTCAAGCATTTTAGTAGCAGCATATTCTTCAACAGCTTTACACATAAAACTTACCTCCTCATTCTTAACCTTGTGATAGTTCACCTGCTGTGACAGCGCGCCGAATTGTTTGCGGTCGGGGTCGCTGTCTGCAAGGTACTGCATAAGTTCCGATAAAAACGTTTCATCTTTGACTTTTGTATTGAAATAGTGGATATGAACGCCATTCTCATACTCTTGCTCCGTGCCTTTGATATATGATGCAATTTCATAATGCACTTTATTCAGAGAAAACGGGTCGAAATCCGAAATGAATATCATATACACCTCGGGAAGCTCCGAGTAGTCCTTGCCCTTTTCCAGATACGACCAGTCGATCGCCGTGCGGTAGTAGCGAATCCTCCGCTCATGATTTTTTTGGTCGCCTACCTGAACCTCTACGTCGTAAATATTATGATCCTCGTCCTCGACGAGCGCGTCCAGCACTATCGAGTGGCTTTCCGCGTTGCGGATAGAGTACTGCGTTTTATTTTCGATTATCTTTATCTGCTTGCCCATCAGCTGCGTCAGCAGATATTCCGCGGCGTCGTTATGCTCCATTATTACCGAAAAGAATATATCGTCAAGCAGGTTGAACTGCGCTACCAGTGCCTTTTTCTGCTCAAATGTTCCCATCAGATCGCTATCCCGAATTATCAAAGCGTTCACTTCCTTTGTTACAGTATACCACACTTCGTGAGCTTTGTCAAGCAAAATGCCGTTGTCGTGAAGCCGCCGAATCATACGGCTTTTCCCCGCCTGCGGCGGGGAAAAGCCAACAATACCACGCCTCAAAAAAGGAAAATCGGGAGCTTTGTCAAGTAAACGCCGCTGCCGTATAACCGCCAATCATACGGCTTTTCCCACTCGCGGCGTGGAAAAGCCAATATAATACCGCGCTGCAAAAAAGAAAATCGGGAGCATTGTCAAGTAAAATACCGCTGCCATGAAGCCGCCGATAAAACCGTACCTCACAAACAGCTGACCGCGCGGAGAAAAGTGATTCGCCGCGCCAAATTTTCTTTTTTTTCGGCATAAACCCGTCTTTATTGCCTACAATAACAAAAAACACAAAGGAAGTACCGATATGGAAAGAATTGCCTTTTTTGATACCAAGCCTTACGACAGAGAATGGTTCGACAGGATCAACAAAAACTTCGAGATACGCTACTTTGAGGCAAGGCTCCGCCCCGAGAGCGCGGGACTTGCGGAGGGCTGCCGCGCGGTGTGCGCGTTCGTCAACGACATTATCAACGCCCGCACCATCGACCGCCTTGTCGAGCTCGGCGTGGAGGTCATCCTCATGCGCTGCGCAGGGTACAACAACATTGCCTTGAACGCCGCCAAGGGCAAACTTAAGATACTCCGAGTTCCCGCGTATTCGCCATACGCCGTCGCCGAGCACGCCATGGGCTTGATACTCGCCCTCAACCGCAAGATACCCCGTGCTTATATCCGCACCCGCGACTTCAACTTCAGCCTCGTCGGGCTGATGGGCTTTGACCTGCACGGAAAGACCGCTGGCGTTATCGGCACGGGCAAGATCGGACGCGTGTTTATCGACATCTGCCGAGGCTTCGGTATGGACGTCATCGCCTGCGATCCTCACCCCGACAGCTCCTCCGGCATCGAGTACGTCGACAAGGACGAGCTTTTCAAACGCTCCGACATTATCTCACTGCACTGCCCGCTTACACATGATACGCGTTACATCATCGACGAGGGAGCGATAGCGCTCATGAAAAAGAGCGTGCTCATCGTCAACACATCGCGCGGGCAGCTCATCGACAGCGAGGCGCTGCTTTCCGCGCTGAACGAAAAGCGTATCGGCGGCGCGGCGCTCGACGTTTACGAGGAAGAGAGCGGGCTGTTCTTCGAGGACAACTCGGACAAGATCGTCACCGACGAGGTCATCTCCCTGCTAGTCTCACGCCCGAACGTCATCATCACGTCGCATCAGGCATTCCTCACGGAAGAGGCGATGAGGAACATTACCGAGGTGACGCTGCAAAACTATGAGGATTATTTGCAGGGCAAACAGCTTGACAACGAAGTAAAATCCAAAGAATAAGAAGCACGGCAGACGCTCGGTCTGCCGTGTTGTTTATTAAAAGCTCTGCGCCGTATACAATTTATAATAGTCGCCCTTTTTCGCCATCAGCTCGTCATGCGTTCCCGCCTCGGTAATGCCCTTGTCCGAGACGTACATTATCCTGTCGCAGCTGCGGATAGTCGAGAGTCTGTGCGCGATGATAAAGCTCGTTCTCCCCTTTAAAAGGTGGTTCAGACCGTTTTGCAGATAACGCTCCGTTTTCGCGTCTATGGAACTCGTTGCCTCGTCAAGCACGAGTATCTTCGGATCGGAAACTATCGTCCTCGCGAACGCGATAAGCTGCTTCTGACCCTGCGAAAGACCGCCGCCGCGCTCGTTGACTACCGTATTGTAGCCGTCCTTCTGGCTCATTATATAGTCGTCTATGCCGACTATCCTGCACGCCGCGCGGCATTCCTCGAGCGTCGCGTCAAGCCGTCCGTAGCGGATATTATCGAGCAGCGTTCCGCTGAATATGAAGCTGTCCTGGAGCATTATGCCCATCTGCGAGCGAAGAGACCTGAGTGTCATCTTCGAGATGTCGCTCTCGTCTATGCGCACCGTGCCGCCGTTCAGATCATAGAAGCGCGAGATCAGGTTGACGATGGTCGTCTTGCCCGCGCCCGTGGGACCCACCAGCGCAATGCTCTGTCCCGCCTTGACGTCGAAGGAGAGGTTTTCGAGCACCGTGATCCCCTCCTCGTAGGAGAACGTTACGTTCTCGAAATGCACGTCGCCGCGTATCGGGGGCATTTCCTCCGCGCCCTCGATATCGTGGACGGATACCGGCTCGTCCATAAGCTCGAAAATACGCTCCAGATACGCGACCGCGTTGATGACCGTGTTCATAAGGTTGGAGAGGTTCATCAGCGGCTGCCAGAAGCGCGCGGTGTAATCGGTCATGGCGAGTATCGTACCGAGCGAGAGCGTGCCGCGGAACGCGAACAGTCCGACAGCGTATATCGTCGCCTGAACGGTTATGCTGATAATGTCGGTAGACGGCCAGACGAGGTTGGAAAAGCTGACCGCGCGTATCCAACTCTTGCGGTATGCCTTGGCGAGGCGGTCATGTATCTCTTCGTTCTCCTCCTCGCGGACGAATATCTGCGCTATCTTCGCGCCGACAATGTTCTCGTGCTGGTACGCCGAGAGGTTGGAGCTTTTGTTGGATACCGACTGCCATGCCTTGCGCTGATGATTCTTGATGAACAGCATAACGCCGAGGTAGACCGGCAATCCGCAAAGCGTTACCAGAGCCAGCTGCCAGCATACGATAAACATAAACACCGTTATAAACAGCAGATTGAATATCTCCAGAACAAAGTTTATTAGACCGTTCGTCATCAGGTCGGCGATGGAGTTTATGTAGTTGATTATTCTTGTCAGTATCTTTCCGTGAGGACGGCTGTCGTAGAAGTCGAACGAGAGCAGCTGCATATGCTCGAACAGGTCGCGGCGGATATCATAAACGATGTTCTGTCCGACCTCGGTCATCAGCTTTGCGCGCTTTTTCGTGAACGCGACGCTCACGATGATACACGCAAGCACTCCCGCGCCGCTGAGCAGCAGCATGGGGATATCCTCTTTGCCGTCCATGTAGTTGTCGACCGCGTTTTTGACGATGATAGGTGAGAGCAGTCCGATAATTGCCGCGAGCGTGCTGAGCAGCATAGCCGCGATTATTTTGCCCTTATATTTGGCGGCGTATTTGAGCGAACGCTTCAGGTGACGCACGTCAAACGGCGTTTCAAGCGTTTCGTCTATGTCGTATTTATTTCTTGCCATAATTACCTCTGCAGATCATACACTTCTTTATAATACCCGTTCCGCGCGATAAGCTCCTTATGACTTCCCTGCTCGAGGATCTTTCCGTCCTTGAGCACTATTATCTTATCCGCGTACATTGCGGTGGAAATTCTCTGCGCTACAATTATCTTTGTGCAGCCGAAATCGAGATTTTTCAGCGAGTGCTGAATATGCTTTTCCGTTTCGAGATCGACCGCCGAGGTGGTGTCGTCGAGTATCAGTATAGCGGGCTTTACCGCGAGCGCACGCGCCAGCGAGATACGCTGCTTCTGTCCGCCCGAAAGCCCCACTCCGCGCTCGCCGACTATCGTGTCGTAGCCGTCGGAGAGCTTACGGACAAAGCCGTCCGCGTCTGCAAGCTCCGCCACCTTTGCAACGTCCTCTTCGGGCATTTCGGTGTCGCCGTAGCTGATGTTGCCGTCGATAGTGTCCGAGAACAGGAACACGTCCTGCGTTGCCACGCCGATATTCCCGCGGAGCTGATCGAGCCTGAGCATACGCACGTCAACGCCGTCGACGCGCACCGCACCCGAACTCACGTCGTAAATACGCGGTATCAGCTCGGTGAGCAGCGTTTTTCCCGCGCCCGTCTCGCCCATTACGGCGACCGTCTCCCCGGGCTCGACCGTGAAGCTCACGTCGTCGATTATCGTCTCGCCGTCAAA
Organism: uncultured Clostridia bacterium; assembly: GCA_947177735.1. Taxonomy (GTDB): domain Bacteria; phylum Bacillota; class Clostridia; order Oscillospirales; family Ruminococcaceae; genus CAG-115. Next base: position 6,269 of record CAMWVP010000029.1, read on the forward strand.
TTTCAGCGTTACCTTGTCGAACTCGACCTTACCCTTAAATCTGCGCGGCATATCAACAGCGTCCTCGCGCGTCGCTATGCGCGACCTGCCGTAGTATATCTCGATTATCTTGTTTGCCGAGGCGGTAAACCTCTGCCAGTCGTTGACGACGTTGCCGAGCTGTCTCATGGGATTGCTCATAGTCCAGACAAGTCCCGAGAACGCTATGTACTCTCCGAATGTGAGCCGCCCGAAGATGACGAACAGTCCGCCGCAGACCAGCATGACCACCGACAGCGACGACGCGCAAGCCTCCAGGAACGGGAAAAATCTCAGCCACGTGAACGCCGCGTCCTTTGACGCGTCGCGGAAGCCGCGGCTGAGCTCGTCAAAGCGCTCTATCTCGTAGTCCTCGCGCGCGAACGCCTTTACCACCCTGTTTCCCGAAATATTCTCCTCGGCGCGGGTGTTCAGATCGGACAGCTTTTCGCGCTGTACCCGATACTTCGGCGAGACCTTTTTGCGGAACGTGACCGTTATCAGCAGTATCACGGGCGTAAGACCCGACAGACACAGCGCCATAAGCCAGTCGATACTGAAAAAGAAAATAAGCGACGCGATAAACATGACCACGCACTCCAGCACCGCGCGGAGTATCCACGCAATAGAGTGCCTGACCATATCCAGATCGCCCGAAATCCTTGTCATGATATCGCCTGTGCGGTAGTAGTCGTAGAATTTCGCGTCCTGATCCTCGATATTCTTGAACACAACGTTCCTTATTTTATATATCATCGACTGCGACGAGTGCTCGTACATCATCGTGCTGCCGTACTCCAGCGCGCCGCGGAGCAGCGTAAAGCCCACCATCGCGATAAGCAGTCCGATAAGGTAGTCGGGGCGCGTTTCCAGATTTGCGACGGCGTTCTCGTTGACGATAAACGTGTCCGTTATCTCGCTCGTTATCCGCGGCGTGATTATATACATCGACTGTGACAATATCGTAAAGAGCATACCGCAGATATACAGCCCGCGGGCGCCCTCCATATTTTTCCATAACCATCTTAAAAGAAACATAATATCACCTTATTTAAAAGAACCACCGATTTAGAGCGTGTTCACATTAACCGAAATGTTCGGATTTCGTAGCGGATTTTTCGCAGAACGAGGACGCATTATGCCTGCGGCAAAACGCTAAATTCGCAGATGTACTGTAATGTACGCATTATGCGCTGCGCGCAAAACGCTTCAAGAATTTTCAACGAAGTTATGCGGAAAATCCGCCGCAAGGCACGATGCCTTAAGGTGAACGCCCCGGCGCGACACGATGTCGCGCATTAAAGGCGTTCACACTAAGACGGGCGTTGAGCGTTAATGTGAACACGCTCTAGATATCGGACGCGCGATCTCGTTTATTGACAACCGTTCCGATATGTGCTAAAATATTTTTGAAAAAAACGAAAAAATTTTTTATTTTAGTGTGACTTTTTCCAAAATTCCCCGTCTTATTGTGCAGAGGGGAAAAAATTGGGGGTGCGGTAATGGAAGATAACGATATAGTGGGGCTGTTTTTCAAGCGCGACGAGAACGCGCTCAAAAGGCTGCACGAGAAATACGGACGGCTTTGCGCCTCCATTGCCGAAAACATCCTCAAGAGCCATGTTGACGCGGAGGACTGCGTAAACGACGTTTACTTAAAGGTGTGGGATTCCATTCCCCCGTCCAAGCCAAAGTCGCTGTGCGCGTTCGTAGCAAGGATCGCCAAGAACACCGCGCTCGACATCTACTCGATGGAGCACGCCGGAAAGCGCGGCGGCAGCAGCACCGCCGTTTCGTTCGAGGAGCTTGACGGCACACTCGCCGACGTTAGCTCGGTGGAGCTGAACGCGGAAAGCAGGGAGATGCTCGCGGAGATAAACGCGTTCCTCGAGACGCTGCCGAAAAAGAAGCGGACGATGTTCATCAACCGCTACTGGTATTTTTACAGCGTGATCGAGCTTGCGGAAATGTACGAGATGAAAGAGCACAACGTCATAACGACGCTCAGCAGAACGCGCCGTGCACTCAAGGAATATCTCGGAAGGAGGGGCTACGACATATGAGCGACAAGGACTTTCTGGAAATATTCGACAAGATAAACGACAAATTTCTTGTTGAGACGTACAGAGACAACGAAAAGCGCCGACGCGGCAGCAAGAGAATGTTCTTCCACGCGGCGTACACGGCGGCGGCTTGTATAATGGTCGTTGCGGCGGCGGTGCTGATAGTTTCGTCGTTTATCGGAAGGGATGAGTTCATACACCCCTCCTCCGGCGCGGGAGAATCGATGAGCTCGAACAGTCTGCCCGAAAGCGGCGATCCGTCCGATGACAGTCTTTCCGACAGCGAATCCTCTGCCGTCGAGCCCGCTCCCCGGATCCCCGTTTATGAGGACGCGGTTGTCGTGGAGATGGTAAGATTTGAATTTCCGGATAGCGGAATACCGCTGAATGAGTCGGAGGTTCCCGCGTTTTATGCGGATTTTCAACAGCAGAGCGTTTCCGCAAGGCTTGGTCTTAAGGTGTACTTTACGAACGCCTACACCGGCGACAACGGAACGATACCGATGCGGATGTACCTTTTCTCCGACGGACGGCAGTCGCTGTTCCAATACGACAAGGCGAATATCCCGTATCTCGACCTTGACGTTGACCCGGAGAGCGAGACCGAGATCGAATTCTCGTTCTACGCGGGCAGGTCCACCAACTCGGTAGCAGTCGTGTGCGTGTTCTTCCCCGGGGACGCAGCGCGGCAGGATTGTTTCATCTGCTCGGCATCCAACTTCGGAGCTTCGGAAGGCTACGGATCAATAGACCGCATCCGTGTTGAGGAGTTCGTATTGGAGGACGGGATAAACGAAATGACGGATAGGAATATACTGACACTGAGCGGGACACAGATCTATGGTCCCGACATTGACAGGCTATACCGACAAATACTTTTGGACGCGCAGACAACTGCGAACGGCAATCCCGTTAAAACGGTGCCCGTCGATTCGGCTTGTATGTATATGCATTGTTCCAGTGAAATTTTCGAATTCGGCTCAAGCTATCACCTTATCGCTCTTATTGACGGAGAGCTCGCTCCCGTATTTGACGGAGAGTTCTTCACAACAGTCGAACAGTACGACAACGATTTGTTTCTTTACTATAAATTACCAAGCGAATATCTTTCCGAAAACAGCACCATTCAGCTGATCGCCCTGCCCGTTTTCACATACCAGCTTAACTGGTGGGGTATGCAGTCCGAATGCTGTCTGTTAACGGAATGAATATAAAAAAACATTTTTACTAAATTGGAGGAAAAAACTATGTTCAACAGAAAACACACCACAGCTTTCACAGCGATCCTTATGGCGGCGGCACTGCTCACCGGCTGCCAAGAGAACACCGAGCCCATGATCGGCGGCGCGGTATCAAATGAGAATCTTGCTCCCGCGGCTGCTCCGGAGGTACCCGTCAGCTCCGCACCCGAGACCATTATCGACGACGAAGCGGCTCCGCTTTCCGCGGTAGCTCCCGACCCGTCCAAGATCATTATCGACTGCACGCTGCCCGACAACTATCCCTCGCAGGTTCCGCTGCTCAAGGCAGGGCTTCAAAAATTTGAGGTGGGCGTTCCCGAAAAGCTGTTCCTCGACGACGCGGGGCTTGTATTGGACAAGGACTACTATGTATACGACCACCCCGAGGAGGATCATCATGTATACGTCGACAAGGCAAGCGATCTTCTGCTTATGGGTTACGGCGACGGACACGTTTCAAACTATGACCGACTTGGCAATTACCAATATGTGTCTATCCGCTCCGCTTTCGACTGCTATAAGATGACCAACTTTTTCAGCGATACGGCGCTTGAGGGCTTCACCGCCGAGGACGCGATAAGCAGAGGCAATGAGCTGCTCGCACAGCTCGGCATTACCAACACGGGCACTCCCAAGGTATGGGCGATAACGGCGGATAAGGCGAACGAATACATTGCCTCGCAGACATGGGAGAACAAAGACGGCACTCCGCAGAATGTCAACGAGTGGACGGCCGACGACGAGGTATACTTCCTGACCTATCCTATCGCGTTCAACAGTGTTCCCGTTTCCACGCAATTCGTCAACCGCGGTTACGGCGATGGAAGAGACGGCAGCTTTACGTGGAACAGCGGCAGCTACATTGAGCTGACAGTTGGAAAAGACCGCATAGCGACTGTACAGAGCTACCAGATATTCTCGGAAGACGCGGAGATCACGGGCACAGCCGATATCACCATAACTCCTCAGCAGGCGCTCGATACTATTATAGAGCACTACAACAATTCCTACTTTAGAGAGGACTTTGACGTAACGCCGGTAACGGTAAACAGCTGCTCTCTCGTTTACCTTGTAGATCACAACTTTGACACGGACGAGTATACGCTCAGACCGGTATGGGAGATCGGTGTTGAATGGAAGCACAATGCGGTAAACTGCTCCGAAACTTACAGACATCTCTACGAGGATATCCAGAACATCGGCGTTGAGTTTGACTATGTTGACGCGGTAACGGGCGAGGCGCATTTCGACGCATTCTGATACAGGCTCCCGATTATAAATTTCCATAGATACGGTAAGGCTGCTGCCATAGCCGAGCCGTAAAAACGAGGTGCCGGGCATTAGTGAACGGACGGCACAGAAGTATTGCGGTGTCGAGCGAAAACGCTTGACACCGCAATTTTCTATGAAACGGCTAAAAAAGGCATTGCCTTCGGCTCGGCACCTTATTCTGTATCAGCTCAGATCAAATGTATCATAACCGTATTTCTGTATCTGCTTTGTCATTTTCTGGCAATCGGAGATATTGTCCTTTCGGGCACCCTCTCCCTTGCGGTCGAACATTATGCGCACATGGCAATAGGTGCTGTAAAGCTCTATGTACGGCGGATCGGAGGACATATCGCGGTCGCCGATGCACTGATACGCGCCGCTCGGGTGCTTGCGCGCGAAATTGAACACGCACTCGTTGTAGGTCACGAAAAGCTCATCCTTGAATTTTACGCCGTCCTCGTCAACGCTCTCTATCTCTTCACAGCTGATCTCTTTTATCTCCGTGTGGAAGAAGTGGTGCTTGGACTTGAAGAACTTCTCTGCCTCGTCAATGTTCTCGAGAAAATGCTCAGCCTGCTCCGCGGTTATGTTGTGCTGCCATGGGTAGTTGTTGCCCATGCCAGTCTTGCTGTACGCATACGCGTTAAAGCTGTATTTTATCTCAACGGAGCCGTCCTCCTTGGGCAGCGTCCATTTAACTATCAGGTAATCCTCCTGCTCGAGCAGCATCTCAGCCCTGCCCGTGGAAAGTATCTGGAGCTTAACAAGCTCCGTTTCGTCTCTCATACGTTCACCTCGCTGTTTTTTATCGCTCATACGCAAACTGTACTATTATTATACCATCACGCACGGAAAAAATCAACAGCTTTTAGGAAATTTTCTTTATGAGAACGCTGATTAAATCGTTTTTATAAAATTTAAAGCCTTATTTTATGCGGTTTTCCTCGCCGAAGGCGGGGAAAACCGCGATTAAATCGGTATTTCCTTATATATTCCCGACAAGCGGAATAAGCCGCAGAATACGCCGAATGTGTGCAAAATATGAATTTATAAAAAAGTTAAAAAACCTCTTTACAAATCGTTTTTTTTGTGATATAATATATGTGTTGCGCAATTCCGCGCATAAGAAATACCGGCTTCACGGCTTGCGGATTATGCTCCGACGGAGAAAACACCTTTCCCTATGCTGTGATATCGGAGAAAACAATGAGGTGTACTATGTTAAGAAAAGAAGAAAAGACCGCGGTTATCGAAGCTAACCGCAAGCACGAGAACGATACCGGCTCGCCCGAGGTTCAGATCGCTATCCTTACGAAGCGCATCAACGACCTCACCGAGCACATCAAGGTTCACAAGAAGGATCACCACTCCACACGCGGACTGCTGAAAATGGTCGGCCGCAGAAGAAACCTGCTCAACTACCTCCAGAAGAAGGACATTGAGCGTTATCGTGCGATCGTAGCAAAGCTCGGCTTGCGTAAGTAATTGAGAACTAAGGGCAGGAGAGCGCTTTTCTGCCCTTTTTCACTTTAATGCGCAACAGAATAGAGGGCGCAGAGCTGCATAAAATTGAGCTTCTGCACTGCGTAAGGCAGCGCGCAAACACGATGTTTGCGCAGTTGCCCCAAAAGAACGGCCGAAGCGACTTCGTCGCACCTGATGCCGTTCGATAAAGGGTAGCATGCGGCGGCTGACTTTTTTGCAGAACGTCTGTGCCTTCACGGAACAACAAAATCATGAAAGGAAATACAGACAATGTTTGAGAATTACAAGGTATTCAAGACAATGTTCGCAGGCAGAGAGCTTACCGTTGAAACGGGCAAGGTCTGCGGGCTGGCTAACGGCTCATGCTGGGTAAGGTACGGCGAGACCGTTGTTATGGTAAACGTTACCGCTTCCCCCAAGCCCCGTGACGGCGTGGATTTCTTCCCGCTCGCGGTGGACTACGAGGAGAAGCTCTACTCCGTTGGAAAGATTCCCGGCGGCTTTCTGAAGCGCGAGGGCAGACCGAGCGAAAAGGCAATCCTGACCTCCCGCGTGGTTGACCGTCCTATGCGCCCGTTGTTCCCCAAGGATATGAGGAACGACGTGGCTATCACTATGACGGTGCTCGCGGTCGATCCCGACTGCTCTCCCGAGATACTCGGAATGATCGGCGCGTCTATCGCGGTATCTATCTCCGACGTTCCGTGGAACGGTCCTATCGGCGGTATCTCCGTGGGTCTGGTTGACGGCGAGATCGTTCTTATGCCCAATCAGGAGCAGAGAGCGAAGTCCGACCTCAATCTGACGGTCGCAAGCTCCGAGAAGAAGGTCGTTATGATCGAGGCGGGCGCGAACGAGGTACCCGACGACGTGATGTTCAACGCTATTATGGCGGGTCACGATGAGATCGTAAAGAGCCTTATCCCGTTCATCAAGGATATGCAGGCGCAGATCGGCAAGCCGAAGTTCTCGTTCGAGAGCATGGAAGTCGATCACGATATGTACGACGCGATCTCCGATTTTGCTATCGAAAAGGTTCGCTACGCAATGGACACCGACGACAAGAATATCCGCGAGGAGCGCTTGCAGCCCGTATACGCGGAGGTTCACGAGAAGTTTGACGAGCAGTATCCCGAGCAGATCGCGATGATCGACGAGTGTATGTACAAGCTCCAGAAGTTTGTAGTTCGCCGCTGGCTGCTCGACGACGGCAAGCGCGTTGACGGACGCGCGCTCGATCAGATGCGCCCGCTCGCGGCTGAGGTCGCGGTGCTGCCGAGAGTTCACGGCTCCGGCATCTTCACGCGCGGTCAGACGCAGGTAATGACGATATGCACGCTCGGTCCCGTTTCAGACTCCCAGAAGCTGGAGGGTCTGGACGACGAGGACGGCAAGCGCTATATGCACCACTACAACTTCCCCGCTTACTCGGTCGGCGAGACAAAGGCTTCGAGAGGTCCCGGCAGACGTGAGATCGGTCACGGCGCGCTCGCCGAAAGAGCGCTCGTTCCCGTTATCCCGTCGGTGGAGGAGTTCCCCTACGCGATAAGACTGGTGTCCGAGGTTCTGTCCTCCAACGGCTCGACATCGCAGGGCTCCGTTTGCGGCTCTACGCTGGCGCTTATGGACGCGGGCGTTCCGATAAAGAAGCCCGTTGCTGGTATCTCCTGCGGACTTATCACAGAGGGCGAGCGCTGGATGACTATGGTCGACATTCAGGGCGTTGAGGACTTCTTCGGCGATATGGACTTCAAGGTTGCGGGTACTCACGACGGTATCACCGCCATTCAGATGGACTTGAAGATCGACGGTCTTACTCCCGAGATCATCAAGAGCGCGTTTGAAAAGACCCACAAGGCTCGCGACTATATCCTTGACGAGGTAATGCTCAAGGCTATTCCCGAGCCGCGCAAGGAAGTCGGCAAGTACGCTCCCAAGATGCTGGCGACAAAGGTTCCCGTGGACAAGATCAGCGACGTTATCGGCAAGGGCGGAAAGGTTATCCAGAAGCTCTGCGCGGACTTCGAGGTCAAGATCGACGTGGACGAGGACGGAAACGTATTCATCTGCGGTCTGGATATGGAAAAGGCGAACGCGTGCGTTCAGGTTATCCACACGATCGTAAATCCGCCGGAGATCGGCGCTATCTACAAGGGCAAGGTCGTTCGTATTATGAACTTCGGCGCGTTTGTTGAGATCGCTCCCGGCAAGGACGGAATGGTTCACATCTCCAAGCTCGAGAACCACCGCGTTGAAAAGGTGGAGGACGTTGTTTCAATCGGCGACGAGATAATCGTCAAGGTAATGGAGATCGACCAGCAGGGTCGTATCAACCTCTCCCGCAAGGACGCTCTCGCGGATATCGAGGCTAAGAAAAAGGCTCAGCAGGGTTAATTGGTACAGCCCGGGAACGCAGATTCTCGGGCTGTTTTTTATAATTGTTTACAAAAATGATTGACTTTTCCTATGCCGTGAGGTATAATTAAGATATATTAGCCTTTGCGGTTCTCCCCGCCGCAGGCGGGGAGAACCGTATAAAATCAAGACTGTTTTTTCTACAGTCCGATATTATATATTAAATTAAGGAGAATAGTCCCATGATCACATCGACCGCTTTTGACCCCTCAATAAATTATGATCCCGCAATAAACTATAAACCCTCTGCCGTATCTTCCGATTTCGGCGAGCTTATGTCTCAAAAGTCAACTACCAACTACGACAGGCTGACCGAATGGGTATCCGGTCTATGGCATAAGACCGCGGTGAACGTGATCGATGCATCCAAGGTCAACGGACTGCACAGAAAGGATTTTCCGCAGGCACTGCTTTTTGAGGAAAATATGACTTTGGAGGAGCTGAACAGTTACGCTCCGACATATCCCGAGCCTAAAGACACTCTCGACCCGAGGGCGTTAAAGAACGGGCGGGCGGCTTGCAAAAAGAACGGGATTGCGGTATTGATAAGCCCCGAAGCAGTTGAAAGAATGAACAACGACGAGGATTTTTTCAATAAGATAATGGCACAGCTTGAAGAAAAGATCGTTCCGTCTGTTCGGGAAAGTATGGCGGGGCTGCCGAGGGTCACAACAAAAGGGGATTTCGAGTATACCTCGACCGATTGCAGCATTATCGTTGAAATTGACGGCGACGGGAACGTTGCCGGCGAAGTAATATCCTGCGGCTCCTGCACGAGGATAAGCGACGATGAGGAGGAACCCGAAAGCGAGGATTTTGTTTCCAAAGCCGAGATGAGCGAGGACGTGAAACATATCGGTTCGCTGCATTTGAGCCGCTCCGAAAAGTCTCTGCCCGATATTTTCAACGAGCAGCAGGAATATCTGTACAGCTTTCTCGGGAGCTTCAATTCCGCAGCCTCTCAAAGGTTGGTCGAGTATCGCAAAAGGAAATAATGGGCATCTCTAAAAACCGGTTTGAAAAGGCAAAATCGGCAGAGTGCGTCGGCTGCTAGAAAAGCCGACGAAGCAAGGCTGTATGCCTTGCGAGGAGGTTTGACGACGCAGACGGCGTGCTATGCCGATTTTGCTTCAAACAAGGTTTTTAGAGGTGCCCTAATATCGCAGCCCGAGAACAAGCGTTTTCGGGCTTTTTTTCGCATAATTACCGCAATTGCAACCGTCGGTTGACGAATTGAAAAGCGGCGGTTGGTAGTGTGCAACCGCGGAAAATGCTAGAATTAACTCATCGGGAGCAGCGGTTTCCGAGGGAGCAATGTCCCCGAGAGGACAATGCCCCCGAAATAACAAATGAGGTGATCTTATGATTTTTGCGGATAAGCTAATAAGGCTTAGGAAAAAAAGCGGAATGTCGCAGGAGGAGCTTGCGGAGAAGATGAACGTTTCGCGGCAGTCGGTATCGAAGTGGGAGGGCGCGCAGAGCGTTCCCGATCTGGAGAAGATATTGCAGCTCAGCAAGCTATTCGGCGTGACGATCGACTATCTATTAAAGGACGAGCTTGAGGACGAGGAATTTGTCGAAAAGGACACGGAAAGATGTCGGAAGATAACGCTTGCCCAGGCTAACGAGTTTCTTGAATTGCGGAAAAAGGCTTCGTGGCGTATCGCTCTGGCGACGTTCCTCAATATCACGGCAATCGCGCAGCTTATAATATTCGGCGGCACGACGACGCTGTCCGAGCCGCCGCTACCGGAGAACACCGCCGGCGTACTCGGAATTATCGTAATGTTTGTCCTTGCGGCAGTAGCCGTAGGTATTTATCTGTATACGGGCGCTCAGAGCAGACATTTTGAATTTCTTGAAAAAGAGCCGTTCGAGACGGAATACGGCGTTGTCGGAATGGTCAAGGAGCGGCAAAAGGCGTACCGCGATACCTATGTCCGCAGCAACATAATCGGCACGTGTCTGTGCATAATATCCCCCGTGCTGCTGTTTATCGGAGCGATGTCGGATACCGAATTCTTTACGGTGATGATGTTCGCTGCGACATTGCTTATCGCGGGCGTCGGGGTGGTGTTCTTCATCACCGCGGGAGTACGTGAGGCGAGTATGCGCAAGCTTTTACAGGACGGCGACTACACCCCGAAGCGCAAGCGGAGGGCAAGGCTCGCGGCTAAGGTCTCGCCTATCTACTGGAGCATTACCATAGCCATTTATCTGTTCTGGCTGCTGTTTATTGACAGCGGCAAGTACGAATCGCAGTCGTGGGTAGTGTTCCCCGTGGCGGGAGTGCTGTTCGCGGCGGTGCTCGGAGTATGCGGACTTATTGAGCGCGGCGGTAATAATGACGAACGTTGACACATATGACATTATTGCGCCGCCAATAAAATATTTCTGAATTTCATAGCTTTTTATGTGTTTTTCCCCGCCTCCGGCGGGGAAAAACACATAAAAATGGAGATTTTTAATTGGAACATCAATAAAACAATGACAATTGTCACGCCGTAAATCTACCAAAAGTCACTTCCGCGAACCGTGAAAATGTGTTATAATAATATACGGAAAGGCGGTATGGCAATGAAAGATTACTTAAAGGTTGACGGATTGGTCAAGAATTACGGCGACTTCTGCGCGGTGGACGGGATAAGCTTCACGGTACGCGAGGGAGAGATATTCGGACTGCTGGGTCCGAACGGCGCGGGTAAGTCGACGACGATGAACGTTATCTCGTCGCTCATCGAGCCTACCAAGGGAAACGTTTCGATAGACGGTATGGATATAGTGAGAGAGCGTGAAAAGGCGCGGCGCGTTATCGGCGTTGTGCCGCAGGATCTGGCGCTGTATCCGTTTCTGACAGCGGAGGAAAACGTGAAGTTTTTCGCCTCTCTGTACGGGCTGAAAGGCAAGGCGCTGAGCCTTGCGGCGGGCGAGGCGCTGGAGTTCGTGGGACTGTCCGACCGCGCGAGGGTGAGACCGAAAAAGATGTCGGGCGGTATGAAGCGCCGCCTGAACATAGCCTGCGGCATCGCGCATCACCCTAAGCTGATAATTATGGACGAACCGACGGTGGGCGTGGACGCGCAGTCGCGCGAGCATATCCTGGGCTCGATAAAGACTCTCCGCGAGCGCGGCGCGACGGTTATCTACACCTCGCACTACATGAACGAGGTCGAGGACATCTGTGACAGGATAGCCATCATCGACCGCGGTAAGTTCGTTGCCTGCGGCACCGAGGAGGAGCTGATCTCGACCGTCAGCGACAGCAAGGCGCTGAAGATCTCCACCGAGTTCAGAGCCGGATTCCCCGTTTCCGAGCTTATCGGCGAGCTCTCCAGGCTGCCCGACGTCAAAAACGCGCGCGCGGACGAGAACACGATAATCCTCGAGGTGGGCAACACCTGCAAAGACTTCACACTCTATCTCGAGCACATCACAAAGCGCGGTCTGCCGATATGCGGACTGACCTCCGAGTCGATGAACCTCGAGGATATCTTTATTGCCCTCACGGGCAGAGAGCTGAGGTGAACCATGCTGCATATCATCTTAAACGAGATGCGGAGCTTTTTCCGCAACGGCTCGACACTGTTTTTGAGCATCGTATTCCCGAGCCTGCTCACGTTCATTTTAGGCACCCTGCTCGAGGACGTTCAGAAGTCTGACGCGGTCGTGGGCGATCTCAACGTCGCGTACTGCGTCGAGGAAGGCGGTTATCAGTCGGCGGCGTTTGAGGAGTATATCCTCGCGCTAGACGAGGAGAAGGTCATAACCGCCGAGAAAGTTACCGCCGACAAGCTCGGCAATGCCGCCGAAAATTATTCGGCAGCCGTCGAGCTCAAGGGCGGCGAGATCATCGTCTACAAGGGCAGAAACGCTATACAGAACCGCACCGTCAGAGCACTGATGGACGGTTACAACGAGAATGCGGGCGCGTATATGTCGGTCGCGGCTGTCGATCCGACGCTGCTTTCGGGAGTGAAGCTGTCCGATGAGGAATATGTCGAGCAAAAGGATTTCGGCAGAACACGCACGATGATGGACTACTACGCGGTAGCGATGACGGTGGTAATTATCTTTTTCGGCTCGTCGATGGGCGGCGCAAGCTCATACAGCGACGAGCGCAGCTTCAACACGCTCGACCGCCTGTCGTTTTCTCCCGTCAGCCGCACACGTGTTTTTTTCGGTAAGATAATCGGCTCGCTGCCGGTGGTTCTAATTCAGGTCGGCACGGTCATGATAGTCAGCATACTGTTCTTCGGGGTACATTTTTGCGATACTCTCGGCGGCAATCTGCTGCTTTTCGCGATGTTCGTAAGCGTATCGCTGACTGTGCTGGCGGTAGGAGTGCTGTTTGGTCTGCTGTTCCCGAAGATCCCCGCGATGCCCGTTATTATGCCGATAGCTTGGGTAATGCTGTTCTTTTCCGGAGCATTTTACAGTAAATCCACGATCGACGGCATATCGGAATACCTGCCGCCAAAGCTGTTGCTGAACGCGGCGTTTGATCTGACGGTATTCTCGAGGAGCGAACAGGCGATAAGCGTCACACTGTGGTCGCTCGGCATATTCGCCGTACTGCTCGCGGCGGGCTGGGCGTGTGTAAATATAAGGAGGCGCAACGCATGAGAAAGATACTTCTGATATTCAGATACAGTGCGCTCCGCAATAAGTATATGATAATTCTGGCGCTGCTCTCCGCGGTGCTGATGAGCTTGTTTTTCAGAGCGATGACGAACAGCGAGAGCACTGCCGAGGACTATATGACAATTAAGGTCGGTATTGACGACAGCGACGGCAGAATGACCGACGATATCAAGGACTATATCGTGAACACGCTCAAAATGGACGTGGTCGAGGGCAGCTACGATATTTTGTCAAAGGACTTGATTGATATGCAGATTTCTGCTATAATAGAAGTACCGCGGGGATTTTACGACAGCGCCGTAAGCGGCTCGCCGAAAAAGCTCGTCATCACGACGCTCGGCGATTACGAAAACGCGGCGTTTGTCGAGGCTTACCTCGGCTCGTATATGAACGGGTTGGCGGTCATCTCGCAGGCGGCAAACGGCGACGGAGAGCTCTTCGACAAGCTGCTTGCGGAGCGAGAGCAGCCGCTTGAGATAAGCTCCGTAGAAGCGGAGCTCGGCGCGGACGAAAGCGCGGCGGCGCAGCAGGAATTCAACACCGCGCTCGGCTTCATGATCTCGATAATGTCGGCAATTGCGGTCTTTATCGCGAACCAGATACTCGCCGATCGGGCTCTCGGCACATACGACCGCATGAGACGTACATCGCTGAAATCCTCGGAATACGTTATCGGCGTGAGTCTGTTCGGGGTGATATGCTGCGCGGTCATGCTGGCAGCGTATATGTGCTTCGCGTACCTCACGCACGGCGATATGCTCCTGCCGTTCGGCACGGTGTTCGGAGCCGGCTTGCTGCTCGCGGTATTCTCGGTGGGTCTCGCGACGACGATGGGGCTGTGCGTAAACTCGGAAAAGGCGCTTATGACGGTCGGCATCGGTTATCCCGTGATCGGCAGTATGCTCGGCGGCGCGTGGTTCCCCATTCATGGCTCGCTCGGGTTCATAGGCGGCGTTGCAAAGCTGTTCCCGCAGTACTGGTTCATGGATCTGCTGCGCAGCGAGGCGGGCGCCGACGTGACGCTGAACGTCTGCATACTCGCGGTATCGGTGGTGCTCGTGTACCTCATATCCGCGGTAATCTTTACAAGGAAAAGCGCGTAATACTAGAGCGTGTTCACATTAACGCTCAACGCCCGTCTTAGTGTGAACGCCTTTAATGCGCGACATCGTGTCGCGCCGGGGCGTTCACCTTAAGGCATCGTGCCTTGCGGCGGATTTTCCGCATAACTTCGTTGAAAATTCTTGAAGCGTTTTGCGCGCAGCGCATAATGCGTACATTACAGTACATCTGCGAATTTAGCGTTTTGCCGCAGGCATAATGCGTCCTCGTTCTGCGAAAAATCAGCTACGAAATCCGAACATTTCGGTTAATGTGAACACGCTCTAATCCCTCGTTAAAAACTTGACAGCTTTGCGACAATCTTGCACCTATCGCCGCGTCAAAGCTCCTTGGAACGTTTTCCGCGAAGCGGATAATGCAGCGTTTTGCCAAAGGCATAATGCGTACAGTACGCCTGCGTCGCAGCGTTTTGCGCAGTTGTCCTAAAGACAACAGGCGCATAATGCGTCCTTGCGCTAGGCGCAATCTTGCCGCAAATCTTATCAAGTATTTTAACGGGGATCAGTATAAATGAACAAGAATTCACTTTACTTAACGCTAAAGACCGCTGCGCTCGCGGCGGTCTTGGCGGAGTATATTTCGACGAATACGCTCGACGGAATAACCACTGTCGGCGCACTCGCCTTTTGCTGTTTATTCCTCACGGACTTTCTGATAAACAGGCTGTGCAAAACCAAAAAGGCGGGGCTTATCTGCGCGCCTTTGGGGATATTGGGCTGCTTTATGGGCGGCGCGGTATATTTTCCGCTGCTGCTTATGCAGCTCTTTGAGCTTGCCGATATCATCGGTCTGGGCGAATATTATTACAGTGTCTCGGCAGTAGGAGCGCTTTTCACGGCGCTGGCGATACAGCCGGACAGCTTCGCGCTGACGACGGCGGCGATACTGACCGCGGCGGGAGCGTTCGCAAGGATGGCGGTCGAGCGCGTGGAGTATTTCCGCGAGCTTTCCGAAAAGCAGCGCGGTACCATAGCCGCGCAAAACGAACGAATAGCCAAGCTCCGATCGTGGTCGGAAACACTGCGTGAGAGCGTCGCGCTTGAGGAGCGCAGCCGCTTTTCGGCGCGTATCCACGACAAGCTCGGACACGGCATCTCGGGGAGCATTATACTGCTCGAGGGCGCTAAGCTGAATCTCGGAAAAGATCCCGAGCAAACCGAAAAGTCGCTTGACACTGTGATAGAGAACCTCCGCGTCAGCGTTGACAGCATACGCGCCGCGCTCCGCGAGGAGCGTCCCAAACGCGGCACCGCAAGCGCCGCCGAGCTCAGAGAGATGCTCGAGCGCTTTTCGGTCAACTACGATATAAAGACCGCGTTCTCGCTTGACGGGGACGCCGACAGGATACCCGCCGCAATGTGGAACTGCCTTAAAGAGAATCTCACCGAGGCGCTTACGAACACGATTAAGCACTCAAACGCGAACGAATTCACGCTGAAGATACGTGTTTTCGACAAGCTGATACGCGCCGAGTTTGCCGATAACGGCTGCTGCGCGGACGGATTTACAAGCGGCATGGGACTTGACGGAATCGAGGACAGGACTGCCGCCTGCGGCGGGAAATGCCTGTTTCAATGCGGCATGACGGGGTTTAAAATAATCAACATTTTTGGAGTGAACAATGATAAGGGTTTTGATAGCTGACGATGATACGATAGTGCGCGAGGGACTGAAAATGATAATCTCCTCGCAGGACGATATGGAGGTTTCGGGTGAAGCCGAAAACGGCAGAGCGGCACTTGAACGCGCTCGGAAGCTCCGCCCCGACGTTGCCCTGCTCGATATACGTATGCCCGAGTGCGACGGGATAACGGCTGCCGAGAGTATGCTCGCGGAGGGGCTGTGCGCTCCGCTGCTGCTCACGACGTTCGACGAGGAGGACTTTATTCTCCGCGCGCTGAAAAGCGAGATATGCGGCTATATTCTCAAGAACTCCCCCGCAGAGCGTATTATAAACGCCGTCCGAACGGTCAACGCAGGCGGTACGGTATTCCAGGAGGACGTGCTGAAATTCGTGCGCGAGCGGCTCTCACCGACGAACGGCGGCGAGCTGTTTGCAGGGCTGTCGCCGCGCGAACTCGACGTTGTACGGCTCATAGCCGAGGGCTTGTCCAATCAGCAGATCGCCGAGCGGCTTTTCCTCTCCAACGGCACCGTCCGCAACCATATCAGCACGATTTTGGAAAAAACAGGTCTTGAGCACCGCACGCAGCTCGCGGTGATGTGGCTCAGGAAGTAGCGCCGCACTCCTTGGGGGCTAACCGTACGGAAGCATTTTGCGGTCGTGCGACAATCTTAAAAGATTGTCAACGCACGAGGCGTAATGCCAAAGGCGGCTCGCCTTTGCAGATATGCATAAAAAGACCCCCGACGATCTCTCATCGGGGGTCAAAGTGTCAACGGTTATCAGCCGAGAACTACTTCAACGCTGTGCTCGCCGCCGTCGAAAGCGGGGATAACGTTTCCGTCAACGGGCTTGCCGTCTACCGTCATCGACTTCACGCCCGAGCAAACGTGGTTCGGGTTGGAGACGGTGACGTTGTAGGTCGCGCCTCTGAACTGGCGGGAAACCTTGAAGCCGTCCCACTCGTGAGGAATGGACGGGTCGATCTGCAAGCCGTTATACTGCGGCTTAACGCCGAGGATATACTGCGAGATCGCAACGAAGTTCCACGCCGCCGTACCGGTCAGCCACGAGTTCTTAGCCTCGCCGTGGCGCTTGCCGTCCTTACCCGCGATCATCTGCGCGTATACGTACGGCTCGGTGCGGTGCAGGTCGCTCATCTCCTCGCGGAACGCGGGAGCTATCTTGCTGTAATACTCGAACGCCTTGTCGCCGTGTCCTACGGCAGCCTCCGCGCAGATCACCCACGCGTTGTTGTGGCAGAACACGCCCGCGTTCTCCTTGTAGCCGCCCGGATAGGTGGAAATCTCGCCGTACTCGATCTTATAGGTCGTGAACGCGGGATTGTTCAGAACCAGACCATGCTTGCTGTTAAGGTACTTGTCAACGCTTTCGAGGGTCTTGATGTCGCAGCCCTTGTCCTTGCCGAGACCCGCGAGAACGCACCAGCCCTGCGGCTCGATGAATATCTTGCCCTCCTCGCACTCGTGAGAGCCGACCTTGTTGCCGTTGTGATCGTAAGCGCGGAGGAACCACTCGCCGTCATAGCCCTTTTCAACGGTAGCCGTGCGCATCTTCTCTATCTCCGCCTCGGCGCGCTTTGCCTCAGCCTCGTCGCCCTTGAGACGGCACATAGCCGCATACTCCGGACCGATAAAGCAGAACATACCCGCGATCATTACCGATTCCGCGTTCTGCGAATAGAACGGAGGATTCGGGAATATCTCCTTGTTGTTGTAGGTCTGGAAGCTCTCGCCCGGCTTATCGGAGAAGCAGGAGAGGTTCAGGCAGTCGTTCCAGTCCGCGCGGCCCGAAAGCGGCAGACCATGCGGTCCGATCTTGGTGCATACGTGGTTGAATGCGCGCTTGCAGTGGTCGAGCATGGTGTCCGCAAGCTCCGTCTTGTTCTCGTAAGGAACCTTCTCGTCGAGAATGGAAACATCGCCCGTTTCCTTAACGTACTGCGCAACAGCGAGGATCATCCACAGCGGATCGTCGTTGAAGTTCGAGCCGAGCTCGTGGTTGCCCATTTTGGTGAGGGGCTGATACTGATGATACGCGCCGCCGTCCTCGAGCATAGTAGCCGCGAGGTCGATAAGACGCTCTCTTGCACGCTCGGGTATCTGATGAACGAAACCGAGCAAATCCTGATTGGAATCGCGGAAGCCCATTCCTCTGCCGATACCGCTCTCGAAGTAGGATGCGGAGCGCGACATATTGAACGTGACCATACACTGATACTGGTTCCAGATGTTGACCATACGGTTGACCTTTTCGTCGGGAGAAGATACAGTGTACTGAGTGAGCAGCTTGTCCCAGTAATTATTCAGGCTCTCGAACAGCTTGTCCGCCTTTTCGGGAGTATTGCACAGGTCGATCATCTCGAGCGCCTTTTTCTTGTTGACAACGTTCTTGAGCTCTTTCTTGCCGCCGACGCCGTCAACGGTGTACGAAGCGATGATACCGTCGTAATTGCCGCTCTTGTCAAACTTCTCGTCAACGGGCATTTCAACGTAACCGAGGCAGAATACGAGCTCCTTGCTCTCGCCTGCGCCGAGCTCAAGCTCTATATAGTGAGAAGCGATAGGCGACCAGCCCTCCGCAACGGAGTTGTGGGGCTTGCCCTCAAATACCGCGTCGGGGCGCTCGAAGCCGTTGTACAAACCGAGGAAGCTCTCGCGGTCGGTATCGAAGCCCTGAACGGGAACGTTTACGGTATAGAACGCAAAATGATCGCGGCGCTCTTTGTATTCGGTCTTGTGATAGATCGTCGAGCCTACTATCTCGACTTCGCCCGTATTGTAGTTTCTCTGGAAATTGGTGGTATCGTCGTTGGCATCCCACAGGCACCACTCCAAAAAGCTCGTGAGACCCAGCGACTTCTTTTCGCTGCTCTCGTTGGTGATGGTGACTTTCTGGATCTCGCCGTTAAAGTCCTGCGGAACAAAGAATTTCACGCTTGCCTTAACGCCGTTCTTCTTGCCCGTGATTATCGTATAGCCAAGACCATGACGGCATTCGTACTCGTCAAGCTCCGTCTTTACGGGCGACCAGCCGGGATTCCAGACGGTATCGCCGTCCTTGAGGTAGAAATATCTTCCGCCCATATCAACGGGAACGTTGTTGTAGCGGTAACGCGTGATCCTGCGCAGACGCGCGTCCTTGTAGAAGCTGTAACCGCCCGCGGTATTCGAGATCAGCGAAAAGAACCCTTGAGTTCCCAGATAATTGATCCACGGATACGGGGTACGCGGAGATGTGATGACATACTCCTTTGCCTTGTCGTCAAAATGCCCAAATTTCATAAGATAGACCGTCCTTTCGGGAATATATTTTAATCCAATTATAAGTATACAACAATTGAGCCAAAAATACAAGGGCTGAAAACGGTTACACGCCAATTATATATATAACAAATTTTCACAATGTTTTATGTGGAAATTGACGAAAATCCTTTATACTTAACAAAAACGCGTAGTTGTATGATATAATTAACACAAGGATTTCATTTTTAGGAGGACTGCAAATGAATATGGATATTACCAGGGATAACATCGGCGGACTTATCGAAAAGGCGCTCGCCGAAAAAGAGCTGAAGGTATACTACCAGCCCAAGCACAACGCGATAAACGGCAAGATACAGGGCGCGGAGGCTCTTGCGCGGTGGAAAATGTCAGACGGCGTAATGATCTCGCCGGGAATGTTCATTCCGCTGCTGGAGGAGCTGGGACTTATCACGGAGCTTGACTGGTATATGCTCCGCGAGACCTGCGCGTTCCTCGCGGGCGAGATAAAGGCGGGGCGGCACGTTGTGACGGTATCCGTCAATTTCTCGCGTTTCCACGCTAAGGAGCCGAAATTCGCCGAGCGGCTTGCGGAAACGGTCGACAGCTACGGGATTCCGCGAAAGCTGATCGAAGTGGAGATCACCGAATCGGCGCTGGCGTTTGACGGCGTTGATATTATTCAATTCGTCCGCACCATCAGCGACGCGGGCTTTGAGATCTCCATTGACGACTTCGGCAGCGGTCTGTCGTCGCTCAACTTAGTCAAGGACGTTCCCGCGTCGGTGATGAAAATAGACAAGTCACTGCTCAGCGGCACCTGCGAGGACGAAAAGGAGCGCATAGTG
>CAMWVP010000030.1 GCA_947177735.1 uncultured Clostridia bacterium
CTAGCCGACAAGCAGTTTTCTCGTATCTGAGGGCTTCTCGACAGTCTGAATGTGGTTTTTCTCTACATGCTGAAAGGCGGTAATGCTTAACACCGCCTTTGCAAATTATGTCGAAAATAATGAATATTTTTCACGAAATAGCAGACAATACCGTCAGCAGAAATGCTATTAGAAAATAATTTTGGAGGAATTTATATATGAAGGCAACGGGAATTGTCCGCAGAATCGACGATCTGGGGCGTATCGTCATCCCCAAGGAGATACGCAGGACTATGCGCATACGCGAGGGCGATCCACTGGAAATATTTACTAATTCCGAGGGCGAGGTCATTTTCAAGAAATACTCTCCCGTCGGCGAGATAAGCAGCACCGCGTCGCAGTATGTCGACGTATTGTCAAAGGTAGGCGGTCTGCCTGCTGTGATATGCGACAGAGATCACGTCATTGCGGTTTCGGGCATCAGTAAAAAGGAAGTTATAGAGCGCCGCGTTTCGGGCTCGCTCGAGGATCTTATCGAGCAGCGTAAGAGCTACGTCTTTAAAAACGGCGAGCAGAAGCGTCTTAACCCCATTGAGGGCGTCGACAGATACGCCATAGCGTGTTCACCGATACTTGCCTCGGGCGACGTGAACGGCGCTGTGATAATGCTCAGCGGAGACAACGGCAACGACACGGCGACCGCCGAGCAGTCCGCGCTGGTTCAGGCGGCGGCGATGTACTTCGGTAAGCAGATGGAAGAGTAACGGCGTGTGGTCAGACTGTCGATAAACCCTCATCTACTTCGTCAACGGCTTGCTCGGCAGCCATTAAGGCTAGCCGACAAGCCTAGGTTGACCGCGAAGCGGTCATTCGTCCTCGTATCTGAGAGCTTCTCGACAGTATGAATGTAGACTTTTTCTACAAGCTGAGGTGTACATTTTATGTACACCTCTTGTTGTACGGTAAATGTGAAATTTTTGCGAAAATTTGTCAACAACTGCCGAAGTAAGCGTAAAATGTATTGACTTTAAATGATTATTATGATATAATATCCATAACTATAAGACTATATACAAATATTGGGGAACACACAAATGAAAAATAAATATACTGCCGCGGCGTCTCTCGTGATGTCGTTCTGCGTTTTGGCGGGGTGCTCTACGGAGCGCGGGGAAAACTCGCCGGAAAGCAGCGTAAACATAATAGATATCGGGAGCGCTCCCGCCGCTTCGTCATCCTCCTCGTCAACCGTTTTATCATTACCGTCTTCAACCGTGTCAACACGCTCGTCTGTAAGCATAACGCCCGCTGTTCCCGTGTCATCGTCAAGCTCTGCGGTTTCGTCCTCCGATCGGGACAGCGAACCGCCCGAGGAGCCCGCCGACAGCTCGGAACCGCCGCCTCCCGTGCAGTCCGCGATCTCGGAGCCGCAGGGCTACGTCGAAGACTCAAGCAGTGAGCCGCCCGCTTCCTCAAGCGAGCCGGTATCGTCTACTCTTGTAGAGGTGTCGCTGCCGCCGGAAACGAGCGTAACGAGTTCCTCAAGCAGCACGGTCTCCTCGAGCAGCACCGAAAGCTCGTCGGATACTGCTTCATCGTCTACGGCAAGCGTGCCTGAACCGCCAGCGTCGTCGGGCGTGAACGGATATCACGCGCTGAACTACGCCGAGGTTAAGGGTATGTGGATATCCTACCTTGACATAATGGAGATGTCAAGCGGCACCGAGAGCGCGTTCAGGAGCGAGATAGCGGCGGCATACGACAACTGCGCCGCGCTTGGTATCAACACGGTGTACGTTCATGTGCGTTCTCACGGCGACGCTTATTACAACTCCGATCTCTTCCCGAGAACGAAATATATGTCGGGCAGCTACGACCCGCTGCCGATAATGATTGAAGAGGCACATAAGCGGAACTTGTCGTTCCAGGCGTGGATAAATCCTCTCAGGATGAACGCCGAGAAGGATCTTTCCCGCGGAAACGGCTACGCGGTGTACGATTGGGCAGGGAGCGGGCGAATGGTCAAGGTCGGCGCCTACTACTACCTGAATCCCGCATACTCCGAGGTTATTGATCTCATCGCGAGGGGAGCGGCGGAGATCGTCGCGAACTACGACGTTGACGGGCTGCATATCGACGATTATTTCTATCCGACGACCGACGCGTCCTTTGACAGCGGCGCGTTCGCTGACAGCGGCTACAGCCAAATCTCCGATTTCCGCATCGCAAACTGTGACAAGCTCGTCAGAACGCTGTACAGCACCGTAAAGACAGCTAATCCGAGCGCGGTGTTCGGAGTGAGCTGCCAAGGGAATATGGACAATAATTACAAAGATATGTACGCAGATGTTAAAAAATGGGTCAAGAGCGACGGCTATCTCGATTATATAATGCCGCAGGTATATTTCGGCTTTGAAAACTCTACTCAGCCCTTTGCTCAGTGCGTGAAAGAATGGGATAATCTGGCAGCTGAGGGGAATGTGCCGCTCATTGTCGGCATTACCGCTGCGAAGATAGGCGCGGAGGACGTCTGGGCGGGAGCGGGCAGAAACGAATGGCTCACCGACAGCGCTATCCTGAGACGGCAGGTGCTCGAGTCGCTTGAGCAGATGTCCTACGGGGGCGTGTGCCTGTTCAGATACAGGCTGCTCTTTGCGCCCGACGGCAGCGTGAGAGCGCAGATAGAAAGCGAAGTCTCCGATCTTAGATCGGTTTTGAACTAGAGCGTGTTCACATTAACGCTCAACGTTTGTCTTTCGGCGGATTTTCCGCATAACTTCGTTGAAAATTCTTGAAGTACATACAGTACATCTGCGAATTTAGCGTTTTGCCGCAGGCATAATGCGACCTCGTTCTGCGAAAAATCCGCTACGAAATCCAAACATTTCGGTTAATGTGAACGCGCTCTAAATCACTACATAAAATGGGGAATTATAGTATGAAAAAATTATTAAGAGGAATCATTTCTGCATTGACCGCGGCAAGTATGCTGGCAAGCACTGCGTTTGCCGAATCCTCCGGGATTATCGGGGGAGGACTGATAGACAGCTCGGAGAGCGGTATTCCCGACTCGCCTGTTATACAGCCGCCGAGCCCCGCGGGAAGTATGATCTATCTGCAAAACGGTATGCGCGCTGTTGTTGTAACGCCCGGAGACGATTTCGAGAGAGACGGCAGCGACCTTGCGGATATGTGCGACGAGATACGCGGCTACGGTATGAACGCCGTGATCATCAACTCCTCCGATGAGGACGGAGCTCTTTATAATCTCGATCTTGATGCGGGAAGCCGCGATATAGTCAACAAGGCTGTTGACAGTGCTCACGGCGCGAACCTCACCGTCTACGTCACTCTTGACGTTAATTCGCTTGTCGATATGGTCGCCGAGGAGGGCGGCGGGCTCAAGGAGGGCTTCTCCGCGGCGGCGCATAAGTTCGCGATGAAGTATAACTGCGAGGGAATTATCCTTACCGACTATTACACCGACGACTCCGACGAGATGTACGCGGAATATCTGCGCTCGGGCTCGGGCATCGGCTATGAGAACTGGCTCTACGAGATCAACCGCTACATCTTCCGCACGCTGAGCGAGGCTGTTCATAAGACGACCAATACCACTGCTTTCGGTATGCTCGTCGAGGATATGTGGGCGAACGCTTCCTCGAATGAGGAGGGCTCGGACACCGAGGACGAAAAGCAGGCGCTCTATGACGGGCATTGCGATACAAAGAGATATATCGAGGACGGCTACACCGACTTCGTGCTTGTAAAGGCGTACGGTTCTACCGAGGACTATAGTCTGAACTTCAAGAGCGTTGTCGAGTGGTGGAACGACCTCGCGAAAGAAAACGGCGTCCGCGCCTATGTCTGCCACCTCAACGAGCGCATCGGCGAACGCTGGAGCGAGGATCAGCTCCTCCGTCAGCTCTCGGTGATGGAGGATATGGACAAGCTCGGCGGAAGCGCGTTCAATTCGCTTTCCGCGCTGCGCAGCAACATTCTTGACAGCCGCGAAACGCTTATAAAGTACTTCAACGATCAGATCAACGAGGAGACGCTTTTCGATGATCTCGTAATGGTCTCGCCGACGCAGCTTTCCTACACTACCTACGACTCCACCGCGAAGTTTATGGGTTCGTT
Source organism: uncultured Clostridia bacterium (assembly GCA_947177735.1). GTDB lineage: Bacteria > Bacillota > Clostridia > Oscillospirales > Ruminococcaceae > CAG-115. Next base: position 4,120 of record CAMWVP010000030.1, read on the forward strand.
TGACCCTAATTTTAACGTTTACTTTAACGGCAACAAAATTGAGCTGAACGAGGTCGGAAACTTCTATATCCCCAAGGAACTTAACGTCGGCTGGAACTACTTTTCGATCGAGCATAAGGGCAGGCAGTACAACTACTCGATCAACCGCGTGGTAGACGTTATGAAATCCGTCGATTCCACCGCTTACGTCACCGTCGAGGGCGGCACACAGCTCTCGTTCGTGGCGGTCGCATACAGCGGCTCGTCCGTTTCCGTTACGATAAACGGCACTACCATAGCGCTTCAGGAGATGTCCTCTTCCGAGGGATATGTTGAGGCAAACGGCTCGTACTCGCAGTTTGTCGGTTACTACACGGTTCCCGACGGAATAATCGGACAGGAGCAGTACCTCGGCACCGCGAACTACTATGCGGAGTATATGGGCAATTATGAGAATATGGACGGTATCACCGTAACCGTTGCCGCCAAGCCCGAGCCTCCCAAGACGGATATCAAATTCGACCTTATCCCCGACCAGTCTGTTGCGGGCACCGGCGAGGTAGTCGGAAACATCGACCCGATCTGCACCGAGGACGATTACGTGACCTATGTCAAGGTTCTCGATAACTTCACCGACGTTCTCGACGCGAAGACTACCGGTAAGATACCCTCGCCGATGTTCTCTCAGATGCCCGCGGGCACCTTGGACTATTACAAGTCCTCGTCCGACGGCTTTGTGACTACGACCTCCGGCAAGAGATACCGCTCCGAATACGTCACGACGTTTGACGATACGGGTCTCGGCTACAATGCTCTCACGGTAGACGAGGTCGGAAATGCGGGCGGACGCAGCTATATGAAGCTCACGCTCGACTATAAGTCCAGCTTCAACGTTACTACCTCACAGCAATTTGTACAGGGCTATGAGGGACCGTATGGCGTAGTCAACTTCAACGCGCAGTACGTATACATCACGTTTGACAATGTAACGAGCGTTACAAAGCTGCCCGACTTTGACTACTGCACGCTGTTCAGCGCGGGCGAGTGGGAGACCGTCGTCGAGGACGAAATACCCAAGTTCAGAATGAAGCTGACGCTCAGACAAGCGGGTATTTACAGCGGCGTAAGGGCATATTATGACGACAACGACGACCTTATCCTCAGCTTCTCCGTTCCGACGCCTACGCTTGCGGGCAAGACTATCGTGCTCGATCCGGGTCACGGCTACGACGAGAACAACAAGTTCGACCCCGGAGCTATCGGAGAAGTGACGGAGCAGTCCATAACGATCGCCGTTACCAAGAAGCTCGAGCAGATACTGACCGATATGGGCGCAAACGTTATCCGTTTGCAGACCGAGTCGGAGGGCATTCACGACCGCGACCGCCCGAGACGCGCCAACAACTACAACGCGGATATGTTCATGTCTATCCACTGCAACAGTTCGACAAGCGATGTAGCGCATGGCACGGAGGTCTACTATTTCACGCCGTGGTCGCAAACGCTTGCAAAGGGAATCAACGACAATCTCTCCGCATTCCTCAGCAGCGCGCAGGGCGGCAGAGACAGCAGCCGCGGAGCTAAGTACAGCTATTACTGGTACACGCTCGAGCAGAGCTTCCCGTCCGTTCTGGTGGAAATGGGATTTGTTTCCAATAGGGAGGAGTGCCTTGTAATGGCGAATCCCGACAACCAGACAAGAATGGCGGAGGCTATCGCGCAGGGAATTTATGAATATTTCGCGAGAAGCGATCTTAGCTACTAAACAGCAAAATACGGGCGGCAAGATGTTCTTGCTGCCCGTTTTTGTAGATATTAAAGGAATCGCTGATTTAATCCGTTTTTCATTTTGCGAGACGCGGTTTTATCGGCTTTTTCCCCGCCGGAGGCGGGGAAAAAGCCATTTAATCAGTGAATCCTAAATGTTCAGATGTAACGCTGTATCTCGGTCTCCTTGCCGTCCTCTATGTAGATGCGCGGAACGCGCGTTCCGATTGCGCAGAGCAGCTCGTAGTTTATCGTGCCGACCTTTTCGGCGGCGGCTGTCACGGAGCTTCCGCCGTCCGGAGCATTGGAGTATACGGTCACGATATCGCCGACCTTGACGTCGGGCACCTCGGACACGTCGATAAGCGTCTGATCCATGCATATCCTGCCGCAGATAGGCGCCGTGGTACCGTTTATCAGCACGTTCCAGCCGCACGAGAGCCGCCTGTTGAATCCGTCCGCGTAGCCGCACGCCACAAGCGCGAGCTTGGTGTCGCGCTCGGCGGTGAACGTTCTTCCGTAGCTTACGGTATCGCCCATATGAATGATCTTGAGCTGGCTGACGACAGTCTTGAGCTGAAAGATCGGGCGAATGCCGTCGGGCAGGGGAAAGCGCGGGTCGGGCTTCTGACCGTACATCACGATGCCCGCGCGTACAAAGTCGCCCTCAAATCCGTCGTGGTAGATTATGCCGCCGCTGTTCTGGGAGTGAGTTTTCAGTCCGTGCTTGTGACACATCTCGACGATCTTCTTCTGCTGCCTCTCGGTGAATACCATGTCCTTGGCGTTCAGACTGTCCGCAACGGCGAAGTGAGTATATCCTGCCCGGCAGTCCAGACCGCCGAGCTCAAGAATCTGCCGCAGCTGCTCTTCGGTGGTTATCCCGACGCGGCTCATTCCCGTATCTATCTTAATATGAACGGGTATCTTTACATTTTTTTCCAGAGCAACCTTTGACAGTTCCTCGGCGTAGTCGGTGTCTCCGACCGTGAAAATGTAATTCTTGCTCAGATTTTCCGGGATAAGGTGAATATCGCAGTAACCGAAAATAAGGATATCTCCCTCGATCTCCTCCTCGGTCAGCCGCTGAGCCTCCCATAAATTGGATACCGCGAAATGTCTTATTCCGCATTTATTCAGAGCTTTAGCGCACTGAACGTCGCCGTGACCATACGCGTTCGCCTTGACCACGGCAATGATCTCCTTGCCTCGGGAAAGCTCGGCGATTTTGGCGATATTTCCCTTTAAAACGTCAAGATCTATCTCCGCCCATGTCCTCCAATAAAAATTATTCATCAGTTTACCTCTATTACTTGAAATTTGCGAAAAAATGTGTTATACTATATGTAGTGCCTTATACGCGGCACACTATTACATTATATTACGGTTTTTACAAAAAATCAATATGATTTTGTCAAAATTAAAAATTTGTTTAACCGGAAAGGATAATTGGAAATTTATGACAGTTCGTAGAAAGAGTAACTGGTATATATACCTGCTGGCGTTCGCTATAACAGCCGTGTTCGTCGTAATGGCGATAGCCGCGTTCAAGTGGTATCTGTTCCCCGACAATACCCAGCAGGTGAACGGCAGCGACAACGGCGAGCTTACGGACGACTTCCGTCCGACAAAGGAGCATAATTTCAATCTGATAGCTATGCTGTCGGACGATGAGTCCGATCTCCCCGAGCTTTTCACGCTGATAGAGTACAATGCCGTTGAGAACAGAATGATCTTTGTTCCTATCCCCGCGGGGATAAGCATTGACAAAGAGGAGCGCAATCTCTCCAACATCTACGCCGCATTGGGCGGCGAGGGCGTTATGTCTGCCGTTGAGGGCGCGGTCGGGGTGAAGTGCGACTGTTATATCAAGATGGACAGGAGCAGCTTCTGCGAGTTCACTACTGCATTCGGCAGCGTCGAATATACCATAAGAAAGACGATAATCGTCAAGGACGGCACGGTTACCGACACATTCAACGCGGGCAGCAGCTTTTTAAGCTCCGAGTCGATATTCAGACTTATGATGATCGCGGACTTCCAGGAGGGCGAGTCGTTCAGATATAATGTTGTAGGCGAGCTGTTGGCGGAGACCGTCAACCAGAATTTCCGCAGCGTCGATTCCTCTACAATGGATATTTTGTACAGGCTCGTTATGGAGAACGCCGAGACCAACCTCACCGAAACGCTTTACAGAGCTCATAAGGCGGCTCTTCTCAACACCGTTGAGTATGGTTCAAATCCCGGAGAGTTCTATATTCCCTACGGAGAGTACACCGATGACGGCACGTTCAAGATCTCCGACAACTCGGTGCTTTCTATACAGCAAAGAGCAGGCATAGGATAAGGAGGACATTATGGACGAAAGAATACAGAGAACAATGGACAATCTTCTGCGCAATAAGATGAAGCCATACTTCGTCGAGCGCCGCACGGAGCTTATGCACATTATCAGCGACCTTGTGAAAAACGACAAGCTGATAACCTCGGGCGGCTCTATGACGCTAAAGGACAGCGGCGTTATTGAGTTTCTGCAAAACGAGTTCGGCGGCGCGTATCTCGACCGCTCCGCGGGAAAGACTCCGGAGGAGGTCGGCGAGATAATGCGCAAGGCGTTCGTTTCGGACACGTTCCTTACGAGCTCCAACGCGATAACCGAGGACGGCGAGCTGTATAACGTCGACGGCAACGGAAACCGCGTTTCCGCGATGATCTTCGGACCCAAACAGGTCATTGTCGTTGCGGGTGTGAACAAGATAGTCAAGGACTTAGCCGAGGCAAAGGAGCGCGTGGAGAAGATCGCTGCGCCTAAGAATACCGTGCGGCTGAACTGCGACACGCCCTGCGCGAAAACGGGCGAGTGTATGCACTGCCGCAGCAGCGCGCGCATCTGCTGCTCGTTTGTAACGCTGGCGCAGCAGCGCGTTCCCGACAGGATCAAAGTAATTATTGTCAACGAGGAATTAGGTTATTAAGGCAACACCGCACAATTAGCGGCTAACGCCTTTGCCGTCCGCTTGCTTGCATATTTTCCGTCATCTTGCACAATTCGTCCTAGCAAGGCGTCAGCCTTGCGTCGTCCTCATTGTACAATCTGCCGAAAAATCTGACGGCGCAATCGAACGACAATAATTGCGCGGTATTGCCTTAAATTTACATAAAGGAAGGGAATTAACTTATGGCAGTTTTAAAGCTTATCGCCCCGTGCAAGGACTATCTCTGGGGCGGAAATCGTCTCCGCGAGGAGTACGGCAAGAAGATGGATTCGGACAAGATCGCCGAGAGCTGGGAGTTGTCCTGTCACAAGGACGGTCAGAGCGTTATCGACGGCGGCGAGTTCGGCGGGAAAACGCTCTCGGAGTACATTGACGCAAAGGGAAAGAGCGTTCTCGGAACGAATTGCGAACGCTTTGAGTACTTCCCGATACTCATTAAGCTCATTGACGCTAAGGACAACCTTTCGGTTCAGGTACACCCGTCCAACGAGTACGCGCTCAGGGTCGAGGGCGAATACGGCAAGACCGAGATGTGGTACATAGTCGACTGCAACGAGGGCGCGGAGCTTCTTTACGGCTTCAAGCACGAGATAAGCGAGGAGGAGTTCGCCGAGAGAATACGCAACAATACGCTCCTTGAGGTAACGAATAATGTTCCCGTGCATAAGGGCGACGTGTTCTTCATTGAGAGCGGCACGCTCCACGCTATCGGCAAGGGCATACTTATCGCGGAGATACAGCAGAACTCCAACACCACGTATCGTATTTACGATTACGGCAGGGTAGGCGCCGACGGCAAGCCCCGTCAGCTCCATATTGACAAGGCTGTCGAGGTCACCGACAGGATTCCTCCGAAGTATCCGACCACCGCGCAGGGCGCTCCCGAAAAGGTGGAGGGCGGCGTTATGACGCTGCTGCGCTGCTGTGAGTACTTCGACGTTCACAAGCTCGAGCTTGACGGAACGGCTAATCTTGACGCGGACGAGCGCTCGTTCAATTCGCTGTTGGTGTTGGACGGCACAGCCGAGATCGACGCGGAGAATGGCGAAAAAGTCACCGTTAAAAAGGGCGACAGCGTTTTCGTTACGGCGGGAACGGGAAAATACACAATAAGCGGAAAAGGTGAGGTTATAATTACGGATATCAGCGAAAACTGACGGAGGTATCATTATGGCTTACTACATAGGCGTTGATGTTGGCGGAACGAACATTGCCTGCGGTATCGTCGACGATGATTGCAATATCACGGCACGTTCAAAGGTCAAGACAAATCCGAGAGGTCGTGACGGCGCTCCTCCGAGCTATGAAGAGGTGCTCGGGGAGATAAAGGAGGCTGTCCGCGCGGCTTGCGGGGAGGCTGGGATATCCCCCTCGGACGCACATTCGATAGGGATAGGCTGCCCGGGCACCTGCAACAGCGAGAGCGGCGTGGTCGAATATTCCAATAATCTTGGCTTTCTGAATGTTCCGCTCCGCGCGGACGTTGAAAAGGAGTTCGGCGTAAGCGTTTATCTCGAGAACGACGCGAACGCCGCGGCGTTCGGCGAGTTCGTCGCGGGCGCGGCTAAGGGCAGCAACAGCGCGGTAGTTATCACGCTCGGCACGGGCGTCGGCTCGGGTATTATCGTGAACGGGAAGATATACCGAGGCGCGAACTTCGCGGGCGGCGAGCTCGGTCACACGGTCATCGTTATGGACGGGCTGCCGTGCACCTGCGGACGAAAGGGCTGCTTCGAAGCGTATTCCTCGGCGATGGGTCTTGTGCGTATGACGGCGCAGGCATCCGAGCTGAATCCCGACTCGATATTGGCGAATATGATACGGCAGGACGGCAAGGTCAGCGCGCGCACCGCGTATAACGCCATGAAACAGGGCGACGCGGTGGGTAAAGCTGTTACCGAGCAGTACGTAAAGTATCTGTCGTGCGGAATCGCGAACGCGATAAACATATTCCAGCCCGATATCCTCTGTATCGGCGGCGGTGTATGTAACGAGGGCGATACGCTGCTCGTTCCGCTCAGAGCGGCGGTCGCGGAGCAGATATACTCCAAAAATTCCGCGAAGAATACCGAAATAGTGATTTGCAGCTTAGGCAACGATGCCGGGATAATCGGCGCGGCTATGCTGTTTAAAGGCTAACATAAATTTAAAATAGGAAGGTAAAAAGAAATGAGATCGGATCTAATTAAAGCGGGCGTTGAAAAAACCCCTCACAGAGCAGTTTTGAAGTCACTGGGCGTTACGGACAGCGAGATGAACCGTCCGTTTATCGCGGTGGTATGCGCGGCGAGCGACTATGTTCCCGGGCACCAGCACCTCCACGAGATTTCCAAGTACGTCAAGGACGGTATCAGAAACGCGGGCGGCGTGCCGTTCGAGTTCTTTACGATAGGCGTATGCGACGGTCTGGCAATGAACCACAAGGGTATGCGTTACTCGCTTGCTTCCCGTGAGCTTATCGCGGACAGTATCGAGGTAATGCTGACCGCGCATCCCTTGGACGGCGTTGTGTTTATTCCGAACTGCGACAAGATCGTTCCCGGAATGGTAATGGCGGCGGCGAGAATGAACCTGCCCGCTATCTTTGTGAGCGGCGGTCCTATGAACCCCGGCTGCGTTCAGGGCAAGCGCGTGGGCTATTCCGAGATATATGAAGCTATCGGTCAGTACACCAACGGCGAGATAGGCGACGAGGTCATCAAGGATTACGAGAACAACGCCTGTCCGACATGCGGTTCGTGTTCGGGTATGTACACCGCGAACTCCATGAACTGCCTCACCGAGGCTATCGGTCTGGCGCTGCCGACTGCGGGCACGGAGCCTGCCGTAAACTCGGCGCGCCGCCGTCTGGCAAAGGAGAGCGGAGAGCGCGTTGTCGAGCTTGTAAAGCAGAATATCCGCCCGTCCGATATCCTCACCAAGAAGAATATGGAGAACGCTCTCGCGACAGATATGGCTATCGGCGCGTCCTCGAATACCGTGCTTCATCTGCTTGCTATCGCTCACGAGGCAAAGGTCGACATCAAGCTTGAGGACATCGACAATATGAGCCGCAAGACCCCGCAGCTCGCGAAGCTCAACCCCGCAAGCAGCGTGTTCATCACCGACCTGAACGCTGTCGGCGGTATCCAGACCGTTATCAGAGAGCTTGCGAAGGGCGGTCATATCAACGAGGACGTTCTGACCGTTTCGGGTACTCAGAAAGAGCGTATCGCGGCAGCTCGCGACGCCGACGGCGAGATCGTTCATACCGTGGCTTCGCCTATCAGAAAGGACGGCGGTATCGCGATACTCAGCGGCAACCTTGCGCTGAACGGCTCCGTTGTCAAGCAGGGCGCGGTAAAGCCCGAGATGATGGACTTCACGGGAACCGCGCGTGTATTCGACGGTGAGCAGGACGCGTGCGACGCTATTCTCGGCGGCAAGATACAGGCGGGCGACGTTGTCGTTATCCGCTACGAGGGTCCTAAGGGCGGTCCCGGAATGCCCGAAATGCTTGCTCCCACGGCGGCTATCGTCGGCAAGGGCTTGGACGGCTCTGTTGCGCTGATAACGGACGGACGTTTCAGCGGCGCGTCGAGAGGCGCGGCGATAGGTCACGTTTCTCCGGAGGCTGCGGAGGGCGGTCTTATCGCGTTCGTCGAGGACGGAGATAAAATACACATCGATATTCCCAACCGCAAGGTTGAACTGCTCGTTGACGACGCGGTCATCGAGGAGCGCAAAAAGAAGGGTATCAAGGCACCGCGTGAGTTTGATGGTTATCTCAAGCGCTACGCTAAGCTGGTAACTTCTTCCAACACGGGCGCGGTTTTCGGGGACTGACGGCGGCTGACAGTGCAGAGTTGACAATGTACGACTGACAGTTGGAGGAAGTACGATGGAATTTGTTATCGGTTGGTCGATTTTCGGCGTATTGGTGTCGGTGCTTTTCTTCATCGTCAGCGAAGCGGCTCGGAGATCAAAAGCAAAAGCTGCAGCAAGAAGAGCGCGGCTAGCCGAGGAACGGCGCGAGGAATTCTCTCGGAAAGTGAAGTATAATCGTGAGCACATACCGTGCGAGACAATGCCGCCGTGCTTACACCCCGTTAACGAAACAGTTGACAGGATAATTCAAACGATAGGTTTACAAATATATGACGACAGAGGAGATAGGCTACGTGAACTCGAAAATTACGACAATGATTCTATTTACCTCGTGGAGATGATAAACCGAAGCGTTATGTGGTTCTTGTCGAATCCCACCGGCAAAACAATATCGGAAGAGTGCGAAGTCATGAGGGAGTTTTTGCGTAAGCAATTCTGCATTTCAGAGGAAAGCATTAAGGCAGTAGTCAGTGATTTTTGCCGATTGAAGTATTTAAGTTACCGCTAAAAAAATACAAGTTGGGAGCGCTCATTACAGCGCTCCCTTTTTTGTCATAAGTTGTCCGGATAGCGCATACAATTCCTGTATGATAGAGTTAAAAATACGCAAAACGACGCTGCGTCGATATTTCCGAGGGCTTGGTAACGAAGGTGCTCCCCGCGTTTACTTGGGCGGTGTTTCTAGTAAAGGGATCAATGCCCGACGCTTTGCAGGACGTAAACAAGAAGATATTCTCGGAGTGGATGCCTGCTATCGGTGATTACGAGTTCGCGGCGGGGTACTGCATCGAGATGTACGATGACCCCGCCAACTACCCCAAGGGAACGGAGGACGAAAACTATTATACCGAGATATGGGTGCCCGTTAAGAAGAGGTAAGAAATTTAGAGGCAAGAGTCAAGAAAACGGAGCTTCCGGGTGATACGGAGAACCGCCGCTTGATATTATCAAGCGGCGGGTTTGTTTGCAAAGCCGTTATATAAGCAAACTCCCAACACTGCGTTAAAGCCCGTTGCGGCAAATACGCTGAAGCGTTCGGGGATACCAAAAAACTCTTTTGGAACAACGCCTGTTCCTATTGCTCCGGCAAACATCAGCAACAACGCTATGGCCGCGCAAATTCCTAAATAACGATACCTTTTATCCCTAAACCCACCAACTATAATAATAACAAGTGAAGCTATGGAAAGCAAAACAACGAGTACGGTTATAACATAGATATGTATTATATCCTGAAATGCTCCCGCGTTGCCGCTGTCGGATAAAGGAAACATCGCATATCCCACATTCGATATCCAATTCATTGCCGCAAAAACATAAATGCCGATGCGAAGCGTTTTGTTTAATTTGTCCTTAATGAACACGCAGACCATCATTATTGAAACGATCCCACATACGCCGTATAAAGATGACAATTGTCCCCACAGAATTTTGGACGGTGCGTTGTTTGCGCTCAAGTCGCTGACAGCTTGCGACATCCAATCATAACCGGGATACGCCGAGGGGGCAAAAACCACAGCCGCAGTATAGGACAGCAACGATATTACGCCCATAAGCCCCGAATAGTTAATCAACGTTTTCTTCATTTTCTCCTCCGTATTGATCGCAGAACCATCTTATATAATTCTGAAGTATATCTTTTGGTATCGCTTCACCCGCGCACAAGCAGTCAAGTTGATAGTCCACAATGGCGTGAACGGTCATGGCAAATGAAATCGATGCCATATCAATATCGTCGGCATGGAGCTTTTTGTGAACCTGCAAAGCGTAAAAGAGGTTTTTGGTTGCCGTTATCATTAGTCTTGTCTCGTCCGCTAAAATTTTTGCGGCGATGGGGTCGACCGCGCGCTGCGAATAAATAATCTTGTAAAAGGCAAGCATTTCGTTTTCGCCGCATATTGTTTCGTAATTTGAGACAGCCTGCTTCAAAACCTCCTCGGTGCTTTTTCCTTTGACAAGCTCGCCGTAATCGATTTCTGCAAGCGACATTTTCTCTTTTGATTTGTCCCTCAGATATTGATAAGTCGCTAGGATGATTTCTTCCTTTGACTTAAAGTGATTGTACAGCGACGGCTTTTTTATGCCCAATTTTTCTGCTATCTTCGCCATTGAAACGCCGCTTAACCCGTTTTGTGAAGCAAGCTCCAACGCCGCAAAGATTATTTCTTCTTTTCTGTCCATATGCTACCTACCTTTCGTTAATTATTATACTACCATTCGTTAGTTTTGTCAAGTGGTTTTTGTTTTTTTTGGCATATTTCGGCGTTCGTTCTTTTCCGTCCAAGCCATACATATAATATTGCATGGTTGAATTGAAATTAAAACGAACACTTCTTCGATTGGATTTCTCGTTCTTTGCGGTGATTGCTCTGTATCTGCTGCTGGACGAAAGCGGCTTTGGGCTTGCCGTACTCACCGCGTGTGCAATGCACGAAACGGCGCATTTTATCGCTATGGCGATCTTCGGAGTGCCTGTCGAGCAGCTCACTTTGTACGGCGCGGGGATACGGATAACCTCGGCGGGTATCGAATACGAAAAGCCGCAGCGCAGAGCGGTGATATTAAGCGCAGGCTGTTTTGCGAATTTCACGGCGGCTTTCGTTTTTTGGAGGCTCGGGAACTTCGGCGCTTCGGCGGTGAATTTGTTCACGGGAATCTTTAACCTGCTTCCGATAGGCGAGCTTGACGGCGCGGGATTGCTGAAAATGCTGCTAATACGGCTTTGCAAACCCGAAAATGTCGACCGGGCAGCTCGGATTATCGGCGCTGTTTCTGCGGCGCTCTGCATGGGCGCGGTGCTGTGGCTCGGCAGGGGAGTGTCGTTCACGCTCCTTACGACAGCACTCTACTTTATAATAGTAAGCAGCAGACGGCTTTGAAATTATAACTAAAAAAATTACACAATTTTTTGCAAATATGCACAAAGTATGTTATCACTCTTGACAATTCATTGATAATATTGTATAATGAATACAACGTAAACTATTTACAGAAAGGTACGAATTATGAACATAAAAAATCTAACATCCGGCAGCCGTATGGAAACGGCAAGACTCGGCAACTTCTCGGTTATCGAGTACGGCGCGGACAAGAGCGTCTCCTCTTTCAACGCGCAGGCGCAGTACTTTATGTCCAAAATGGGCGTTCGGAAGAGACAGGTAGTCATCGAGATGACGGGTCAGAACACCGCGGTTATCCAGGCGGGCGCTATGCAGTGGATGGCGGGTCATATCGAGGTCACGACGGGCGTTAAGGACGTAGGCGACCTTGTGGGCAAGATGTTCCGCGGCGCGGTCACCAAGGAGAGCGCGATAAAGCCCGAATACAGGGGCAGCGGTCTGCTGGTTCTCGAGCCTACATACAAGTACATCCTGCTGAAAAACGTAGCGGAGTGGGGAGGCGGTATCGTTGTCGAGGACGGAATGTTCCTCGCCTGCGACGGTACGGTCAATCAGTCCGTGACGATGAGAAAAAGCGTCTCCTCCGCGGTGCTCGGCGGCGAGGGTCTGTTTAATCTGTGCCTTTCTGGTAACGGCGTTGCGGCTCTCGAGAGCAATGTTCCCGAGTCGGAGCTTATTGAGATCGAGCTGCAGAACGACGAGCTTAAGGTCGACGGACCGTTCGCGGTGTGCTGGTCGGCAAGCCTGCAGTTCTCGGTAGAGCGCACCACCAAGACCTTAGTAGGTTCGGCGGCGAGCGGAGAGGGTCTGGTAAACGTTTACCGCGGCACGGGCAAGGTACTTTTGGCGCCCGTTACCGACACAAGGTCGCTTACTGCGGCAACATCTTAAAAATCGGCAGATAATGCCAAGATGATAAGGAGTAAAAACTATGAAATACGAAATCAAGGGTGAACCGCTTCCCGTGGCGCTTGTCTATCTGGAGGCAGAGGAAAAGGTAATGTGCCAGAAAGGCGCGATGGCGTGGATGACGCCGAATATGCAGATGGCGACCGGCACGGGCGGCATAGGCAAGGCTTTCAGCAAGATGTTCTCGGGCGAGTCTATGTTCCAGAATACATACACCTCGCAGGGCGGTCCGGGCATGATCGCGTTTGCGTCAAGCGTCCCCGGCTCGATAATCCCGTTTGACATAAGCCAAGGCGATATGATCGTCCAGAAGGGCGGCTATCTTGCATCCGATCCGTCGGTGGAATTCTCGATCGCGTTCCAGAAAAAGCTCGGTGCGGGCTTCTTCGGCGGCGAGGGCTTCATCATGCAGCGTCTGCACGGTAAGGGCATAGCGCTTGTCGAGATCGACGGCTACGTGGTCGAGTACGACCTCCAGCCGGGTCAGCAGATGGTCATCGACACTGGTTATCTCGCGGCAATGACCGGCACCTGCACGATGGACGTCCAGACCGTAAAGGGCGTAGGTAACGTTCTGTTCGGCGGCGAGGGTCTGTTCAATACCGTTGTCACCGGACCCGGCAAGATCTATCTCCAGACAATGCCGATAAGTCAGCTTGCGGGCGCGGTTGCAGCGGTCATTCCCAGAAGCTGATGTTTAGAACCTGTCTTCACAAGATATTGCACGCGTCTTTTTGGCAAATTTCGCCGATGACTGCGTCAAAATTTCTTGGCTTGCGACAGCAAGCCTGCGAAGTTTTTTCTTGTCCTCGACAAAATTTGCTCGAAAATCCACGCACAAATCTTGTAAAGACAGGTTCTAAAAAAACAATAAATCTTGTGCGGCGAAATTCATCGCCGCACAAAATGTATACACTTTTTTACAAATTTGCCAAAATCCCCTTGCAATTTCGGATAAATAGTGCTATAATAAAGTTGTTAAATATTTTTTGACAATGCGGTTCTGCATTGCCTTAACGATTCGGAGGTCGGAAGTATGAATATTTTATATGCAGCAAGCGAAGCATTACCCTTTGCGGCGAGCGGTGGACTTGCGGACGTGGCAGGCTCTCTGCCTAAGGCTCTCGTTCAGGCGGGACACGACGCGCGCGTCGTTATGCCGTACTATGTGAACACGATAAAGCCCGAGCAGAAAGAAAAGATGCACTTCATCACCAACTTCACCGTTCCCGTGGGTTGGAGAAGCCAGTATTGCGGCGTGTTCTCTCAGGAAGTGAACGGCGTTACTTATTATTTCCTCGACAATGAGTACTATTTTAAGCGTGACGGCGGTCTGTACGGATACTACGACGACGCGGAGAGATATGTTTTCTTCAGCCGCGCTGTGCTGGAAATGCTCCGTCATATTGACTTCCACCCGCAGATCATCAATTCCAATGATTGGCAGTGCGCTCTTATCCCCGTATATCACCACCTGTTCTACAAGAACGAGTGGGGCTTCGGCGATATAAAGAACGTATTTACAATTCACAATATCGGTTATCAGGGACAGTACGGTCTCGACCTCGTAAAGGATATTGTCGGCATTCCTCCGCATAATGTAAACATTATCGAGTACGACAAGGATATCAACTTTATGAAGGGCGCTATCGAGGTTTCCGACAAGGTCACTACCGTTTCGCCTACTTACGCTACGGAGATTCTTGACCCATGGTTCTCTCACGGTCTCGACAGAATTCTGCGCAACAAGCAGTACAAGACCTGCGGCTTCCTTAACGGTATCGATGTTGACCTGTACAATCCCGAGACCGACAACACCATCGCGGCTAAGTTTTCGGCTAAGAACCACAAGGGCAAGGCAGCCTGCAAGGCGGCTATCTTTGAGGAATTCGGTATGCCGCAGTATGATATCCCGTGTATCGCTATGATCTCCAGATTTGCCGATCACAAGGGCTTCGATCTGGTAAAATATGTATTCGACGAGATAATCGCGACCGACGTTCAGGTATTTATCCTCGGATCGGGCGAGCGTCAGTATGAGGACTTCTTCCAGGAAATGCACTGGCGTTATCCCGACAAGGTGGGCTTCTACCGCGGCTACAATCCGCAGCTCGCCAAGAGACTGTATGCGGGCGCGGATATCTTCCTTATGCCGTCCAAGAGCGAGCCTTGCGGACTGGCGCAGATGATCGCGGCGAGATACGGAACCATTCCCGTTGTACGTGCTACCGGCGGTCTCAAGGACAGCATTATCGACGCGGGCGACGATGGTATCGGCTTTACATTCCAGAGCTACAACGCTCACGATATGCTTACGGCTATCAAACGTGCAAAGGAGTATTACGACAACCGCACCGAGTGGTCGAAGATGGTTACACGCGCGATGAAGTCAGACTTCAGCTGGGCAAGCTCGGCTAAGCTGTATATCGGATTGTACAAGGAGCTTTGCGGCGAGTAAGTGTAAAAAAGTGTTTAAATGCGGCAGAACGGAGCGAGCTCTTGTTTTGCCGCATTTTTGAGAATTGTCGGAGGACGATATGGAGACAGCACTGGAGACGGTCATCAGCCTGCTTGACGAGTTGGTGTGCAAATACGAACTGCACAGCTTTGGCGACGCAGAATACAGCTGGCTCGGGGAGGACGAATTGTCGATAATGGTTATAAACCCCAATGCTGACAGAAATATGGAAATTGACTTTCAGAATGAGATATCGCTGTTCTTTGCCGAGTGGCATGACCACTTTCCGCTTGACGAGACCGAGGAAATGTGTACTGTGATAACGGGTATTGTGAGAAACGAAATTTGCAGCAGAGCTCATTTCCATGGCAGCGAACAGCAGTGGGGCGGAAGCGGATTATCGTGCAAGGATATACCAAGGTTGTCCGATTTTCAATACATACCTACCATTGATGAAGAAATTGCCGAATATACCAAAGCATGGGGTGGCATGGAAGAAGTCAACGAAGTGCGGTTCAAGTTCTGGAATCCGAAATTCGACAAAACGGTCGTTATAGAAAAGAGATCATAAACGGAGGTAACTATGAAAAAATGTCTTAACGCTTCATTGATATACGCTATTGCGGCACTTGCAGGCGGTGTGTTCTACCGCGAATTCACCAAAATAAACGGCTTCACGGGCGAGACCGCACTCGGCAAGGTACATACGCACTTGTTTATGCTGGGAATGGTCGTGTTCCTGATCTCGGCGCTGTTCGCGAGGGGAAGTTCGCTGGAAAAGGAAAAGACGTTCAAGTCGTTTATGATCGTGTACAATATCGGAGTGCCGCTCGCTGCGGTGATGATGGCGGTGCGCGGAGTAACGCAGGTTCTCGGCACGGAGCTGTCCAAGGGCGCGGACGCGTCGATCTCGGGCATCGCGGGGATAGGTCATATCCTCACGGGTGCGGGGGTAATTCTTCTCCTGACTGCTCTGTTGAAGTGCTCCGACAGAATAAAGGCGGCCAATAAAAGCTGATACATTTCCCGTGTTTCGCAGCACGGGAATTACTTTATAACGTTTAAAATAATTCTCACTGTGTGGTATAATTATAAATGTATAGATATTGTATAATATTTGCCAAAAAATACTTGCAATATTGTGGATATTGTGGTATAATAAGATGATAGATATAAAATCAAAAGGAAAGGATTGTTTAACTATGGCAAAAATAGCCGTTCTGGGCTATGGCGTGGTAGGCTCGGGAACCGTGGAGGTTTTCTATAAAAACAAGGAGAACCTCGAAAAGAAAGCCGGCGAGCCGCTTGATATAAAGTATATTCTGGACGTGAGGGATTTTCCGGAAAGTCCGTATGCGGATAAGTTCGTGAAGGACTTCGGCGTCATCCTTAACGATCCCGAGGTGACCGTCATCGCGGAGGTGATAGGCGGGCTGAAATTCTCCTACGGGTACGTTAAATCGGCGCTGGAAGCGGGGAAGAGCGTAGTTACTTCCAACAAGGAGCTTGTCGCGGCAAAGGGCGCGGAGCTGCTGACCATCGCGAAAGAGAAGAACGTCAACTTCTTCTTCGAGGCGAGCGTGGGCGGCGGAATACCGATAATCAAGCCAATTCACGCCTGCCTTGAGGCGAACGAGATCGACGAGATCGCGGGAATCCTCAACGGTACTACCAATTTCATTCTGACCAAGATGATACGCGACGGCATGGGCTTTGAGGAGGCTCTTAAGATAGCTCAGGAGCTGGGTTACGCGGAGCACGACCCCACCGCCGACGTTGAGGGCATTGACGCTTGCCGCAAGATATGCATACTTGCGTCGCTTGCTTTCGGCAAGCACGTTTATCCCGAGAACGTACACACCGAGGGCATTACCAAGGTGACGCTTGAGGACGTCGAGTACATGGACAGCTGCGACGCAAAGATAAAGCTTATCGGCTGCGCACGCCGCGAGGACGGAAACGAGATATCTATCGGAGTTTTCCCCGCGGTCATCAATGACGAAAGCCAGCTTGCGGGCGTGAACGACGTGTTCAACGCGATCCTTGTGCGGGGTGACGCTACGGGCGACGTTGTGTTCTACGGAAAGGGCGCGGGAAAGCTCCCGACGGCTAGCGCGGTGGTTTCCGATATCGTTTCCGCCGTCAAGCATTCCGACACCTCCAGGTCGCTCACTTGGACTGACAGCGAGCAGTCGTTCATTCGTCCGTTTGACAGATTCACCTGCGCCAACTACATCAGACTCTCCGCAGATAACGCCGAGGTCACAAAGGCTGTTATCAAGGCGCTTTTCGGCGACGTCGAGTATCTGTCCTCCAAAAAGCAGCCCGAAAACGAGCTTGCGTTCATAACGGGCGTGATGTCCGAGAAGGATACGTTGAACGCCTGCGAAAAGGTGTCCGACGGAGCGAAAATTCTGGGAAGAATAAGGGTTTTGGATTATTGATCGCGGGGAGGTAATGTGATGAGTGATGTTGAAACGCTTAAGTATAAGCGTGTGCTGCTGAAGCTGAGCGGCGAGGCGCTTGCGGGAGACAGAGAGATGGGTCTGGATATGCCGACCGTCGAGAATATCTGCCGCAGCATCAAGAAGACGGCGGAGGCGGGCGCGGAGATAGGAATTGTCGTGGGCGGCGGAAACTTCTGGAGGGGCAGAAGCTCCAACAGCGCCGACAGAGCAAGAGCAGACCACATCGGTATGCTTGCGACGACAATGAACGCTTTGGCTGTCGCGGACGTGCTGGAGGGTCTGGGCTGTACGGTTCGCGTGCAGACAGCGATAACCATGCAGCAGGTCGCGGAGCCGTTTATTCTCGGAAAGGCGCTCAGACATTTTGAAAAGGGCAGGATAGTCATTTTCGGGTGCGGCACGGGCAATCCGTTCTTTTCGACGGACAGCGCGGCGGCGTTACGCGCGGCGGAGCTTAAAGCCGACGTTATTCTGAAAGCGACAATGGTAGACGGGATTTATGACAAGGATCCCAAGAAATTTCAAGACGCGAAAAAGTATGACATCATCACTCACCACGAGGTACTGGTAAAGAGATTGCAGGTCATGGACAGCGCGGCTGCCGCGATCTGCACCGAAAATAATATACCGATCATCGTGTTCAATCTCGACCGCCCCGATAACATTTACGACGCTGTTATGGGCGAGTCGATCGGCACGCTGGTCACCAAACACAAGTAAATTTGCAGAACGGAGATAGTATTATGAAAGAAGTTATTGACAAAACCAAAGAAAAAATGGGCAAGTGCATCAACGCGCTTGAGAGCGAGCTTGGCACTATACGCGCGGGCAGAGCCAACCCGACCGTTCTCGATAGGATAACCGTTGACTACTACGGTGCTCCCACGCCCGTCAACCAGATGGCGTCCATTTCGGTCGCGGAGGCGAGAATACTCGTTGTTTCGCCGTACGACGCTTCGCAGCTCAAGGCTATCGAAAAGGCTATCCAGGCGAGCGATCTCGGAATAAATCCGACAAACGACGGCAGAGTGCTCCGTATCGCGTTCCCGCAGCTCACCGAGGACAGACGTAAGGAGCTCTGCAAGCAGGTGAGCAAAATCTGCGAGGAGAGCAAGGTAGCTGTCCGCAACGTCCGCCGCGACGGTATGGATAAGATCAAGGCTAAGAAGAAAGCCAACGAGATTACCGAGGACGACGTTAAGGAAGCGGAGAAGAACATTCAGAAGCTCACCGATAAGTTTATCGAGCAGATAGACAAGATCGGCGAGGAAAAGGATAAGGAGATCATGGCGATCTGATGGAGAACGTTCCACAGCATATCGGCTTTATTATGGACGGAAACGGGCGCTGGGCGAAAAAACGCGCAATGCCGCGCAATTTCGGACATAATCAGGGCGCGGCGGTGTTTAAGAAAACGATAAACTGGTGCCGCGAGCTGGGCGTGAAATGCGCGACGTTCTACGCGTTTTCGACCGAGAACTGGCGCAGACCGCCCGACGAGATCAAGGGCATTATGGATCTGCTTCGGCGTTATCTTAAGGATATACGCGCCTCGGCAGACGAGAATATCCGTATTATCATACTCGGTGATATCACGCCGTTTGACGAGGATATCCGCGCGGAGCTGGTCGATATTATGCAGACTTCAAAGGACAACACGGGATTTATCGTCGGTATAGCGCTGAACTACGGAGGCAGGGCGGAGATTTGCGCCGCCGCGAGGGTGCTGGCGCAGAGATGCGCCGACGGGGAGCTCAAGCCATCAGATATCACCGAGGAGTTGATCGGGGAAAGCCTGTATACAAGTGAGATGCCGCCGCTCGATCTGGTGATACGTCCCAGCGGAGAGCAGCGCTTGTCGAACTTTCTCATCTGGCAGGCGGCATATGCGGAGTTTGTATTTATGGACACGCTGTGGCCCGATTTTACAAAAAAGGACTTGGAAAACGCGATACGCGAATATGCGGGGCGAAACCGCAGGTTTGGCGGTATTTAGCGTTCAACGGAAAGGCAAATTTATGCTCAAAAGAATTTTGACCGCGCTCGTCGGTATTATTGTGGGCGTGAGCATTCTGTTTTTCGACAACAAATGGCTTTATATGTCGGTGTTGGCGATTTTCGGAGCGATCGGAACATGGGAGATAGTTCACGCCGTAAAGTGCGAAAAGCACAAGGGACTTTGCTGGTTCTGCGTTATTTTTTCGCCGGCAGTGCCGTTTTTGTACAATATACCGTGGCTGAACCGTTTTTCCGTACCCGTTTATCTTGTTTATGTGCTGATACTGTTGTCGATAATGCTCTTCGGTCACAAAACGGTCAAGTTCGAGAATATTGCGACCTGCGGAAGCGCTGCGCTGGTTATTCCAGCGTCACTGAGCTGCATAATCTACATCCGCTATCTTGATCCTGATTGGGGTTTCCTGCCCGGCGTTTTTATGGTGGTTTATCTGCTGTTCTGCGCTTGGTTCGGCGATTCCGGAGCATACTTTGTCGGCACGTTCCTCGGCAAGCACAAGCTCTGCCCCGAGATAAGTCCGAAGAAAACGGTCGAGGGTCTTATCGGCGGTATTGTTACGGTAGGCGTTGTGGTGACTATCCAGTGTCTTGTGTACAATCTGCTGCTGCCGACCGACATCAAGATGAACTACGCCGTGCTTATCCCCGTGGGAATGGCGGCGTCGGGAGTGGGGGTTCTGGGCGATTTGTCCGCGTCCGTTATCAAGCGGCAGTACGAGGTAAAGGACTTCGGCAACCTTATGCCGGGTCACGGCGGCGTTCTCGACCGTTTTGACAGCGTGCTGTTCGTAGCGCCGTTTCTGTATGTGGTATTTAAGTTTCTGTCTCCGGTTATGCAGTGATAATGCAATAATGAGATCCCCATTCAGATATCTTGAATGGGTGATTTTGTTAAGGCGCAATTAATACTAATTGTCGATCTACGTATAGACATCTTTGCGCCAATCTCGCATCTATCGCTGCGTCAAATCTCCTTGAGCGTTTTGCGCAAAGCGCATAATGCGTACATAAAGTACGCCTGCGTCGATTTTTCTTGCGCTAGGCGCAATCTTGTCACAAATCTTGTCTATACTTCGATCAACAATTAGTATAACGAGAAAATGGGGGAACGATATGGACGATATAGTTCTGTTGGGTTCGACGGGCTCGATAGGCACGCAGACATTAGACGTTTGCCGCGCGCATAATATTAGGGTAAAAGCGTTGTCCGCGAATTCAAACGTTGACCTGCTCGAGCGGCAGGCGAGGGAGTTCAGACCCGAATATGCCGCGGTCGCCGACGAGAGTTGTTACGCCGATCTGAAAACGCGCCTCGCCGATACAGATATCAAGGTGATTTCGGGGATCAACGAGTTGGCGGCGCTGAAATGCGGACGCGTCGTGAACGCCGTTGTTGGAATAGCCGGACTGCTCCCCACTCTCGCGGCGATAGAAGCGGGAAATGACGTTGCACTGGCGAACAAGGAAACGCTAGTTGCTGGCGGACGGCTCGTCACCGAGGCAGTGAAGCGCCGCGGCGTGAAGCTTCTGCCCATCGACAGCGAGCACTCTGCGATCTTTCAGTGTCTTATGGGCGCCGGCGAGAACAGGTTTACCAAGATCATCCTCACCGCTTCGGGCGGACCGTTCTACGGGAAAAAGCGCGAGGAGCTGGAAAATGTTGCCAAAGATCAGGCGCTCGCTCACCCAAACTGGAATATGGGCGCGAAGATAACCATCGACAGCGCAACGCTGATGAATAAAGGCTTAGAGCTTATCGAGGCGGTTTGGCTCTTCGGGGCTAACCCTAAGCAGGTCGAGATCGTCGTGCAGCGGCAGAGCATTATCCACTCGGCGGTGGAATTTGAGGACGGCGCGGTCATAGCGCAGCTCGGAAGCGCGGATATGCGCCTGCCGATACAGCTTGCGCTGACCTACCCGAGACGGCTGCCGTGTCCGGCGAAGAAGCTTTCGCTGTTCGACGTCGGGGAGCTGACGTTCGGACGCGCCGACGAGGAAACGTTCGTCTGCCTGTCCGCCGCGAAGAGCGCCATTGCCAAGGGCGGCAACGCGCCCTGCATAGTCAACTGCGCGAACGAGGCTGCGGTAGGACTGTTTCTGCGCGATAAGATACGGTTCCTCGATATCGGAGACGCGGTCTGCTCGGCACTGGAAAACGTCGGGTTTATCGCGGAGCCGTCGTTGGACGACATTCTCGAAACGCGGATAGCTGCCGAAAATTATGTGTTGACAAAATTCGGATAAATATAGAAATTTTGGAGGAAATATGCCGATAGTAATAGCGATCTTAGTATTCTGTGTAATAATCTTACTGCACGAGCTCGGACATTTTATCGCCGCGAAGCTCTGCGGCATCTACGTCAAGGAATTCGCGTTCGGAATGGGACCGATAATCCTGCGCAAAAAGGGCAAGGAGACGGAATACGTCCTCCGCGCGTTTCCGATAGGCGGCTCTTGCTCGTTCGAGGGCGAGGACGGCGGCTACTCCGAAGGCGACATCCCGGATGAGTCCAACCCGCGCGCGTTCAACCGAAAGCCCGTCTGGCAGCGTATGATCGTCATTCTTGCGGGCCCGATGATGAACCTCATTCTGGGGTATATCGTCGTTGTTATCTCGCTTCTGAGCTCACAGGCGATGGCTTCAACAACGATAGTCGAATTTCGCGATCAGAGCGTTTCCGATCAGTATCTGATGAAGGGCGACGAGATTTTGAGCGTTGACGGTCTGCCGATATTTTCAATTTCGGACGTTAACTACAAGCTCCAGAGCAGCGATCTCAAGAACGACGAGGG
>CAMWVP010000031.1 GCA_947177735.1 uncultured Clostridia bacterium
CGAGGCGAAAATTCGCAGACGTACTGTATGTACTTCAAGAATTTTCAACGAAGTTATGCGGAAAATTCGCCGAAAGACGGGAGTTGAGCGTTAATGTGAACACGCTCTAATTGTCAATTATTCCCACCGCTTCATAGCACCGCAGCGGATACTCTTGAATGGGCACGCCCTTTTCGGCGGCAAGTTGCTCCAAATGGCTTGTTAAAGCGCTGCCTTGTGACTTTATCAATATCACGCGGGGCACTCGCCGCAGCAGCACGCGGGTTGCTTCGCCAATACTCGGCTTGACTAAGTTTATATCCGAAACCCCAAATTCTTGTGCAATTTGACGAGTCTCCTCTAATCCCGCACCGTCGGCGGCTTGGCATTCAAAAGCCTTAAAAGGCGGCAGCAAAGCCATTTCGCGTTCGATTGCGTCTATAAACTCGTATGTCCTGTCAAACTTTTCCAACTCGCCAAAGTATGCCGAGCCGTGGAAATCATCGCAGCCAACGAGATCGGAGCGCAGAACGGTACGCGAAAACAGCCCCGAAACGACGCTGTTCAAGCAGGAGCACGGGATAAAGATATCCCTGCGTGTGCCGTATATTTCGCATAACCCCGCGGGATCGGCAAGCACCGCCGGTCGGCTGTCGACCTCGGGGTAATCCGTGAGCGCCTCCGCAAGCTGACGCGCTATCGCCCCTTTACCTGTCCAACCGTCAAGAAATTGGATTTTTTTGGCGTCGTGTCGAGCCAGAATGTAACGCATAGCGTTTCTGTCAAGCCCGCGCCCGCGGATTATCGACACGGAATAGTGCGCTGCGTCAATGCCGTGAAACCGCTTCAGATAACGCTTAACAAGCACTCCGACGGGCGTTCCCGCCCGTGCAAGCGACACGATCACAACGCCCTTGCCCTTCTCGGCGAGCATTTTCTCGGCAACGGCGCGAACCGCCTCGGCAGTCTGACGACCCCAAGCGCGTAAACCCGCGTCGTACTGCGAAATATACGCCTCGGAGGGCTCGTGCTCTGTAGGCAGTAATTCACAGTAGTGCACGCCTTTGCGAATCAACGGCTCGCGCTCGCTTGGCGGCAGAGGATCGATCCGACCCGTGATATCCTTGAGCAGCAGCCTGCAATCCGCGCTGTTAAGCGAAGTCTGCATTCCCCTGCCGCGCCATCTCACCAACGCGGCGCGTTTGCCGCCGCATGCTCCGCACAGCCTCGAAAGCGCGTCGTTATCGGGTCTGTAGGCGTCCGTCATCACGATAGTCAAATCGGAAGCAAAACGATTATACAGATAAACTTTCCGCCCGCTATCGTAAAGGCTCGTCAGCTCAATGCGCTCGCGAATAGGGTAGCCTTCTTCGTCGGAAGGCAGCATTGGGCTTCGTGTGACCCCGTGAACCCTTACCGTTATCCCCTTTTCGCTAAGCAGCAGCCCCAGCAGGACAGGCGGCAGGCACAGCTCCTCCGTGCCGATCACCTCAACCGAGCCGACCCCGTTCAGCGCACTGTCAAGCTGCGTCAAAACCGTATTGCAGAGCCGTTTACACTCCTCAAACAGTTCCCCGCAATTGCTCCCGAGACGAATGTCAAAAAGCGAATTGACCGACACATCGAGGTCAAATTCCTTGGGAGTTACTAAGGTATCGCGATTAAACTTTTGCGTAACTTGCACAAAATCATCTTCGTTAAAAGTCTCCTCTGCAATAAGATCAATTTTGTTATCGGAAAAGTTACGCCTACTAACTTCACTGGCTGCAAAAGCGACAGCCGTGAAAGAGCAGTTACACATACCGGAAAGGGCATTACAGAGCGAAATAGCGGTCCTTCCGGTAGTGAACTCATCGTCAATTACAAACACATGGGAATACTTTCCAAAATCTATTTCCTCACGGACACATAATTTATGTAAAGGTGCATGGCTATGCGATTCTTCAATAGTTATAGTCGAAAAGTGTTCGGGCAGTTCCTCTCGTGTCGTACTGAGCAGAAAGCACCGCGAGCCAAGCTCCGACGCGGCAAGAGCGCCGATCCCCACCGCCGTCTCCGAAAAAACGATCGCAAGACATTCCCCGTCCGGACAGCGTTTCGCCATCTCACGACCCAGAAAAGCGCAGTGCGATGCGGTTTCCCGCGGGTCAGACGGGTAGTGCTTCGACTGGAATTTATTTACAAATATGAAGTCACGGCGCGGATTATTTTCGCGCTTTGCCGGACAGAAATTATTGTTCATTTGTTCTCCGTTCGATTTGGGTCAATTGGTATTACAGAGCCGTTTTTGATCTGACGCAGGTAGTCCGCGGGGCTGTTGATACGCTCCGGAACGAGTATCCCGCCGCCGTGCATTCTATCTACGGAATGCGTGTCTGAGCCGCCTGTGAGCGGCAACGCGTACATTTCGGCGTATTGCTTAGCGCGACTGTCGAACACGCTGTCCTTGCCGTGACTGGCGTTTATCCATTCAACCGCGTCGACGTCGTGCGGATACAGACTAATGTGCGGTATGTACGGGTAGTCGCGGAACGGGTGCGCATGTACGATAAAGCCGCCGTCCTCGTGAACCAGCCGAAATAACGCGCGTTCATCACCGACAGTGAGGTAGAACTCATGTTCGATCAGCCATTTTTTGTCTATTCCATACAACAGGAAATCCGCGCCCTGAACCGTAAACTCCACTCCGAAGAATACGTCGAGACCGATCTCCGTCCCCTTTCGCAGAGCCGATTCGTAGCCCTTGCAGTACAACTCGATCCTGTCCTCCCACCACGGCAGCTCGCGCGGCACAGAGCTGTTGCCGTTGAAGAAGTGGTCGGTGACGAAAATGCCGTCGTAACCCGCTTCTTTATGCGCGGCGGCAAGCTCTGCGCCTGTCGAGGAAGCGCACGCGCTTGCCTCGGAGGTGTGTAAATGTGTTTCATATTTATACATTTTGGTATATCCCTCGTGATATATTCAATTTGTTATATCCACCATAATTACATATCGTAATATCCGCTAAAAAATTACATTTAGTTAATGAACGTCAAACCAAGTTTTGCCGATTTTAGCGTCAACGGGAAGCGGAACGGCGAGCTCAACAGCGCTCTGCATTTCCTCCCGCAATATCTGTAATGCCTTTTGTGATACGGCTTCGGGAGCTTCGACGATAAGCTCGTCGTGCACCTGAAGAATCAGCTTCGCCTCAGGCAGCTCGTGCTTCAACCGCTTATACACTCTGACCATCGCGATTTTGATGATATCGGCTGCTGTTCCCTGAATGGGCGTATTCATCGCGATGCGTTTACCGAGCGCCTTGACGGTCTTGTTCGTGGACAATATCTCGGGTATAAACCGCCGCCTCCCGAACATCGTGACCGCATAGCCGTCGACCTCGGCTGACTGCGTGTTCGTGTCCATATATTGTTTAACTCCCGCGAAATGCGCGAGATAATCCTCTATATATTGTTTAGCCTCATAAACCGATGTGTTGATATCCTTAGCGAGCGAGAACGCGCCAATGCCGTAGACGATCCCGAAATTGACTGCCTTCGCCTTGCGGCGGAGATCGCTGTCAACCTCCGCGGAACCGCGTCTGAACACGCTTGCGGCGGTCTCGGCGTGAATGTCGCGACCCTCGCGGAACGTCTCGATCATAACCTTATCACCCGCCAGCGCCGCGAGAACGCGCAGCTCGATCTGGCTGTAATCCGCGTCACAGAGCACATTACCGGGCGCAGCGGTGAAGAACTTGCGGAAATTCCGCCCGATCTCGGTGCGGACAGGAATATTCTGGATATTCGGCTCCGCGGAGCTGATCCGTCCGGTTCGCGTCTCGGTCTGCTTGAAGGTCGTGTACATTCGGCCGTTCTCGGAAACCGCGTTTTCAAGCCCTTTAACGTAGGTATTGTACAGTTTTGTCAGCTTACGGTATTCGAGAATCGGCTTAATGATCGGATGTTTATCAATTAGGAACTCCAACGTTTCGCTATCCGTTGAATATCCCGTTTTTCTCTTTTTTCCGGCAGGCAGCCCGAGCTCCTCAAACAGCACAACGGAAAGCTGCTTCGGACTTCCGACGTTGAATTTCCGACCCGCAAGGTCATGTATCAATTGCTCGATCTCAACGATCCTCGGTTGGAGCTCCTCACCGAATCTGTGCAGTGCGTCCACGTCAAGCGCAATTCCCTCATACTCCATTGAGGAGAGCACTTCTGCAAGCGGTATCTCTATTTCCTGCAAAACCTTGAGCATACCCTGCGCGCATACCTCGGCGAAAAGCGCTCGGTTGAGCGCACCGATCGCTTCCTGCACCCCGCCTGTACCGAGCTCGATCTTATACTCGCAGCAAAGGCACTCTATATCGTAACTTGTGGCGTTGACATTCAACAAATACGCCGCCAGCGTCGCGTCAAAAGTGACATTTTTCAGATCGATTCCTGCATTTATGCAATTGGCATAAGCCGCCTTTGCGTTATCTGTGTGCTTGGGCTGCTCGCTCTCGAGGAGCGCCTTGAGATCGCCGTCAAGCCGCTTCCCGTCTTGGAATACCGCTATCCCGCCGTCCATCAGCAGAACGTCCAAAGCGTCGCCGTCATACTCGGCGGTATCGGCGGTCACGCTCGGTTTAGCGGACGTCTTTTCCGCGATCGTTTCGGGAACGGACAGCCTGACCTCCTTCGCCGTCACTCCTGCAAGATCGAGCTTTTTTATTGCAGTATTCATCTCGAGCTCCTGCAAAATCCCGACAGCTGCGGACTTGTCACCCTCACCGAAAGCATAGTCCTCCATATTCTCGGAAACGGGCGCTGTCAGACATATCTCGCCAAGCTGACGAGAAAGCTCTGCGCTTTCTCTGCCGCCTTCAAGCTTTGTGCGGGTGCCCTTTGCCACGTCGATCTCCGCAAGATTATCAAAGATATATTGCACGGAGTGATACTTTTGTATCAGGGAAAGGGCGGTCTTTTCGCCGATACCCTTAACTCCGGGAATGTTGTCGGAGCTGTCGCCCATAAGCGCCTTGACCTCCAGCATCTCGCGCGGTGTGACCCCATAAACCTCATTTATCTTCTCGGGTGTGTAATAAATATCCTCTTTGTTGGACGCGAGGCGCACTGTTACACGATCATTGACGAGCTGGAAGCTGTCGCGGTCGCCCGTGCTGATCACGCATTCCGTGCCCTGCTCGGCAGCCGCGCGGGAAAGCGTGCCGATAATGTCATCGGCTTCGTAGCCCTCGACCTCGAGCACGGCGATCCCCAGACTGCGCAGGATGTCCTTGATGAGCGGCATCTGCGCGGCAAGCTCATCGGGCATTCCGTGGCGCGTGCCTTTGTATTCGGCGTACATTTTGTGTCGGAACGTCGGCGCCTTGAGGTCAAACGCCGCCGCGATCCTGTCGGGTCTTTCCTCCTTCATCAGCTTGCAGTAGATGTTCAGAAAGCCCGTCAGCGCGTTTGTCGGCACACCCTTCTTGTTCGTCAGCAGGCGAATGCCGTAGTAAGCGCGGTTCATTATGCTGTTGCCGTCGATCAGCAATAATTTCATATCGGGTTCCTCCGTTTTTTGTGCAGTATTACCAATTTCTGTTATTTTCTTATGCCGTCAAGCAGCTTCTGGGGAAGCTTCTTCAGGAGCAGCATCGTACACAGACCCGTGAACGTTCCGCCGATTATCGCGCTCGCGAGCAGTATCGGCGTGTATGCGAGAACGTATTTCGTGCCGTAGAGCAGCACCGCCGTGAGCATCTGCCCCGCAATGTGGAAGATCGCGCCGAATACTCCAGTAAACGGCAGAAAACGCGTATCGAAGCGCATTTCCCCGTCCGTTTTCGGGAATAGCCACCGCGCCGTCAGCATTGCCCCGCACGCGAGGAGCCCGCCCGAAAGCCCGTACAGTGCGCTCGTCAGCGATCCCGTGATCAGCGCCGCCAGAAAGCACCGCAGCACCGCCACCGTAAGCGCGTCCGCGCCTCGCCACCGACCGCCTATGTACAGAATGAAAAGCGTCACAATATTGCCTAATCCCACTCGTATCCCCGCGATGGGTACTATCGGAGGGAGCATTGTTTCGAGTGCCGAAAGCGCTCCGGCGAAGCAGATAAAAAGCGCCGACAACGCGATTTTTTTTGTGCTCATTTCCGCCTCCGTTCAGGGGTGTTTTTTCGCCTCTTTTTTCATCGAAAAAACGATGTGAAAAAGTGTCGGTTTTATGTTAAAAAAACAATTCCGAGTATTGCGGGAAAACGGCTTGACCATAAGGTTTTGACGTATTTAAAAGCAGTGTTTTCAATACCGGTTTTATCCCTTGAAAAAACACCGAAAAAGCGGTAATTTATTCGCTGTTTTTGACGGTGATCTTCTGCTCGTTTTCACGCTCAAGAACCGACTGCGTTATCTCCTCGATCAGCTCCTCGTCCGGCTCCTTTTCGGGCACCGCGCATAGTATCTCCTTTAGCTGATTTGCGAGCTCGCGCATCTCACTCGTGAGCGGCGGAAGCGGCGGTAGCTCGTCACCAACGCGCAAGGAGATTATCTCGTCCGTTTCGGGCGCAAAGTTGTGCAGCAACGTGTAATCGTCGCGGCGCACCAGCCTCGGCGAGAACCCCTCCAGATACGCCCTGCACAGTGACGTGAGGTACGATCCGACAGCCGCGAGCGCAGCTATCGTCATAACGGCGGCGCAGCTGAAAAACACCGCCTTGTGCTCGACCAGCGCGCCCGTGACGTATCCTGCGGCAGCGAGCAGAACGTCTGCGGCAATGAGCGCGAGCTTCATCAGCGCCGCGTCGCCTACCGCGAACAGCGCCAGCCACGCCGCCAAAACCGTGAACAGGGTTATCAGAACGATCTCGAGCCCCGACCCGAGCAGTATAGACAGACCGATACACAGCAGCGCCGCCGCGCAGTGCAGATAAAAGCATCCGCGGATGATCCTGCGCATAACGGTGACTTTTTTGCGGCGCGAGGAGACAAAATCCTCGGCGATGTTGCCGGTGGTATAGAAGTGTATCAACTTTTTCTTGATCTTATAGTTCATTCGGATTCATCTCCAGTCGGGCATTTGCTCTGTTATTTCAGCTCGTCGAGTTCCTTCAGCCATAGAGCCGACGACGCGTCGCTCGGCATTCTCCAGTCTCCGCGCGGTGAAAGCGACACCGAGCCGACCTTCACCCCGTCGGGCAAGCAGCTGCGCTTGAACTGCTGCGCGAAAAAGCGGCGATAAAACGTTTTCAGCCATTTCAATATCGTTTCCGCGTCGTAACTCTCTCCGAACGCGTACCGCGCCAGACGGTACACCTTTTTCGGCGGAAAGCCCCAACGTATGCCATTGTACAGAAAGAAGTCGTGCAGCTCATACGGACCGACCAGGTCCTCGGTTATCTGCGAGATCTCGCCGTCCTTCGCGGGAAGCAGCTCGGGGCTGACCGGAGTATTAAAGATATCGGTCAAGACCTCGCGAAGCGCGGGCTCGGAAGCTGTCCGAGCATAATAATACACAATATGGCGCACAAGCGTCTTGGGTACCGAAGCGTTCACGCCGTACATACTCATATGATCTCCGTTGTAGGTCGCCCAGCCGAGCGCCAACTCCGAAAGGTCACCCGTTCCGATAACCAAGCCGTTTTCCTCATTTGCGATATCCATCAGCACCTGAGTGCGCTCCCGAGCCTGAGCGTTCTCGTATGTTACGTTGTGATCGTTCTCGTCGTGCGCGATATCCTTGAAGTGCTGACGTACACTGTCGGAGATGTCGATAACGCGCAGCGTCGTTCCCAGAATTTGGCAGAGTGTCTCGGCGTTGCTCTTGGTGCGCTTTGTAGTGCCGAAGCACGGCATAGTAACTGTCACGATATCGGAAACCGACCGTCCGAGCAGCTTCATCGCCTCAACGCTCACCAACAGCGCCAGACAGGAATCCAAGCCTCCCGAAATACCCACAACGAGCGTTTTGCAGCTTGTGTGGCGAATCCTCGCGGCAAGTCCGTGCGCCTGCATTTGGAGAATATCCGAGCAGCGCTTGTCCTTTTCTTCGGCAGCCTGCGGCACAAACGGCATCGCTTCGACCCTGCGCGTAAGTACGGTCTGCTCGGGGCGCATTGTGAACGGAATACGGCGCGCCTGCGGTCTCGCGCAGCGGAAGCTCGTGTTGCGGCGGCGCTCGGTAGAGAGCCGCTTGACATCTATCTCGCTCACCGTCAGACCCGTGGTGTACAAACCGCTGTCGGCAAGCGTTGTTCCGTTTTCGGCGATCATGCGATGCCCGCCGAAAACAAGATCCTGAGTGGACTCGCCCTCGCCTGCGGAGGCAAAGATGTAGCCGCATATCAGCCGTGCGGACTGCCCCGTTACAAGGGCGCTGCGGTACGCCTCTTTGCCGATGGTCTCGTTGCTCGCGGAAAGGTTCGCTATCACCGTCGCACCGCCCAGCGCCAACTGTATGGAGGGCGGATCGGGCGACCAGAGATCCTCGCATATCTCGGCGGCAAATGTCAGCTCCGGGATATCGCGGCACTCGAACAGCAGATTAAGTCCAAACGGCACGGAATTTCCGAGAAGCTCAATGTCGAATTCACCGTCCGGAGCGCTCGTGAACTGCCTCGCCTCGTAGAATTCGTTATAATTGGGCAGGAATTTCTTGGGAATAACGCCTAAAATCTCGCCGTTTTGTAATATTACAGCACAATTATACAGTTCGCCATTAAACACTATCGGGCACCCCACCGCCGTCAGCATATCGCTGCCAGCGGTTGACCCCGCGATACGCGAGAGCTGCTTCAGAGCGCCGTCAAGCAGCGCGGTCTGATAGAACAGATCGTGGCAGCAATACCCGGTCACGCACAGCTCGGGGAACACCAGCAGCTTCACGCCGCCCGCCTTAGCCTCGCCGATCAGCGAGATCATCGCGTCGGCGTTATATTCACAGTCCGCGGTGCGTATCCGTGGAGTCGCAGCCGCAGCTTTTATAAATCCATCTAACATAACTTCTCTCCTATACACAATAGTCCATTCTTTATTATATACTTTTCCGCGGGAAAATTCAAGTAGTAAAATAACTAAAGTTGGAAAGTTTTATGAGAAATTGTTTTTATCGACAAAAAAACGTCTCCGAATATCCTCCGGAGACGTTGCATTTCATTCAGCGGCGCGCTCAGCACACCGCGTAGCCTTTATCGCGCACAACCTTTTCAATGTCCGCGATATGCTTAGCGCAAATGTCCTTAGACTTAGCCTCGGTCATTATCCGCAGCAGCGGCTCCGTGCCCGACGGGCGCACAAGCACTCTGCCGTCCGCGCCGAGAGCATCCTCGGCAGCCTTGACCGCCGCCTGCACGTCGCTGTCGTTCAGCACCGCGTTCTTATCGGTCACG
Source organism: uncultured Clostridia bacterium (assembly GCA_947177735.1). Taxonomy (GTDB): domain Bacteria; phylum Bacillota; class Clostridia; order Oscillospirales; family Ruminococcaceae; genus CAG-115. Next base: position 9,335 of record CAMWVP010000031.1, read on the forward strand.
CGCACGTTTTTCAGTATCTGCGGATACACGGTCATACCCTTTGTCAGCTCCGACAGCGTGCACTTTTTCGCGCACATCGCCTGCATTATCTTCAGCGCGGTGAGTATGCCGTCGCCCGTGTTGGCGTATTTGCTGAAGATGATGTGACCGCTGTTTTCGCCGCCGAGGATATAGCCGTTCTCGTTCATGCACTCGTAGACGTACTTATCGCCGACCGCGGTCTTTTCGTATGCGATGCCAAGCTCGTCGAACGCCTTGTACAGCCCGAGATTGGACATTACCGTGGTCACGACGGTATTGTTTTCGAGCTTTCCGCGCTCCTTGAGGTAGCTGCCGTATATGTACAGTATCTTGTCTCCGTCAACGACGTTTGCCTTTTCGTCCACCGCAAGGCATCTGTCCGCGTCGCCGTCGAACGCAAAGCCGCAGTCAAGCTGCTCCTCGCGGACAAGCTGCACGAGCCCTTCTATATGCGTAGAGCCGCACGCGGAGTTGATGTTGAAGCCGTCGGGCTTGTTGCTGATGACGTAGGTCTTGGCGCCCAGCGCGTCAAAAACGCTCTTCGCGATCGTGAACGCCGAGCCGTTCGCGCAATCGAGCCCGACACGCTTGCCCTTGAAGGAGTGGGTGGCAAGCGAGATGAGGTAGCCGATATAGCGGTTGCGCCCCGCGGAGTAATCGGAAGCGCGCCCTATGTCCTCGCCCTGAGAGAGAGGTATTTCCGGAAGCTCGCCGTCAAGGAACTTCTCGACCTGCTCGATAAAGTCCTCGTCCATCTTCTCACCCTTGGAATTGAACAGCTTTATACCGTTGTCACAATACGGATTATGCGAAGCGGAGATCATTATACCGCAGTCGAAATCGTCCGTGCGCACAACGTACGAAACGCTCGGGGTAGTGGTCACGTGCAGCAGATACACGTCCGCTCCCGAGGCGGTGAGCCCCGCCGTGAGCGCGTACTCGAACATATACGAGCTGCGGCGCGTATCCTTGCCGATGACGACCTGGCAGCGGTGCTCCCTGCCGAAATAATATCCGATAAAACGTCCTATCCTGAACGCATGCTCCACGGTAAGCCCGATATTAGCCTCGCCGCGGAAACCGTCAGTGCCGAAATACTTTGCCATAATTCGCCCTCTTTTCAATATATCATACCTATATATTATAGCTTATGAGGGCGGGGTTGTCAATATGTTTTTATATCTTTACGGTTATTTGCAGTGCCCGAAACAGTAGAATATGCATATAATAAAGCACGAAAGGAGCGATCATTATGTGCGGAATTGCAGGAGAGATAAACTATAAGGAACGCGTGAACAGAGAGGTAGTACGCGAAATGGGGCGCGTCCTCACGCCGCGCGGACCCGACGCGGACGGCGTTTTCGAGCACGAGAACGTCTGCCTCGCGCACAGGCGGCTCATCGTCATCGACCCCGAAAACGGCGCTCAGCCGATGACGTTCGGCGACTTCACGATCGTCTACAACGGCGAGCTGTACAATACGGACGAGATACGTGCGGAACTCGAAAAGCGCGGCTGCCGCTTTATCGGGCACTCCGACACCGAGGTGGTGCTGAAAGCCTACGTCGAGTACGGGGCGCGGTGTCTTGAGATGTTCAACGGGATATTCGCGTTCGCCGTGTGGAACAGGAGCGAACGCGAGCTCTTCCTTGCGCGCGACAGGATAGGCGTGAAGCCGCTGTTCTACGCCGAAACGGAAAACGGGCTCGTGTTCGCCAGCGAGATCAAGTCGCTGCTCGTGCACCCGGCAGTCAAGCCCGTGCTCACCGAGGACGGCGCGGCGCAGATAATGCTGATAGGTCCCGCCCGTATCGTCGGAGACGGCGTGTTCCGTGATATCCGCGACCTCCCGGCGGCGCACTGCGCGACATTCTCGCGGCGCGGACTGAACGTGCGCAGATACTGGAGCCTGACCGCCAAAAAGCACGAGGAGAACTTCACCGAGACCGCGTCTCATCTGCGCAGCCTGATATTTGACGCGGTAAAGCGGCAGCTCGTCAGCGACGTGCCGCTGTGCACGTTCCTGTCTGGCGGTCTGGACAGCTCGGTCATTTCGGCGATCGCGGCGACCGAGTTTTCCAAGCGCGGCGAGACCCTGCACACGTTCTCCATCGACTACAAGAACAATCGCGAGAACTTCCGAGCCACGGCGTTCCAGCCCGACGAGGACGCGCCCTATGTCGAGGAGATGGCGCGGTTTATCGGCTCGGAGCACACAAATGTCGTACTTGACACTCCCGCGCTCGCCGATGCTCTCGAGGACTCGACATACGCGCGCGACCTCCCGGGAATGGCGGACGTGGACAGCTCGCTGTGGCTGTTCTGCCGCGAGATAAAACGCGCGGGATTCCCCGTGGCGCTGTCCGGGGAGTGCGCGGATGAAATCTTCGGCGGCTACCCGTGGTATCATAAGCCCGAGGTGCTGCACTACAACGGCTTCCCGTGGGCAACGAGCGTTCCCGAGCGCGGAGCGCTGATGAAAAAGCCGATGTCGGGCAGCGATGCTGAGGCTTTCGTGCGTAAGTCCTACGACCGCTGCCTCAAGGACGTGGACTATCTCGACGGAGAGAACGCCGACGACACCCGTATGCGTGAGATGTTCGTGCTCAACCTCGAGTATTTTATGGCGACGCTGCTTGACCGAAAAGACCGTATGTCGATGGCGCACGGTCTGGAGGTGCGCGTGCCGTTCTGCGACTATCGGCTGGTCGAGTACGCGTACAATATCCCCGCCGCGTTCAAGAACTACCGCGGGCGCGAAAAGGGCTTAGTGCGGTACGCGATGGAGGGAGTGCTGCCCGAGGACGTTCTCTGGCGCAAAAAGAGCCCCTATCCCAAAACTCACAATCCGAATTATATGGCGCTGCTGAGCGGCAAACTCAAGGCACTGCTGGAAAGCGGAGACTGCCGCCTGACGGAGATAGTCAACGCCGACGGACTGAAAAAAATGCTCGACACGGACGGCGCAAGCTTCACCAAAAACTGGTACGGGCAGCTTATGACCGTGCCGCAGACCTACGCTTATTTCCTCCAGATAGAAGCGTGGCTGAGAAAATATAACGTCATCATCAAATAACGAAACGCGGCAGTCCTTACGGGACTGCCGCGCGTTCATTTGCATATTATTCGTTATCCTGGAGCGCGTCGTAGCCGCTTTCGCCCGTGCGAACCTTGACCACGTCGGCAACGTCGTAGACGAATATCTTACCGTCGCCGATCTTGCCCGTATACAGCACGCTCTTTGCGGTGTCGATGACGACCTCAACGGGAACCTTGCACACAACGATCTCCATCTTGATCTTGGGCAGCAGATGCGTTTCGATGGGCACGCCGCGGTAGTATTCCGTAGCGCCCTTCTGCATTCCGCAGCCGAGAACGTTCGTCACCGTCATACCGGTGATTCCGATAGCGGACATCGCGTTCTTGAGCGCTTCGATATGCTCCTGCTTGGTAATGATGACCACCTTGGACATATGAGCGCCGTCGCTCGGTGTGTATTCCTTGTGTGCAGCGGGAACCGACTGCTCGTTGGAAACAGCTTCGACCTTTTTGTCGACCCGAGCCAGAGTATCAACCTCCTTCTCTCTGCCCGATGCCGTAGTCTCAATCTGCATTGTCGGGATAAAGTCGGCGTAGGAGCTGGGCAGACCGTGCTCCGTAGCGTCCATACCGACGATCTCCTCGTGACGTGAAGCGCGCAGACCTATCGTCTTTTTAATGACAAGGAACGTAAGCGAGATCATCACGCCCGTCCAAGCCAGTACCGAGACAATGCCAAGCACTTGAACTCCGAGCTGTGCGAAGCCGCCGCCGTAGAACAGACCCTTGACGGGCTCGCCGCCCACGCCAACGTTTTGTCCGCTGCCCGTCGCAAACAAGCCGACCGCCAGAGTGCCCCAGATACCGTTGCAGAAGTGGACTGCGACCGCACCCACTGGATCGTCGATATGCAGCTTATAATCGAGCAGCCAAACGCCGAATACTACCAAGAAGCCCGAAACCAGACCTATCACCGCCGCGCCTATGCAGTCAACGTCCGCGCAGGGCGCCGTTACGCCTACCAGACCCGCAAGCGACGCGTTAAGACACATCGAAACGTCGGGCTTGCCGTTCTTGAGCCATGTAAATATCATCGTTGTGCAGGTCGCCACAGCGGGCGCCACCGTTGTTGTGAGGAAGATGTTCGCGAGGTGCTCAACGTTGTCGGCAGCCGCGCCGTTGAAGCCGTACCAGCCGAACCACAGAATGAACACGCCCAGCGCGCCGAGGGTCATAGAGTGACCGAGAATAGCGCGCGGCTTGCCGTCCTTGCCGAACTTGCCGATACGCGGACCTACCATTGCCGCGCCGATAAGCGCACACATACCGCCCGCCATATGGATAGCCGCCGAGCCCGCGAAATCAACGAAGCCGAGCTGCGAGAGCCAGCCGCCGCCCCATATCCAGTGCGCTTCTATGGGGTAGATTATCGCGGAGATAACTCCCGAGTAAATGCAGTAGCTGATGAACTTTGTGCGCTCCGCCATCGCGCCCGAGACAATCGTCGCAGCCGTCGCGCAGAACACGAGGTTGAACACGAATTCCGCACATCTGTCGAAATCGGAGAAACTGCCGAGAATGTCAAGATTGGGGATTCCCACCAGACCCGCCAGCGCGTCCTCGCCGAGCATGAGCCCGAATCCGATAAGCACGAACGTCACCGTACCGATGCAGAAGTCCATAAGGTTCTTCATTATGATGTTTCCGGCGTTTTTCGCGCGGGTCATACCCGTTTCCACCATCGCGAAGCCCGCCTGCATAAAGAATACCAGCGCCGCTCCTATCAGGTACCAGATACCGTTTCCGTCGCCAACGTTGAACATCGTACTGTTGACGATCTCTTCAGCGCTCGCTCCCGCGAACACTGTCAAAATTGCGTTCATTTAAGACCGCTCCTTTCAAAATTTGTTCATTTTATATACGCAAAAAAGGAGCTGTGAAATGCGGTTGTCGTCATTGAAAACCGTATTCCATAGCTCCTTTGCTATGTACTAATTATACTCGCTTTATTGCAAAATGTCAAGAGCATTTTGCAAGTTTTTATTTAAAATCTTGCATTTTGTAGCAATTCACTAATTTCACCCTCACAACGCTTGTTCAACCTCGCACACTGCACAAAAGTTATCAACCGGCGTTCCCGTGCTTGACCTCACGCGGAACGCCGCGCAGAGATGCCGACAGCCTCGCGAGCGCGGGCTTTACCGCCGTGAGCGCAAACGCCGTCGGGTATGACAACGCCGCTGTCAGCACGAATCTCAGCAGGCTGTGCTCGGCGAAAAAGTTATCCGAACCCAGCCGCTCGGCAGTAGTGTCTGCAATGTGCATTGCTATCGGGTGGAGGATATATACCCACATCGCTGCGCTCCGGAAACAAGGGCGCGGCTTTGCCTTAACGGAGGTGAGAAAACCGATAAGGCAAAGCGTTGCCGGAAACAGGCAGATAAACATATTGTCGCGCGGGGAGAACGCAATTTTTGCCAACAGCAGACGCTCCATGGCAAGGCACCATATCGACAGGGCAAGCCCCGCTCCCGACCCTATGCGGTTCATCGGGCGCTCACGCTTCGCCAGGGCTTCCCCCGACAAGAGGAACAGCGGCGCGAAAAATATTCCGTTGCGCGTATAGGAAAACGCCTTGAAGACGACGTCGTAGAACGCCCGAACAGGCGGCAGACCCGCCGTCAGGTTGTAATAGCTGTCGCCGAAAAGCCCTATGATGTACAGCGCTCCCGCGATCGCGAACGCCGCCGTTTTCGGCAGCCTGACCAGCGCCGATACTATCAATATCCCGATCACCGTCGCGGGGAAGTACCATAGGTGATAGAACGCGCCGTCGAACAGCAGCATCTTCACGCTCGCGCCATATGTGCCGAACGGCAGATAGACCACGATCGCGGCGGCATAAACGAGGATGGTCTTGGCGGCGGATCTGCGCAGCTTGGAGGGGTTCGCGAAATCGGTGAAATAGCCCGTTACGGCGAAGAAAAACGGCACCGCGACGCGCGCGAAAACCCCTGTCAGCAGCAGGTTCGCCGTTTCGTCTATGCTCCACAGCGGCGACGTGTGTATGGCTATAACGAGCAGCGCGGCTATAAGTCTGAAATTATCGAGCGCTCCGAGTTGATTTTTATTTGTCATCCTTGATCATCCTTTCCCGTGAATTGCATTGCTGCTTACAAGAATGATTATAGCCACATAATTTCAGTTTTGCAAGGAAAAACGACCGAGTTGCAGATTATCGATACCGAGTTGTAAAGCGGTGGTATTGACAGTCACCGTGAACTGCTGTATAATTAAAATAGGGGAGGGGATAACAATGCGGATAGCGGTTTGCGACGACGACAAGGACTTTCTGAAAAACGTGTTCGGTCGGCTCATCGAACGGGCGGTCAGACAGGCGCAGGCGGACGCGCACGTGAGCTTTTTCACGGACAGCAAGGCGCTGCTGGAGGAATTCGGAAACAGCGGTTTTGACTTAGTAATACTGGACATCGATATGCCGAGGCTGAACGGCAAGGAGCTTGCCGCGGAGCTGAGGCTGCTTGATTCGACGTTTTTTCTCGTGTTCGCGACCTCCTACCGCGACGAGGTATACAATACTATCCCCTACCGCATAAACGCGTTCATCACCAAGGACAGCCCGCCCGATGCGATAACCGCCGAGCTTGTACGAGTGATACGGGAGTGCGCGGAGTTCTCGCCGGAGGTCTGCGTGCTCGAGGTAATCGCAAACGGCGAAAAAAAGCTCGCGCGGATACCAATGAACGACCTGTTCTGCTTCTGCTGCATAAAGCGGAAGATATACCTCCACACGGGCAAGAGCGAGTATCTCCTCGCCGAGAGCCGCTTCGCCGATATCGAGGAGCGCTTCCTCGCGCAGGGTTTCTACGAGGTCTGCCGCGGCTATATCGTCAACACGGGGAAAATATCGCTCGTAGGGAAAACAGGCGTTACGCTCGACAACGGCGAGGTGCTTCCGCTCAGCCGCGGGCGATACAAAGAGCTTCAGGAGCTGCTTCTGAGCAATATTACAATGGAGAGCGATCTGTTATGATTGAATATATTCTTCTGCGCGTACAGTGGGAAAGACCCGGTGCCGAGGCTGTGCCGCTGTTCTGGGCGTATTTTATGGTTTGTTTCGTGCAGTGCGGTATAGTGCAGTTTTTTGCACGGCAGCTTTTTCATCGGCGTGTGAAAATCTACAAATTCTTCCTGACGCACATTGCTGCTGCGGCAGGCGCGGCGGGAATAGCGTTCGCATACTGCGCGGCGGATTTCTCGGCGCTGACGTATGCCGCGGTGAACGTCGGAGCGGCGCTTTTTTACGTGCTCTCTCTGCACATATTGTACTCGGACGAGCTGAACCGCAAGATCGCCTATGTTATGCTTTCGCAGTTCGTGTTTACAACAAGCGACCTGCTGGTCTGGAACGCCGCCGTATCGGTAAATTACCGAGTTTATGATATGTCCAGGGGCTACTTCTACGACAGCGGTGGGCTGTTCCGCGTCGTATTCTGCACGCTCGTTCAGATAACGGCTCTTATCGTGATGATATACGTTTGCAGTGCGCTCACACGGCTGCTTGTAACGGGAACCGCGCGCGAGTGGTACACGCTGAATTACGCGGCGGTGCTGCTCTTTACGGCATCACAGCTCATCTCGCTGCCGTTTTTTGACGTTGTCGGAATATACCGTACATTTGGAAACGCAACGTTTCTGTTCTTTGCGGCAGCGTTCGCGCTGGCGCTTGTGACAGTCATAGTGCTGCTGCGGCTGATGCCGAAATTTTACAGGCGCACAGCAGCCCGCGGCGGCCTGTTTCCGTCCGCCGAGCCACCCGAAAGCGCGCCCGCTCCCTCGCCGCGCGAGCTGCAAAAGCTCCGCCACGACGTAAAAAACAACATCGTCACCATCACCGCCCTCATCGACAGCGGCAACTCCGCCGAGGCAAAGCGCCTGCTGAACGAGCTCGGAGACCGCCTGACGAGCGGTCTGGGCAGCGAAAAGGCGACGGGAGTAGCCTCCATCGACACTACTCTCGCCGCCAAGAAAAAGCTCTGCGAAGAACGCGGAGTCGCGCTTGAAATGCGCGTTGAGCCGCTCCCCGAAACCAAGATACCGCCGCTCGATCTGTCGTCCGTGCTCTCGAATATCCTCGACAACGCGCTCGAGGCTGCCGCGGACTGCCCCGAGCCGGTTATCACCCTGCGCGTTTTCAAGTACAAGATGTACCTCGCCATTGTCTGCGAGAACCCGGTCTCCGGTAAGCTGAGGATCGTCGGAAACCGCCTTATAACCACCAAGGAGAACATCGGGCAGCACGGTTACGGAACCGAGATCATCACGGAGATCTGCGGTCGTAACAACGGAAGCTTCCGCTATGAGCACACCGAAAAGACGTTTAAGGCGTCGGCGTTTCTCGAGATATAATGGGCTATTTTCCCGCCCGCGGTGGGGAAATAGCCGTTTAATCGGTGATTCCCTGATATGTAGCCTTCCTTCTCAGTATCGTATACATCACAAAGCACATTATAATCTGCACGACAGTTGAACAAGGCGTTGCAAGCCCGATCAGGAACAGAGAATTATTCCCGATATGGCTCATCAAAAATGCTACGGGTATTCTGATACAGAAGGCTCCAACTATGCCTTGCGTCATCACGAACGCTGTGTTTCCATTGCCGTTAAAATATCCGATAAAGCAAAACAGGAAGCAGGTCAGTATACAATCTATCGCGTATGCCTTCAGATAATCAAAAGCCAGCTGCACCGTATCCGGTTCCTTTGAGAAAATCGCGGACATAATATCGCCGTGGAAGAATGTCAGCAGGAACATTGCAACTCCAAACACAAATGACACCGAAATTCCGTAAAACAGCACTTTTTTTGCTCTGTCAGGTTTCCGTGCGCCTATGTTCTGCGCTACAAACGATGACATCGACTGCATAAACGCACTCGGTACAAGCATTATAAACGCGCAGACCTTTTCCGCAACGCCCACTCCCGCCGATGCTTCAAGACTGATATTATTGACAATGGCAATCAGAACCAGAAAGGACATTCCCACAAGGAAGTCTTGTAAAGCAATAGGCGCGCCTAATTTGAATATCCGTTTGGCTGAGAGCATATTGAATTTGAAACTGTCTTTTGTCAATTTAAAAGGCATATCGCCTTTCTTTGCAATGATGACCAATGAAACAATAACGCTTACAATCTGCGCCGCGATCGTCGCAAGAGCCGCGCCTTCCGCTCCGAGACCCAACACCGCGACAAATATCAAATCGCCTATGATATTTATAACGCAAGCAATTCCTACGGCAAAAAGCGGTGTTTTGGAATCTCCGAGACCGCGAAAAATACTGCCGATCAGATTGTATGCCGTAACTATCAGAAATCCTCCGCCGCAGATGCGAATATATTTCACGGTAATGTCGAAGGCTTCTTCGGGCGCGTTCATAACTGAAGCAAGTGGCGCGGCAAATACAATGCTTATCAAAGTAAAGATAAGGCCTACTGCTATAAAAATAACTATTCCCGTGCCGACAACCGTTGATGCCTCGTCCGGTCTTTTTTGTCCGATTTTCTGTCCTACCGTAACGGTTATTCCCATTGCAAAGCTGACGATCAGATTTGTTAACGTCAATACGATCTGAGAACCCGTGGAAACTCCGGATACATCGGCGTTTGTTGCAAATTGCCCAACTACCAAAAGGTCAACGGCACCATACATTGCTTGCAGGAACATTGCAAACAGAACCGGCAGCATAAAGCGCAGCAGCGGAGAAAGAATAGCTCCCTCGGTAAAATTTGTTTTTTTCATTTATTTACTCCTTTTAAAAAATAATCGGATAAGAGCAGACATTACATCCGCCATCTTATCCGGTTTATCATTTCTATTATGACACACCCTCCGATGAACATTATATATTATACAGCTTTCTTCCGTTTTTGTCAAGCGTTGTCAGTTAGGTACCCATTGATTAAACGGCTATTTCCCCCACCTAAGGCGGGGGAAATAGCCGGTCTGAATGTGGACTTTTTCTACAAGCTTAGCCGCTTGATTAACTCGGTACGCTTTTTACGGCTGCCCCGCCGGGGTCTCCTTAATGATCTTTGCTCTGAGCTCCTTGAGCTTCAGACCGCTGCCGCCGAAGTACAGCCTGCATATCAGGAACCGCGCGTACATATTCACGGGGTGAGAGATACCGCGCCATTCACCGCCCGTGCCGTTGAACGTGAACACCGCCGCGGGGAAACCGGTAGTGAACAGCGTTACGGGCAGCTGCGCCGTCGCGCTGAGGTCGGAGCTCGCGACGAGCTCGACGGTATACCTGCCCGGTATATCGACGTCCATAGCGAAAACGTAGGACGTTCCCTTGTCTGTGCAGACGTCCTCGAGCGGCAGCACTATACTGCCGTTCTTCATCGGGTAGAATACAACGTCCTCCGCGTCAAAGCTGTCGTCCTCATAGGGACGGTTGATTATCTCTATCTCGGGAGCGGTTCCGCGCAGCCGATCCATCGCGCGGCTGCCGAGCAGCATACGGCAGACGTTCGCGGCGTTGCGCTGGAGCTCTCCGCGCGTGAGCGTGCCCGCCTCGAGTGAGGACAAGGTGTTGTCGCCGGTGAGGTTCTCGGAGGAATTCGGGCAGACCATATACACATCGTTCTGCGCTCTCGCCATAGCGGCGAAATTATTGCCGCGCGGAGCTTCTCCGCGGTCGTTGATAACGCTCCACCAGTCTGTCATAACATAACCCTTAAAGCCCCATTCGCCGCGCAGAACGGTCGTGCAGAGATCGTAGCTGCCCGCCGTCCAGAGCCCGTTCAGCGAGCCGTAGGTGGTCATAACGGTAGTCGCGCCGCCCTCTTTAACGGCTGTCTCAAAGCCCTTGAGATATATCTCGCGGAGCGCTCTCTCGGAGATCACGCTGTCTATCGTGTGACGCCCGGTCTCCTGATTGTTGCCCGCGAAGTGCTTGATAGTGCCCGTCACGCCCGTGCGGTGCAGTCCGCGGAGTATCGCCGCCGCCATTCTTCCGGTAACGAGCGGATCCTCGCTGAAATACTCGAAGTTCCTGCCGTTGAGGGGGTGACGATGAATATTGATCCCCGGGCCTAGCAGACAGTCGACGTTGTTCGCGGCGATCTCGATACCCGCGATGCCGAACAGCTCCTCGGCGAGCTCGGTGTTGAACGTGCAGGCGAGCAGCGTACCGTTAGGCAGACTGAACGCCTTTGTTCCGCAGTCCAGGCGCATTCCCGACGGGCCGTCATCGCAGCAGCCCGCGGGTATGCCGAACGCTTTCAGATTATCCGTTACACCGCCGAACGCCGCGGCAGTACCGGGCGTTACCTTGGGGCTGCCCATTCCCTCTCCGCGGATAATGCAGGAAAGATCGTAATCGGAGAACTGCGCGATAAACTCGTCCATCGTGCAGTTCCCGTCCGCAACGTCGGCGAGCTTGAAGCCCTTGTCGCCCGTCTGCGGTATCTCCTTGGGGAGATTCTCGGCGCGGCACTTATCCATATCGACGGTGGCTGTGGGAGCGCTCTCCGTTACCGCTTTGTAGCCGTTGCCGTCGGGCTCGGGCTTTATCCTCTCAAACGGCAGCACGGGCGCGCAGGCCTCGGTCAGCCGCTCAACTGCGACAGTCTCGGGCTGCTCAAAGCCGTAAACCTCCGCGGCGCTCCGAACGTCAGCGCCGACATAGAGCCTGTACATACCCTCCTCGAGGACAAAACAGGACTTGTTTCCCGTAACTCCGCTGTCGTCGTAGCTTGCGAAGCTGTCGAGCGGCAGGTCAAAATGCAGCGTCTGTTCCTCTCCGGGGGCGAGAGCTTTTGTTTTCTTGAACGCGCAAAGCTGCCGCGACGGTTTGCCGAGTTTGCCCTGAGGCGCCTCGAAATAGACCTGAACGACTTCCTTGCCCTCGCGTTCGCCGACGTTTTTCACGGTCACGTCAAGCGCGATCATGCCGTCCGCGCTATTGCACTTGGTTGTCATCTCAAACTTTGTATATGACAGTCCGTAGCCGAACGGATACAGCACCTTATCCTGCGCAAACGTTTCAAAATAGCGGTATCCGACGTATATGTCCTCGCAGTAGAACTCGCGCTCGGTGTTGCCGAAATGCGCCGCGGAGGGGTAATCGGAAACGTTTCGGGCGATGGTATCGGTGAGCTTTCCGCTCGGGCTCACCCTGCCCGTCAGCACATCGGCAGTACCGAGACCGCCGACCATACCGCCCTGCCACGCGTACAGAACCGCGTCGGGCTTCACCTCGCTTACGAAGCTCATATCGATGATACCGCCGACGTTCAGCAGTACGGTCATCTTTTTAAAGTGACGGCGCACGGTTCTGAGCATATCGAGCTCCGTCGAAGTCAAAAGATACGAGCCCTCGGTCTCGGTCTGATCCTGCTCCTCGCCCGCCGTTCTGCCGATTATGCAGAGCGCCGCCGCTGACTTCTCCGCAGCCTTAGCCGCCAGCTCGTCAGACACGGGCATCTCCTTTTGCGACCACGGCTCACCGCCCCAGCCTACACCGAGATCGATCGGGTTCGCCTTTTCCCACTCGGCATACGCCGCGCGAAGCTCCTCGTTGAGCGCTATACCGCACTCGGCGAGCCCCTCGGTTATGTTGTACACCTTGTCTACGTTCACCATACCGCCCGAGCCGGTGCCGCTCTTGTAGTAGTGCTCCTGAACACGCCCGAAAACGGCGAGGTTTTCATCCTTTTGCAGCGGCAATGCGCCGTTGTTCTCAAGCAGCACGATGCCCTCCGCGACAGCCGACCGAGCCGCCGCGATGTATTTGTTCCAGTCAAGAATTATCTTTTCCATTGCGATACCTCCGTCATATCAGTTCTTTTATTTTGCCGATCTCTTCATCGGTGAAGTCAAGCTTATCAATACAAGCCGCGTTTTCGATTATCTGTGCGGGTCTGCCGGCGCCTGTCAGCACGGTGGTGACGGCGGGGTTGTGCAGCACCCAGGAGAGCGCCATCTGCGAGAGGGTCTGCCCTCTGCTCTCGGCGATCTTATTCAGCGCGTTAAGGCGTTCGACCATCTTATCGTCAAGCTGATCTCCGATCCATGTATCTCCGCGCCCCACGCGTGAATCCTCGGGCACTCCGTTCAGATATCGATTTGTCAGAAAGCCCTGATACAGCGGCGAGAACACAGCCAATCCGATACCGTTTTCACACGCGTACTTGTCAAGGCTATCGTCCTCTATCCACCTGTTGAGCATCGAGTAGGACGGCTGGTTGACGATAAACGGAGTGTGCAGCTCGCGGAATATTTTCGTTATTTCGGCAGTCTGCGCGCTGTTGTAGTTGGAAATGCCGACATACAGCGCCTTGCCTTGACGAACGGCGTTGTCGAGCGCGAGAGCGGTCTCCTCAAGCGGAGTGTCCGGATCGAATATATGATGATAGAAAATATCGACATACTCCAGTCCCATACGCTTCAGGCTCTGATCGAGCGACGCGGTGAGGTACTTCCGCGAGCCGTTGCGGTCGCCGTAGGGTCCCGCCCACATCTCGTAGCCCGCTTTCGTGGAAATGCACAGCTCGTCGCGGTATTGCCGCATACCGACTAAGATCCTGCCGAAATTCTCCTCGGCACTGCCATTGAACGGGTTGCCGTAATTGTTGGCGAGGTCGAAGTGCGTTATTCCGAGATCGAACGCGGTGTGCACCATCTCCTCCATATTTGCGAAACAACCCTTATGACCGAAGTTCTTCCAAAGCCCGAGCGACACGGCGGGGAGCTTGAGACCGCTCTTTCCGCAGCGTCTGTAAATCATTTTGTCGTACCTTTTTTCGTTTGCGATATACATAATTTTCCTCCTTAGAGCGGCGGCAGCTCGTCAAGCGTAATGACGTACTCGTCATTGTAGATGGCGTTCAGATCGTCCGTGCGGTTGTGGTCGGTGATATGCTCGGTATGCCAGGTCATAAACCACACCCAGCCCGCCTTGCCGTTTTGCAGCTGCTTGACCGTAGGGATACGTCCGCATTCGTGGAAGCAGATCGGCATCTCCTCCCCGACGACCTCGCGCACCTTCATGTACAACCCCTGATTAGCGCCATCATTGTAGGAATCCGCGCCCGCGATATCAACGTATTCGTCGCCCGGATACCATCTCTCATAGCCGCGCCCGTTGCCCGAATAGCCGAGGACCCATATGAGGTTGTCAAGCTCCCAGTAGTCGGTGTAGCGGCGGTACATGATGCGCCACAGCTCCTTAAAGCTGTCCGCGCCGCCCTTGCTCCACCAGAACCAACCTCCATCCAGCTCGTGGAACGGTCTCCACAGCACGGCGATATTCCGGTCTTTAAGCTCCTTGAGCGCCTTGGCGGCCTTATCCATCTGCTCGATCATCTTATTGTACTCGGGAGTACCCTCCATAAGCGCCTGATTCCAGTCCTTGCGCTCGGTATTCATACACTCGCTCCAGCTCCCGCTGAAGTCATAGCCGCAGTGCCAGCATATAGTGACTATGCCGCCGCGGTCGTGCCACTCCTCGGCGCGCCTGTTCACGCCCGCGAAGTCGTCGTTCATATAGTCCAGACCGCGTATCGCGGGGTATTTGCCCGTATTCTTGTAGATATAGTCGAACTCATACTGCTCGCTGCCCATCCACGTGGACTCCTGCTGCCCGGAGATGATAGCGCTCCCGTATGTGTCGCAGATATACTCGTACAGCCGAACCGCCTCCGGCGAGGCGTTGGGGTTAGAGAGTACGGGCTTGACCGTCGGCTCGGATTCCTCGGGAGTAGCCGCCGTACTGCTTGACGAGCTGCCGGACGACGAGGAGCTGCTTGAAGCGACCGTTGAAGCGGTAGTCGTCGAACTCGACACCGTAGAGACGGTAGCTGTCGACGAGCTTTCAGCCGCACTCTCGGAGGTGCTGCCCGAGCTCTCGATCGTGCTCTCGATTGTGCTTTCGATCGTACTCTCAACAGTGCTTTCGACCGAGGTGCTTTCGGGTGCCGCCGACGAGCTCTCCGTGCTTTCGCTGCTCTCCTCGCTGCTTGTCGAGGACGTTGTTGACGATGACGAGCTGCTGCTTGATGATGTGCTTGAACTGCTTGAGCTTGATGAGCTTGAACTGCTCGAGCTTGACGTGGAACTCGACGGGCTTTCGGAGCTGCTCGAGCTCGACGAACTGTCAACGGCGGAGCTCTCGGCGTTATCCGCGCAAGCCGTCAGCGACAGCGCGATACCAAGTGCGGTAATAATAGACAGAAAGCGTTTCATATTTACCTTACCTTTCGGATTATTTACTTTAATTATACACTATTACCCGGGAAAATGCAATATATATTCAAAAATAATAACCGCGGCGATAGGAAAGAATCGTTCCCAAACGACAAAGAGATTAAAATATATGCTCTAAAAAATACCGAGCAGCTTTAAATTGCCCGGGATGAATATTATTTCTTTTTACGCTTGACCGTCACCGTTAAGACAGTAGACGCGCTATTTCTTTCTGCTCATCCGAAGAAAAATTCTCCGAACCCCTGAACGCATTGTCTCTTTTGTTTCTGTGCGCCGATATCCATCCGTGATATGTATCGTACGGTACGCTCATATATTTCGCGCACTCCTTAATTGTCAGCAACGGCTCGTCCGCAAAGTTTTCTGTGCAAATTGTCCGAATTGATGCTTCGTTTGCTTGACAGCGCTTCTCTCACTCCACCTTTTGTGAATGTCGTCGCAGTATGAACCACCGTAGTTACACTAACTCCATTGGAGTTTGTACACTGTTCTCGTGTAAGCACTTTCTTATGTGTCTCGTCCAGATCCAACAATGTCCGACACTTACGAATTATCATTTTGGGCGTGCTTTTGCTTCTCAGTTTACGGTTATTTCCTTTATATCTTTCTCTGTCAGCGCTACATTGTATCTTTTCTGTCGTCTTTTCTCCCTTCCCACATCACCTCTATTATATCGCTTTTCTTTTCATTTTTCAATGAGACAAGTACACTAGTACAAAAAGCACTTGACAAATCTGGGAAAATAGTATATAATAAATTAAATTGGTGTTTTATCGATCTCATTTCGGGGTGTGGCCCAGTTGGTAGGGCGCGGCATTTGGGATGCTGAGGTCGCGCGTTCAAATCGCGTCACTCCGACCATTAACCGTCTTGTGAAGCCATTTGTGGCTTGCGGGGCGGTTTTGTTTTTCATGGGTGTAATGTGTTTCATTACACTTCCTCGAGTACCGTTTCGGTACCCGTGAAACATAAGAGAAGTTATTATTATGTGTTGCGCTACAGTAGATATTGGACAAACAAGCAAAAAAATATTGAGAGATAGGCAAAAATCTGGTAA